>JAIRYM010000094.1 GCA_031267615.1 Dysgonamonadaceae bacterium
AAAATCAGTAAAACATATTTGTTTTTTTGATCTATTCTTAGTATATACGTGCGCGCGACCCAACACACACACACACACACACACACACTAGCAAAATATTTGGAATATGCAAATGTGAAACGCCAAATAATAACAATAATAAAGGAGATATTATTGCCGGCGCTGCCGAAAGTGATGTGTTTGTTGAAGTGAGCATCTTAATTGTGTATTAACTGTGGCAAAGATAACCCTTTTTTCTTAAACTTTATATCGAACTCACATTAATGATACCTTTTTATATTATCTCATTAATTATATCCTCAATTTCCTTTGCCAGCGACGTCATCGAAGGAAATATCAATGAAGCGCCTGCATCTTTCAGAACAGAGCAGGGCAGTGGACCTGTATTCACTCCGATTGTAAAAATACCGGCAGCAACAGCAGCCCGAACACCAAGCGGCGCATTCTCAATCACTATTGCTTCATTCGCTATAGCATTTGCTTTCTGCAATCCGAGAAGATATGGTTCGGGATCAGGTTTGCCCTGTGTTACGTCGTAAGCCGTAACAAGCAGTTCGCGACTGAACATCTCAGGATAATTTTTGTCTAAATTATTGAACAGTTCCGATTGCCCCGAACCGGTAACTACCACAATCTTTCTGCCCGTGCGCTTCACTGCCGCTAAAACTTCTGCCGCGCCCGACATCAGTCGAGTGCAGTCATTGATTTCTGCAAAACGCTGCGCTTTCTGTTCATAAACTGTTTGCTTCTCTTCTTCCGTAGCATCACGGTGAAAGGCGCGATTAAACAGATAATTTATCGTAAATCCACCTGTTGCACCTTCCAAAAGGTAATAATCTTCGGGATTAGACTCAATTCCCTGAGCAATTATTGTTTCGTGCCATGCACGCGCGTGGTCGGGCATTGAATCATACAGCACCCCGTCCATATCAAACAGAACGGTGCGTATCATATTACTATATTCTTGTAACCCGGTTTTTTAAGTAAAGCGAACATGTTTCTCTTATATGCTTCCACTCCCGGCTGATTAAACGGATTGACTCCAAGCATATAGCCGCTTATGCCGCAGGCACGTTCAAAGAAATAGAGCAGCTGACCGAGGTAATATTCATTCAATTCGGGAAGTTCAATTCTAATATTCGGCACGCCACCGTCAATATGCGCAATCTGCGTACCTTTTTCAGCCATTTTATTAACGAAATCAACTCGCTTTCCCGCAAGATAGTTCAGTCCATCTAAATCTTCGGGATCAGCAGGCACTTCGAGATGCGTTTTCGGAACAGCAACAGAAATGACAGTTTCAAAAATCGTGCGTTCGCCTTCCTGAATCCACTGTCCCATTGAGTGCAAATCCGTAGTGAAATCAACTGCAGCATTAAAAATTCCCTTATCCTCCTTGCCTTCGCTTTCGCCATAAAGCTGTTTCCACCATTCGGAAACAAAATGCAGTTGAGGATTGAAATTAGCAAGTATTTCAATCTTTTTCCCACTCTGATAAATAGCGTTTCGTGTAGCAGCATAAATTTCGGCAATATTATTTTCAAAATTCACATCAGCGGCTGTCCATTCCTCCATACTGGCAGCACCTTCCACCAGTTTTGCAACGTCGATCCCTGCAACAGCGACAGGCAACAGTCCGACAGGCGTCAGTACCGAAAATCGTCCGCCAACATTATCCGGAATAATAAAAGTCTTGTATTCCTCTTTGTCGGCGAGAGTGCGCAAAGCGCCACGTGCAGCATCTGTAATAGCTACAATACGATTTTTTGCTTCTCTTTTGCCGACTTGCTCTTCCAATTGTTTTTTCAAAATTCGGAAGGCGATGGCAGGCTCGGTAGTCGTACCCGATTTCGAGATATTTATTATTCCGAAATGTTTACTCTTGAGAAATAGAGAAAGTTCGGTAAGATAATCTTCGCCGATATTATGTCCGGCATATACAACCAGCGGACGTTTTCCCGACAGAGCATCAAAAGATCCCGACAGAGCGTCGATTACGGCTTTTGCGCCAAGATAACTGCCGCCGATACCAATAACAACAACGACTTCGCATTTCGTTCGCAGTGCATTGGCAGTTTTATTAATGTCGGCAACAGTTGCCAGAGTGGTTGTCGACGGAAGATGCACCCAGCCAAGAAAATCATTTCCCTTGCCCTTACCATTTTCCAACTGTAAGTTAGCCGCTTTTGCAGCATCCGAAAGCGAATAAATTTGTTTTTTGGAAACAAACTTAAAAACATTGTCGATTTCAAGTTTCAAGTTACTCATTTTATTTAGTATATTAAGAGAGCGCAAAGGTAATAAAAAAATACAGATTTCAAATAACCCGAAAATAAACATCTCCCAAACTTTCAAAATAAATTCATACCTTTGCACAATGAACAACAACAACAAAGCGCCAACCTCGCTGGGAACAGACGACATAGGTAAACTGCTGATGCAATACGCCGTTCCGGCGATAATAGCAATGACCGCATCCTCTCTTTATAACATCACCGACAGCATATTTATAGGACACGGCGTCGGCAAAGACGCCCTGAATGGCTTGGGAATCACATTCCCGCTAATGAACCTTTCGGCAGCCTTCGGCTCAATGATTGGCGTCGGCGCCTCTACTCTGCTGTCCATCAGAATGGGACAGAAAGATTACAAAACAGCAAACAATATCCTCGGTAACGTACTAACGCTAAACATCATCATGGGCATTCTGCTCGGCATCATAACCATCATCTTTCTAAAACCCATTCTGCTCTTTTTCGGAGCGAGCGCCACAACACTGCCATATGCATACGACTTTATGCTGATTCTGCTCGCCGGCAACGTTTTTACCCACCTGTACTTCGGACTCAATGCAATGCTTCGTTCAGCAGGAAACCCGATGAAATCAATGATCGCAACAATATATACGGTACTGATAAACCTCGTACTGAATCCGCTTTTCATTTTCTGTTTCCACTGGGGAATACAGGGATCCGCTCTGGCAACCATTATTTCTCAAACCGCAATCCTGTGCTGGCAAATACATCTTTTTAACGACAAGAAATACTTCATACATTTTCAAAAAGGCATATACAGATTAAAAAAGAAAATCGTTACAGACTCCTTTTCCATCGGCTTAGCCCCGTTTCTGATGAACGCAGCAGGCTGTTTAATCGTAATACTCATCAACAGGCAATTATTAAAACATGGCGGCGACGATGCAGTCGGAGCATACACGATCGTAAACCGTCTCGCATTTCTTTTTGTAATGACCGTCATCGGATTAAATCAGGGCATGCAGCCCATAGCAGGCTACAACTATGGCGCCCGTCTTCAGCCCCGCGTCATATCAGTATTAAAAAAGACAATGATATATGCAACGGTTATCATGCTCGTCGGATTTGCAGTAGTGGAAACCTTTCCGCGACAGATAGCCACGCTGTTCACGAGCGACACCAACCTGATTTCGCTCGTCGTACCCGGACTTCGCTGGGTATTCCTGCTCTACCCGATTGTTGGTTTTCAAATGGTAGCCTCAGCATTCTTCCAGAGCATCGGCAAAGCCGGCAAATCCATAATTCTCTCAATGGCACGACAGGTATTGATATTGATCCCCCTCCTCCTTATTTTTCCACACTACTGGGGAATAACAGGCGTATGGGCAAGCATGTCGGTGTCCGATTTTCTGTCAGTCATAATCGCAGCAACATTATTAAAAATAGAATTTAAAGACAACAAAAAAAATGGATAAATTTGCAATAACAGTCGGACGCCAGATCGGCAGTGGCGGCAAGATTATGAGCGACAAATTAGCCTGTCGACTGAAAATATCCTGTTACGACAGGGAGCTGATAAATATAGCCTCAAAAGAAAGCGGATTAGGAAAAGAATTTTTCGAGAACTCAGATGAAAAGAGTAATTTCGGTATCCCGGGCAGTTATTCAGGAATTTATTCCGGTTATATCAGCCCCGGCAACCTGAATTATCTTTGCGACGAAACGCTGTTTAAAATACAGAGCGATGTAATAAAAAGAATATCGGAGCAGGAATCCTGCATATTTATCGGGCGATGCGCCGATTATATACTGCGTTCACATCCCCGTCTGTTGAAAATATTCATCTCCGCCAGTCTTGAACACCGCATCTCGCGGCTTTGCACCACAATGTCGATAAACACAAAAGAAGCAATCACCCTCATCGAGCAAACAGACAAAAAACGCGCCGCATATTACAATTATTACAGCAACAAACAGTGGGGAGTCGCCTCCACTTACGACCTGTGCATCAATACATCAACAATCAGCATCGACCAGGCAGTCGCATTAATCGACTCCGCGGTATCCTCCAAATTCTTTACCATATCCTGACAGTTCTGTTCGCGCGTCACTGCGCCCCCTGAATTTTAGCGAAATTTCGAATGGAGTTGTCGCTCACTGTAATTTTAGCGGGGACAGAGTGTTTGTGTCTCTGTTTTGCCTCTGTCCCGACGGGAATTTTACGCATTGTTGAAAAATTGCTGCAAAGGTAATAAAATTATCAAGGACTTATACTGAAACCTGATATTTTGCGTTATTATTGTATGTTTTTTCGTATAAAAATTTTGTCATTAATTACGCTTGTTCCTGTTATTTGCTTTTCTCAACGAGCTGTCATTCAGGGGACCGTTATTGATTCAGAAGGTCTGCCTGTAGAATTGGTAAATGTTGGCGTGCGCGGCTCTGTAAACGGTGCATTTACAGATGGAAAGGGAAAATATTCGCTTACAGTTGCGGAAGGAGATTCACTGACACTTGTTTTTTCGTGCCTTGGCTATAACAAGACACAGAGGATTATTCCGAAAGTTGAAGGCAATATGACAGTCAATGTCAGCCTTCGAACTATGGATTATGATATCGGTGGCGTAACCGTTACAGGCAGACAGAAGGAGCCGACAATGATGCAGATAGAAACCAAAGACAGTCGTCTTGCGGTTGATGCTACCGGCGGCAGCATTGAATCGTTTGTTGTTACGGCAGGCACAGGCGTTTCTTCTTCTAACGAATTGAGTACTCAATATTCCGTGAGAGGCGGTAATTACAACGAAAATATAGTTTATGTAAATGGAATAGAAATCTATCGCCCTGTTCTCATTCGTAGCGGGCAGCAGGAAGGATTGAGTTTTATAAATCCGGATTTGACTGATGGCGTATCGTTTTCTTCCGGCGGGTTTGAGGCTCGTTATGGCGATAGAATGTCGTCTGTACTTGACGTGAACTATAAAAAACCTAAAGCGCTTGAAGGCGGATTTTCGGGCAGTATGCTTGGCGGCAGCGCCTACATTGGAAATGCATCGGGACATTTCAGCCAGATCACAGGAGTCCGCTACAAACGCGGCACTACTCTGCTGAATACTCTTGACACAAAAGGCGATTACGAACCTTCTGCGCTTGATGTTCAAACGTTTATGACTTATGCCGTATCGCCAGGACTCAATCTGAATGTTATGGGTAACTATTCCGATAACGCTTATGATTTTTACCCCGGTTCGAGACAAACGTCTTGGGGTAATTTGCAGGTTCAGAAAAGTTTTGAAGTATATTATGCAGGCGCCGAACGCGACAGATTTCGTACACTTTTCGGCGCCACAACTGTTAAGTATGATATTTCGGAAAACGCAGACATTGCATTGCAGGTTTCAGCATTTCAAAATACAGAACAGGAAAACTATGACATCGAAGGCGAATACTGGATTAGCAATATTCTTGATGACGATAATAAAGACATTACAGGCACAGGACATTTTATCGAACACGCCCGCAGTTATCTGAAATCTAATGTCGTAAATACTGCAGTTACAGGAAGTATAGGACTGAATCACCATACTGTGCGCTATTCACTGTCGTATCAGAAAGAAGACATAAGCGACAGAATCCGCGAATGGAAGTTGCAGGATTCAATGGGCTATTCGCTGCCTGTCAGCGACGAAGTTTTGCAAATGAAAAGCAATCTTTTTTCAGGAAATAGCATTTCTTCAAGTCGCTTTTCGGGATATATGCAAGATACTTACAGTTTTCGCAACGGAAAAGGTTTATGGACACTGACCGCCGGACTGCGAGGTTCTTACTGGGATTTCAACCGTGAATTTATCGTCAGTCCACGCGCTTCACTGCGTTTTATACCTTCGGCAAACCAGAGGCTGATAACACGATTTTCGACAGGACTTTACTATCAGGCGCCTTTCTATAAAGAATTTCGGAAAATTGTCAGCGACGAATACGGCAACCAGAATATTGCACTCAATCAAGATATAAAATCACAGCGTTCAATTCATTTCGTACTTGGCGGCGATTATAATTTCAGAGTTGACGACCGCCCGTTTAAATTCACGACGGAACTGTATTACAAGAAAATGGACAACCTTGTCCCGTATCACGTAAACAATGTGAGAATACAGTATTACGGCGAAAACATATCGTCGGGACACGCGACAGGCATTGACCTTAAACTGTTCGGACAATTCGTTCCCGAAACAGATTCCTGGCTCAATTTCTCGCTTATGCAGGCTCGGCAAACAACTTTCGGCGGCGTAAAAATTCCGATGCCAACCGACCAGCTCTACAATTTCAGTCTATATTTCAATGACTACATGCCAGGCTACCGTCGCATACAGCTTAACCTGCGAGCAATTTGGGCTGACGGACTGCCGTTCACCATTCCCGGATATGAATACACCAAATATATACGCACTTCGTCATATCGCCGCGTAGACATAGGTATGACTTATCGTCTTTGGGATTCCGAGAAAGATACAGGCTCATCGTTTTTCAGTTTTTTCAAAAACATTTGGGCAGGCGCAGATGTATTTAATCTGCTGGACATAAACAATGTCAGTTCGTATTCATGGTTTTCAGACGTAGAAGGACTTAGCCATGCCGTCCCCGACAGACTTACAGGACGACAGATAAATTTCAAACTGATAGCGGAATTTTAATTAACTTTGGCAGATTATGCGCAACTCTGCGGAATGAGCGGCTAACCCAACAGAAAACCAAAACCTTTGTTTGCATCGTTAACTCTTTTGTGAGTCAATTTTTTTAGTGAAAAATAACAACAAATATTTCATTTCTTTGTGATGCTTTTAATATATTTTTCTGTCTGCCCAAAATTTTCCTTGTTTACGACGTGTAGATTTTCTATTTTCATATCATCACCGAGTGTAAAAAAGAACGGTACCATTTCGTTTTCTACTGGAATACCCAATTTCCCATTGCTCAAATTCAACAGCCTTTTCCCGTAACAGTTCTCTCTAAAACGGGATAAATAATCGGGTGAAACAAAAACAAGTATTTTATTACTGGAATAATCAGGAATATATGCTTTCATTATCATTACACATTTTTCGATACACGGAGAGCAGGTTGATTCTGAGAAATAGAAAAACAGTGGACTTTTTTCTTCAATCAACTGTTTTAAGGAAACTATGCGTAAAGAATCATTGCCGAAGAAAACCATCTGCTCATCAACTTTTTGACCTGAACTTTTATTCTCAATATCCTGTACTTTTTGAGCAACCAGTGTTTCATATTCTTTCATTGCTTTCTGAATCGCAAGTCTTTCTTTTTTCTCTGAATTTGTACAAGAAAACGCAAGAGAACAGAAGAAAAGCAATAATATCTGTTTCATAATATTACTTTTTAAATGTGTATTTTACCAGACACGGATTATCGTCTTCCAGTATATTGTCAAGTTGTTCCAAGTTTGCACCGGACAAAACATTTCGAAACATTTCCCTGTCTTTAGGCTCTATGCTGCAAAGCATTGTACTGTCATTGAAGATATACGGGTCTTTGATGACAATACCCTCTGTCGTTTTTCTGAACAGTATATATTGTTCCGTTTCCTTGTCATAGAACATTTGACCTAAGACCCGTCCTTTTTCGGCAAATTGAATCTGCGTGTGAAAAAATCTTGAATTCTGATTATTGGCTTCATAACAATATTGGGCGAAAGAAAATTCACCGTTAGTAAACTGGTTGTAAAATTTTTCAGATATACGATTGTTTTCAATTGGATTGGTCGGAAACTTGTATTTTGAAATATCAACGCTTGACGAGCCAAAATCCCATTCATAAGCCACTTTAAGTCCCTCTTCCGTAATTTGATACACTTCATTGCTGAATCGCTTTTTTGCTTGAATTACTAATTTTGATGCGGTTGTACTGGGAATTTCAGCGAGGCTTTTGGTTTTTGAAAAATTGTTATTACCTTTGTCGTTCGTTTCGGGTAAAATAATAAAAAATTACAAATGAATAATATACAAAAAACAGTACAGGCGCTTACGGAGAATCACAGCGACAGATACCCGCATATTCCTGTCAGAGAAAGGCGTCTGCCTTCGCCGCAAAGTTTGAGCGAAACGATAGACTGTCTTCGTTCCGCTATTTTTCCCGGATATTATGGAAATCCGCTTGTAAACAGAGATTCACTGGTTTATCATACAGGTATTAGCGTAGAAAAATCATTCCATCTTCTGTCGCAGCAGATTTACGACGCCATGCAGTTTCAGCCTGATGCGAAAGAATCCGATGCACCGAAACTGCGGGAAAGAGCAAACAGACTGACGTATCAATTCATTGATACACTGCCAAAAATCAAGCGCCTTATGTCGTTTGACGTAAAAGCGATTTTCAATAACGATCCGGCAGCAAGGAGTTATGGCGAAGTGATTTTTTGCTATCCTTCTATCAAGGCAATTTCAAATTATCGTATCGCTCACGAACTGTACATACTTGATATTCCACTGATTCCGCGTATCATAACTGAACTTGCACATACTGAAACGGGTATTGACATTCATCCTGGCGCACAGATAGGCGAATATTTCGGTATCGACCACGGAACAGGCATAGTTATCGGGCAGACAACAATTATCGGAAACTGTGTTACTTTGTATCAGGGCGTTACTCTAGGTTCAAGGAATTTTACATACGACAGAGAAGGACACCCGCAAGATTTGCCGCGTCATCCGATTATCGAAGACAACGTTACGATTTATTCCAATTCTTCTATTTTAGGGCGAATCACAATAGGTGAAGGCACTGTTGTCGGTGGGAATATCTGGTTGACACACAGTGTGCCGCCCAATTCCCGTATTCTGCAAACCAAGGCGGTACGCTTAGATTTGACTGATGGAGCGGGAATTTAGTTACTACGGCAGTTATAACCTCCTTAATGCCAATGTTGTAGCCTAAAAATTTTATTCTGATTTCTTCATTTGGTGATTACAAAAAATTTTCTTTGATAATAATATCCCGATTATCAGTTTTTCGACTGCAACGTTTGAAATAAACCGATGTCAGTGACTGACACAATTAGATTTTTACAGTGCTAATTCCATAATTGATTTTTTTTATTTGCAGCAAAGTTAAGTGCTTATAAAAAAACAAAACCTCCACCAATACAAAAAAATTGGCAGAGGTTTTTGAATATTAAAGTATCTATCTTACTCTTTCACAAACTTTTCCGTTCGTCTTTCTCCTGTCGCCTCATCAACAGTCGAAATCAGATAAATACCTGATTTAAGAGTTGATACGTCGATAGACTGACTTTCCGATGCATGTCCCGAAAGCGACATTGCGCCCTGCAATCCGAAAATACGGTATGACACTGATGAGCGGACATTTAGGCGGGTATCTGCGATAGAGGGATAAATGATTGCTTCAGACTGATTCAAGTCGACAATATCGGTGGTAGCAGGTGCATGATGGGGCTCAGGTTCTTGGGGATTGTCCTTGCAGATTCTCGAAAAAACAAAGTCCAAATCTTTTCCGTTGGGGTCTATCCCTGTGATTGTCAAAGTATTGTAGTCAGAACTGATGCTGTAAGTTTTGGCATTTTTCAAAAATTCGGCAACTACATCTTCGCCTGTAAAATCAGTTGTACAGGACTCACGGAAGATGCCCGCAAAATCAATTGCGCCGTTTTCTGCGTTATAATGGCAGGTTTTGTAATAATGCCCGTTAATCCATTCTACAACTCGGTTTGAATGAAAAGACAGAGTAAGCCCCGTCTGTGGAAAATGATAATGTCTACCATACTCGTCCACTGCAACACCGTCGATTGTTTCAAGTTTCCACTCGTGAGTAATATCGCTCCGGAATGGTTTCGTTAAAACAGCAACCTCAGGTATAGAACTTAGCGGAACAAAAGTGTTATAACCGATGTCAGTGCAAATGCCTGTTCCTCCAATATAAAATACCTCGTCGGCAATCGGTGCATAGCGGAATCTAATTTTGTATGCCGATAGTTGTTTTGCCGTAAAAGAATCATAACCCGCAATTTTTGACAGATATAACAGACGACAGTCTCCTGCTGTGTAGGGTATCCGCAAGCCTTCTTCGCCAAAAAAATCAAACATATCATTGAGGGGCGACGATGCCAGCGTATATACATCTTTGTCCGTGTCTTCGATATGAATGACATATCCTTGGAGCGGTTCGGTTTGTTTGTCGGATGAATAGACTTTATACGCAGAGAACACCGCCGTAACATAGCCCGACACGTATCCGTCGTCCTGAGCACATAGCGCAATAGGAACATTCATCAAGAACATTACTAATGCAATCAGTGTAAAATTTTTTGTTTTCATAAATTTTCTTTTTAGATTAATTAGTTATTATACGGGTGCAAATATAAATAAAACCAACTAAACAAACAAATTATTTATTTTAAAAATTTATTTTAAAAAAAGTTAAATATGACTTTTCTGATTTCCCACCTCAAATTTAAACGCCCAAGCATATTTGCAGGGACGATTTTCAAGTAGTTCGGAGGGAAGCGTCAGCGTTATGCCCGTATCGGTATACATCCACTCAATATCCTTTTCGTAGCCGAGCATACGCACTTTGCTGTTTTCCTTTGGAGTTACTGCAGCAATTGTAATTTCCGCTTTAAGTGTATCAACAAAAGCATACACATATTTATGGTCTTTGGTTTGCGTGAAACGTGTTTTGCCATCTTTCCACACTTCACAAGGACTAGAGTTGAAAATTCCTTCGCCGTTCAAGTCAAGCCAGCGCCCTGTTTCTTCCAACTGTGCGACTGCTGTAGGATGGAATTTTCCTGTACCGTTAGGACCTATTCCAACCATAAAACTGCCGCCTTTTGCCACTGCATCAATCAGATTGCGAATAATCCAGCCTGCACCGCGATAGTGAGCACTGTCACGGTCGTAAGAGAAACTGCGTCCGAGCGGATAGATGGTCATCCACGGCATATTTGTATTTTCCTTGCTTTCGGGAACGAACTGTTCTGGCGTGTAATAATCGCCATAATTGCCGATACCGCGGCAACGCAACATAACATCAGGTTGCAATTTCCGCATCATTTTAACAGTTTTCTTTGTTTCTTCCCAAACGTCCTGTCCAAGCCACTGGTCGAGGCAAATCATATCAATTTTACCGTAATTTGTAAGCAGTTCGCACAACTGTTCCCTGTGTCGCTTTACCATACGCGCCGTTTCTTCGGGCATGCGTTCCTCCGTCATAATTTTTGTAGAATCGAAGTGAATATCGTTGCCATACATCGCAGTGTTGGTTTTTACGCTTAAAGTAGTGAGCGGATGTCCGTTGTAGGGGCGAAAATCGGCGTCATACCAATCGGGATGCGAGAAATATAAATCAATTTTAATATTCCGCTCGTGCGCCGCATCGCAAAGTTCTTTTACCACATCGCGTTTGAAAGGCGTTTCCATAATACTGTACGCAAGATGGCACTGTTCTATTGGATTCAGTGAATCAATATAGTCTGCACGCTGTACTACCTGTGTTTTGGTGTCGTACATCGAAAAACCCTCGTGATGTTTTGTTGTGAACGCCATACACTGTATGCCAGCCCGTCTGAACAAATCCATCCACTCGTTAGCATCAAATCCTGTTGGATTAAACGTTTTGTACAGTTCGTTGTATTCTGCTTTTCTAACGTCTGACAAGTTGAGAAAGCCCCACGATTCACCGTTCATTTCCCAAATAGAATAAATACCCCAATGAATACGTACGGCAAATTTAATATCGCGAAACGCTTCGTGTGCCGCTTCCGATGCGTGAAGATAATCGGCATCAGGCTCGTCTTCGATATAATCCTTTGTAACCTTGTAGTGATAGTCGTTTTTAGGAAGTGTGATATTCCTCGCCCTGTCTTTTTTCAAGGCTTCTTCAATCTCTTTTGCGCTTGGTCCGCACGCCGTTAGCATCAAGGCTGATAATGCAATGCAAGTTGTGATAATTTTAACATTCATAGTGTATAAATTATTGTGTTTAATATTTCAAAATTGTCAGATTGATAAAATTCTTAAAGTATTAAGAAGTTCTCGATTGATAGGCTTATCATTTTTAATTGCTTTTGTAAAAGGCACATAAACAATCATGTCATTTTGAATACCTATCATCACATTGCGCTGATCTTCCATTAGTGCGTCGATTGCTGCTGCGCCCATTCGGCTGGCAAGGATTCTGTCCGAAGCTGTGGGTGAGCCTCCGCGCTGAATATGTCCGAGAATTGTTACTCTCACGTCGTATTGCGGATATTCGTTCTTTACGCGCTCTGCCAAAGCCATTGCCCCGCCTGTGATTTCACTCTCTGCTACAAGAACAATACTACTGTTTTTCGTTTTACGGAAACCATTTTTGATGAGTTCGCCCAACTGGTCAACTTCTGTCGAAATTTCGGGAATTATCGCTGCTTCCGCACCCGCTGCTATCGCACCGTTGAGAGCGAGAAAACCGGCGTCACGTCCCATAACTTCTATGAAAAACAATCGCTCGTGAGAAGAAGCAGTGTCACGAATTTTATCGACAGCGTCCATAATTGTATTCAAGGCAGTGTCATATCCAATCGTAGTGTCGGTACCGAAAAGGTCGTTATCAATAGTGCCGGGCAGTCCAACGATAGGAATATTGTATTCCTGTGCAAAAATACGTGCACCGGTCAGCGAACCGTCACCACCGATAACCACCAGCGAATCAATATTCTCGCGCTGCATAGTTTCATAAGCGATGCGACGTCCTTCGGGTTCTCTAAATTCTTGACAACGAGCGGTTTTAAGTATAGTTCCGCCCTGCTGAATAATATTGCTAACATTATTTGTTTTGAAAGGAACTATTTCGCTTGTAATCAAACCTCTATATCCTCGATATATCCCTTTAACTTCCAATCCATTATAAATAGCAGCTCTGGTTACTGCACGCACTGCGGCGTTCATTCCCGGTGCGTCCCCTCCTGATGTAAGAATACCTGTACATTTAATATTTGCCATGATTTTTTCTGCTAAAAACGGACGCAAAGGTAAGAAAAAAATTTGAAATATATTTTGTTTTTTAAAATATATTTTTATATCTTTGCAGTGTGAATAATCTAAATTTTCATATTGCATATCTTTTGTCAAAGCATGAATGTATTATTATTCCTGGCTTTGGCGCTCTTATTGTATCGGGAAATGGCAAAAACAGGGCGGATAAACGTAACGTTCTTTTACCGCCAGAAAGATTTTTAAGTTTCAATTCCGAAATCACACATAACGACGGATTGCTAGCAAATTCCGTTGCAAAAGAAAAAAATATTGGCTATCGTGAAGCGCTTGATTATATAAATGATTTTGCTGAAGATTTGTGGAACAGACTGAATCAAGGCGAGCGGATACAGATTCCTTGGGTTGGCAGATTCAGTTTTGCATCGGAAAACAGAATAATATTTAATTCTGCACCGAATATGAGTTGTAATGCGAATTTTTATGGATTTACAGGAGTTCGTCTTCCTCGTCTTATAGAACTTGATGAACTTTCCGAAATGTCTTATTTTAAATTAAAACGAAAGAGAGATGTCGATACGATATGGATTCCCATCAACCGAAAAATCGCTATGTATGCGGCATCAACGGCGGCGGCTATTTTGGCAATGTTATTCATTCCTTCTTCATTGAACAACTATTCCCAACAGGCAGAGATTCGTTCAGCAAGTTTTTTATCTTTTCCTTCAAAACCTCAAACAGAAGTAATACAGGAAGTTATAAGAACAGAAGAAACTGTGGAAATACCTGCGCCAGCGGTAGAAATTTCAATACAGCCGAAACAATCGGAAAATATATCAGACAAAAATTATTTTATCGTTATTTCAAGTCTTTCTACTCGGCAGATTGCCGAAGATGAACTGAAACGCTATATCAATAAAGGTTTTAACAAAGCATTTGTTCACAGTTCTAACAATAAGCACCGTATTGTTGTCGCTGCCTTCTCAGACAAGCAAGAAGCCAAAATATATCTTCGACAGTTCAGAGAAGATAATCCTATGTATGAAAAAGCGTGGTTGTTGTATTAATGCTTAAATTACCATTTCTACTGCTTTATCTACTCCTTCTGCATTTTTCCCGCCTGCCTGTGCGAAAAATGATTGTCCGCCGCCGCTACCTTGAATGTGTTTTGCTGCTTCGCGAATAAGCGTTACAGCATTCATTCCTTTGGCAACTAAGTCATCTGATAATAAGATCGTTAAGTTTGGCTTACCAACAAAAACAGAGCCGATAACCACAAAAAGATTTTCTGGTTGCCGCTGCCGAAGTTGGAAAGCAAGCATTTTTGCTTTATCGGCAGAAATTTTCGTAATGTGTTTAATTATAGTTACTCCGTCTTTCGTTTCAGCTTTTGCAAGCAGTTTTTCGGCATATTCGGCAAACTGTTTTTGCATAAATTCTTCTGCCTGTTTGCGCAATTCACTGTTTTCGTCAAAAATTTTTTTGAGTTCCGCACGCAAATCGGATGCATTGCCTACAAACTCCTGAATATCTGCAATTTTATCATGCATCAAATCAAACAGATTTTCAATCGCCTCACCTGTTATCGCCTCAATACGCCGAATACCTGCCGCAATGCTACTTTCGTAAATAATTTTCACCATTCCGATTTTGCCTGTACTGCAAACGTGTGTGCCGCCGCAAAGTTCAATGGAGTTACCGAACTTGATAACGCGCACCGTTTCGCCATATTTTTCGCCAAAAAGCGCCATTGCACCCATTTCTTTTGCCTCTGCAATTGGAATGTTGCGGCGTTCCTCGTTGCGGAAATTTTCTCTAATCAGATGATTAGCAACATGTTCTACACGGCGAATTTCTTCTTTCGTGAGTTTTTGAAAATGCGAAAAGTCGAAGCGCAGCATTTCGGGAGACACATACGAACCTTTCTGTTCAACGCGCGTACCCAACACCTCACGCAACGCCTCATGCAGAATGTGCGTAGCCGAGTGATTGCGCTCTATGGCACGGCGGCGTTCTATATCAATTTTTGCCGTAAAAGTTGCCTCTACGTCTTCTGGCAGTGTTTTTGCCAAATGCACTATCAAATTATTTTCGCGTTTGGTGTCATAAATTTCAACACTATTTATTTTTTTTGTTGTCATATTAGTATTTTAAAAATATTACAAATTTACAATTATTTTTTAAAATTAAGATTATGAAACATCAAGCAGATAATGCTTTCCAAACAACTCAGCCTCATCAAATATCAAAATAGGTGTCGTCCATAAACCATTTCTACACACAACGCAATTGCTTTAATTCTCGCCTTTTCGTATTTGGCAAACAAACTGAGTTTTCTTTTCAATCGCAACGTCCAATAAATCATAGAAATACAACGTATTAATTGTTGGTAATAATAAAATAAAAAAAATCAATTTCAGTTTTAGATAAGAAAAATTATTGAAAGGTTTGCAAGTCAACTATATTTTATATGTCTTTATTTGATTATTAATAATCAATTACAGCAAATATATCTATACTTACAACTGACAAAGTTATTGAAATTTTCCGTATTATCGACGATTTCTGTAAAAACGTTAGTCCTGAGATAAAAAACTCAAAAATTACACAAAAACGGCAAAAAAGATTTTAAACCCCGTCAGATAGATATACTGGCGGGGTTTTAAACTTATTGACTTATGACTGTTAAGTCTTCTGTCTCATTAAGCATAGCCGCAACCATACTACAAGGACGCATTGTCGTCATCTGCACTCTTTCCATTTCATCGCGGCTGCCGACGATGATTTTTTCGTATTCTTTCAGTCCGGTACCGGCGGGGATAAGTTTGCCGCAGATTACGTTTTCTTTCATTCCT
The DNA here is from genome assembly GCA_031267615.1 of Dysgonamonadaceae bacterium. Taxonomy (GTDB): domain Bacteria; phylum Bacteroidota; class Bacteroidia; order Bacteroidales; family Azobacteroidaceae; genus Azobacteroides. Next base: position 16,117 of record JAIRYM010000094.1, read on the forward strand.
TCCAGACGGTCGATTTTACCATTGATTGCTGCTTCGTTGAGGACTTTTGTTGTTTCCTGAAATGATGCTGCCGACATAAAGCTTGTGGTCTGAAGGGCGGCGCGGGTGATACCCTGCAAGACTTGGCTTGCGGTGGTGGGCACTGCGTCACGGGTTTCGACAAGTTTCAAGTCGCGACGTTTTAGGGCTGAATTTTCATCGCGAAGTTTTCGTGCAGTAACGATCTGCCCTGGTTTCATATTGGGTGAATCACCTGCGTCGATAACAACTTTTTTACCCCAGATGCGGTCGTTTTCTTCGCCTACCTCCTGTTTGTCAATCAGTTGCTGTTCGAGGAAACGAGTGTCACCCGGCTCAACTATTTCGACTTTGCGCATCATCTGGCGGACGATTACTTCAAAGTGTTTGTCGTTGATTTTCACACCCTGCAAACGGTAAACGTCCTGCACTTCGTTGACAATATATTCCTGCACTGCTGTTGGACCGTTGATTGCCAGAATGTCGGAAGGTGTGATAGCGCCGTCTGACAGAGGCGTTCCTGCTCGGACATAATCGTTTTCCTGAACGAGTATCTGTTTCGAGAACGGTATGAGGTAAGTTTTGAATTCGCCCGATTTTGATGTAACGATGACTTCGCGATTGCCGCGTTTCACTTTGCCGAATGATATTTCGCCGTCGATTTCCGAAACTACTGCCGGATTCGACGGATTACGGGCTTCAAACAATTCGGTAACGCGAGGCAAACCGCCAGTGATGTCGCCAGTTTTTCCTACCGTACGCGGGATTTTAACGAGTACTTCGCCGAGCTTCACTGCGTCACCATTTTCGCGCACAACGTGAGCTCCTAGCGGCAGGACATAGGTTTTTTCGATTTCTTTGGCTTTGTTGATAATATGAATTGAGGGAACAAGTTTGTTTTTAGACTCAATGATGATTTTTTCACGAAGTCCGGTTGTATCGTCGTATTCTACTTTGAATGTATTGTTTTCTACGAGGTTTTCAAACTTGATCGTACCTTGCGCCTCAGTTACGATAACGGCATTGAAAGGGTCCCATTCGATGATGAGGTCGCCTTTTTTCACCGTGTCGCCCGATTTGAAGTAAAGTTTCGAGGCGTATGGGATGTTGTGCGAAGCGAGTACGATATTTGTATTCGGGTCAACGATACGGAGCTCCGAAAGTCGGCTTATGACGATTTTGTAGTCTTTACCGTCTTCTTTTATATCAACAGTACGAAGTTCATCGATTTCAAGGTATCCTTCGTATTTCGACGTAACGTTGTTTTCAGACGTGATGTTAGATGCGATACCACCCACGTGAAAAGTACGGAGCGTCAACTGCGTACCAGGCTCGCCGATAGACTGAGCAGCGATAACGCCTACAGCCTCTCCACGCTGCACCATTCGACCTGTTGCGAGGTTTCGCCCATAGCATTTTGCGCAGACGCCTTTTTTTGATTCGCATGTCAAAACCGAACGGATTTCTACTGATTCGAGTGGAGAATTTTCTATTACCTGTGCAATGTCTTCTGTGATTTCATCGCCTGCACGGACAATGATTTCACCCGTTGTTGGATGTTGGATATTGTGAACCGAAACGCGCCCAAGTATGCGTTCATAGAGAGTTGCGACGGTTTCTTCGTTGTTTTTTAATTCTTTTGCTACAAGTCCACGCAGCGTGCCACAGTCTTCTTCGTTTATAATGACATCATGTGACACATCGACGAGGCGGCGGGTAAGATAACCAGCATCGGCTGTCTTTAAAGCCGTGTCTGCCAAACCTTTACGAGCACCGTGAGTCGAGATGAAGTATTCGAGTACCGAAAGTCCTTCTTTGAAGTTTGAGAGGACGGGGTTTTCAATCGTTTGACCGCCTTCTGCACCTGATTTCTGGGGTTTGTTCATCAATCCACGCATACCCGATAACTGACGGATTTGCTCTTTCGAACCGCGGGCACCCGAGTCGAGCATCATATAGACAGAATTGAATCCCTGGTCGTCGGACGAAAGTTGCTTCATCAGAACATCGGCGAGATTGTTGTTTACCTTAGTCCAAACGTCTATAATCTGATTATAACGCTCATTGTAGGTAATGAAACCCATATTGTAGTTATTGAGGATTTCCTCCACTTCTTCGTAACCTTTAGCCACTAAATCTTCTTTTTCTTTTGGAATGATGATATCTTCGAGGTTGAACGACAGTCCGCCGCGGAAAGCCATTCTATAGCCCAAATCCTTGATGTCATCGAGGAATTGCGCTGTGCGGGCTACACCGCATATTTTTATAACGTTACCGATTATGTCACGGAGCGATTTTTTCGACAGCACCACGTTGAGATAGCCAACCTCTTTCGGCACAACTTCGTTTACCATTACTCTACCGACAGAAGTTTCAGTCATGTATTTGCCTGCTACACCGTCTTTTATATTATCGACTAAAATTGTAACTTTAGCGTGAATATCAACGCGACCTTCATTGTAGGCGATGATTGCCTCTTCTGGTCCGTAGAATTTCAATCCTTCGCCCAGTGCGCCGTCGCGGAGTTTAGTGATATAATAAAGTCCAAGCACCATGTCCTGCGAAGGCACGGTAATAGGCGCTCCGTTTGCTGGGTTGAGGATGTTGTGCGAGGCGAGCATCAGCATTTGCGCTTCGAGGATTGCCTCGTTGCCGAGCGGAAGGTGGACAGCCATCTGATCGCCATCAAAGTCTGCATTAAACGCCGTACACGACAAGGGGTGAAGCTGTATTGCTTTTCCTTCAATCATTCTAGGTTGAAACGCCTGGATACCGAGACGGTGAAGTGTCGGGGCACGGTTGAGCAGCACGGGGTGCCCTTTCATAACATATTCGAGAATATCCCAAACAACGGGTTCCTTTCGGTCAACTATTTTCTTCGCTGATTTTACGGTTTTTACTATACCTCTGTCAATCAACTTGCGTATAATAAACGGTTTATAGAGTTCGGCAGCCATATTTTTGGGGATACCGCACTCGTGCATTTTCAGTTCCGGACCAACAACTATAACCGAGCGGGCTGAATAGTCCACGCGTTTACCGAGTAGATTTTGACGGAAGCGTCCCTGTTTTCCTTTTAGGCTGTCTGACAGCGATTTGAGTGGACGGTTAGCGTCGGTTTTTACGGCGCTTGATTTGCGAGAATTGTCGAAAAGCGAATCGACTGACTCTTGAAGCATACGTTTTTCGTTTCGCAAAATCACTTCAGGCGCTTTAATTTCCATCAGGCGTTTCAGGCGATTATTGCGTATGATTACTCGGCGATAGAGGTCGTTAAGGTCGGATGTTGCAAAGCGTCCACCGTCGAGGGGAACGAGTGGGCGAAGTTCTGGCGGAATGATTGGCACGACTTTCACTATCATCCATTCAGGGCGGTTGCGTTCTTTTGACTGGCGGAAAGATTCAACCACTTGTAAGCGTTTCAATGCTTCCGTTTTGCGTTGTTGCGACGAATCGTTAGATGCTTTGTGGCGCAATTCGTATGAAAGTGAATCAAGGTCAAGTTGTTCGAGTAAAGTATAAATTGCCTCTGCTCCCATTCGAGCTATGAATTTATTAGGATCGCTGTCGTCAAGCAACTGATTTTCTTTCGGCAATTTGTCCAATATTTCGAGGTATTCGCTTTCCTCAAGCATATCATATTTTTCGCGTTCGGTAACCACGCCGGGCTGTATCACAACATAGCGTTCGTAATAGACTATTGAGTCTAGTTTTTTAGTAGGCAGTCCGAGCAAATAACCTATTTTATTGGGCAGTGAGCGGAAATACCATATATGCGCAACGGGCACAATCAGATTTATATGCCCCATACGCTCACGACGCACTTTCTTTTCAGTAACTTCTACGCCGCAACGATCGCAGACAATACCTTTGTAGCGGATACGTTTATATTTTCCGCAATGACATTCGTAGTCGCGACAAGGCCCGAAAATTCGCTCGCTGAACAAGCCGTCGTGTTCCGGTTTGTATGTTCGATAATTGATTGTTTCGGGCTTCGTAACTTCGCCACTCGACAAACCGAGTATCTCGTCAGGCGATGCAAGTCCAATAGATATTTTTGAAAAACCTGTTTTTGTTTTATTTTCTTTTCTGAAAGCCATAATCTTAAATTTATTCTAACGTTATATTCAATCCCAAACCTCTCATTTCGTGTAACAACACGTTAAGTGACTCAGGGATACCTGCCGGCGGCATCAAGTCGCCTTTGACGATAGCCTCGTAAGCCTTCGCACGTCCAACGACGTCGTCAGATTTGATTGTCAGGATTTCCTGCAAGATATACGATGCACCGAATGCTTCAAGCGCCCAAACTTCCATTTCTCCGAAACGCTGTCCGCCAAACTGCGCTTTACCGCCCAGCGGTTGCTGCGTGATGAGCGAATATGGTCCTATGGAGCGGGCGTGCATCTTATCATCAACCATGTGTCCTAGTTTCAGCATATAGATGACACCAACGGTTGCGGGTTGGTCGAATCGTTCTCCAGTACCGCCGTCGTAGATGTACGTTTTACCATATCGCGGTACGCCTGCTTTATCTGTCCATTCGTTAAGGTCGTCAAGTGATGCACCGTCGAAAATCGGGGTAGCAAATTTCAGGGAAAGATTACGACCAGCCCAACCGAGTACAGTCTCAAAAATCTGTCCAAGGTTCATACGCGAAGGTACACCAAGAGGATTTAGAACAATATCAACTATTGAACCGTCTTCAAGGAAAGGCATATCTTCATCTCGTACAATACGCGAAACGATACCTTTGTTTCCGTGACGTCCTGCCATCTTGTCGCCAACCTGTAGTTTACGTTTTTTGGCGATATATACTTTAGCCATTTGAACAATACCTGTGGGCAGTTCATCGCCAATCTGAATGTCGAATTTCTGACGTTTCAATTCGGCATCAAATTCCTTATATTTTTTCAGATAATTTACCACAATATCGCGAATCATCTGATTTTTAGCATTATCAAGCGTCCATTTAGTCAAATAAACAAGGTTAAAATCAATCTTGTTCAGTTCTTCACGGCTGAATTTAACACCTTTTGCTATCAATTCCGCGCCAGAAGCATCTTTCACACCTTGCGAAACTTTGCCTTCGGTAAGTTTCAACAGTTTGTCGATAAGCATTTCGCGCAACTGTGCAACTTTTTTCTCAAATGCTTCGTCGAATTGTGGCAATTTTGCTTTATCGCTCAATTTGTTTTTCTTGTCTTTGTTGCGCACATTCGCTTTGGAAAACAGGTTGCGGCCGATAACTACGCCATGCAGAGAGGGCGATGCTTTAAGTGATGCGTCTTTAACGTCGCCTGCTTTTTCGCCGAAAATAGCGCGGAGCAATTTTTCTTCGGGCGAAGGGTCCGCTTCGCCTTTAGGAGTAATTTTCCCAATAAGTATATCACCCGGCCCTACACGAGCTCCAATGCGAATTATACCGTTTTCATCCAAATCCTTAGTTGCGTCTTCGCTGACGTTAGGTATATCGGAAGTAAGTTCTTCTACGCCGCGTTTAGTTTCACGTACTTCGAGAATATATTCATCAACATGTACGGAAGTAAAAATATCTTCGCGCACAACACGTTCGCTGATAACGATAGCATCCTCGTAGTTATACCCTTTCCACGGCATAAATGCTACTTTCAGGTTTTTACCAAGTGCAAGTTCACCATTTTCTGAAGAATAACCTTCAGTCAGAGTCTGTCCTTTTACAACACGGTCGCCTTTTTTGATAATCGGGTGCAAATCAACAGTAGTATTCTGGTTGGTTTTGCGGAACTTGGGAATATTATACACTCTGACAGAAGTGTCGAAACTTACAAATTCTTCTTCCTCCCTGCGGTCGTATGCTATTTCAATACGGTCGGCATCAACGTAAATAACTGTACCGTCGTTTTCTGCCGAAAGTTGTGTGCGCGAATCCTGCACTAACTGTTCTTCAATACCTGTACCTACAATTGGAGCTTCGGGACTAAGCAATGGCACTGCCTGACGCATCATGTTTGAACCCATCAAAGCTCGGTTAGCGTCGTCGTGTTCAAGGAATGGAATGAGTGATGCTGCAATTGATGCAATTTGAGTAGGCGAAACGTCCATCAATTCAACTTCATCGGGAGTGCAAACAGGATAATCTGTGTCGCGACGCGATTTAACGCGAGTGCGAACAAAATGCCCATCATCATCAAGAGGGGCGTTGCCTTGTGCAATCATCTTACCTTCTTCCTCTTCTGCTGTCAAATAAATAATACCTTTGTCTGTCAAATCAACTGTTTTGTTGGCGACTTTACGATAAGGCGTTTCGATAAATCCAAGTTCGTCTATTTTTGCGTAAACACAAAGCGAGGAAATCAAACCAATGTTCGGTCCTTCAGGTGTTTCAATTGGGCAGAGACGTCCGTAGTGCGTATAGTGTACGTCGCGGACTTCAAAGCCAGCACGCTCGCGCGACAAACCACCCGGTCCTAGTGCAGACATACGACGTTTGTTTGTAATTTCGGCAAGTGGGTTTGTCTGGTCCATAAACTGCGACAACGGATTGGTACCAAAAAATGAGTTTACGACTGACGAAATAGTTTTTGCATTTATAAGGTCTATAGGTTCAAACACCTCGTTGTCACGGACATTCATTCGTTCGCGAATAGTACGCGCCATACGTGAGAGTCCGATACCGAACTGATTGTAGAGTTGCTCGCCCACCGTGCGGACGCGGCGGTTACTCAAATGGTCAATGTCATCGACGTTTGCTTTTGAGTTTATCAGTTCAATGAGATATTTAATAATTTCTATAATGTCTTCTTTCGTAAGCACTTTCACTTCTATTGGAGTAGAGAGGCTTAATTTTTTGTTTATGCGATAACGTCCTACGTCGCCGAGGTCGTATCGTTTTTCCGAGAAAAACAGGTTTTGAATCACTTCGCGGGCTGAGGCATCATCTGCAGGGTCGGCGCTGCGAAGTTGACGGTAAATATATATTACAGCGTCGCGTTCAGAATTAGTCGGGTCTTTCTGCAATGTATTATAAATGATGGCGTAGTCCGAAAGATTCTGGTCTTCGCGATGTAGTAAAACAGTTTGCGCACCTGAATCAACGATAGCCTGAATATGTTCCTGTTCGATAAATGTTTCGCGGTCGATAAGAATTTCGTTTCGTTCAATTGATACTACTTCACCTGTATCTTCATCCACAAAATCTTCAACCCATGTACGAAGTACTCGGGCGGCTAGTTTCCGTCCTATGGATTTCTTCAGGTTTGTTGTATTGACTTTAACTTCTTCTGCGAGATTGAATATTTCTAGAATATCTTTGTCTGATTCAAAGCCGATAGCGCGTAGTAATGTAGTTACAGGCAGTTTTTTCTTTCTGTCGATATAAGCGTACATAACGTTGTTGATGTCAGTTGCAAATTCTATCCACGAACCTTTGAATGGAATTATTCGTGCGGAATAGAGTTTGGTGCCGTTGGAGTGTAGGCTTTGTCCGAAGAATACACCGGGCGAGCGGTGAAGTTGGGACACAACAACGCGCTCTGCACCGTTGATGACAAAAGTTCCTTTTTCTGTCATATACGGAATAGGTCCGAGGAAGACTTCCTGAACTTTGGTAGCAAAATCCTCATGGTCGGGATCAGTGCAATACAGTTTCAGTTTAGCTTTAAGCGGCACGCTGTAAGTCAAACCTCGTCCAAGGCACTCATCAATTGTGTAACGCGGCGGGTCAATATAGTAATCTATAAATTCCAGTACAAAGTTATTGCGCGTGTCCGTTATCGGAAAGTTTTCGGAAAATACTTTGTACAATCCCTCGTTTTTCCTCTTTTCTGTAGGTGTATCCAATTGCAGGAAGTCTTGAAACGACTTCAGTTGCACTTCGAGAAAGTCCGGATACTCATAAGGTTTCTTCGTTGAAGCGAAGTTAATTCTCTGATTTTTTTGTTTAATATTTGAAGACATTTATTGCGGAATTTTTTTGAACGAAACTGTTTTAATATAACAAATACGCAAAAGGTTAAGAATCTCCTTACGAAGATTCTTAACCAGAAAACGGGTAGCAAGAGCGCTTATTTGAGTTCAACCTCGGCTCCGGCTTCTTCCAGTAATTTCTTGAGCGCTTCGGCTTCGTCTTTGGAAACGCCTTCTTTGAGTGCTGACGGAGCACCGTCAACCAAATCCTTCGCTTCTTTTAATCCGAGACCTGTCTGTTCTTTAACCGCTTTGACTACTGCAAGCTTATTGGCGCCTGCGCTCTTGAGTATTACATCGAAAGATGTTTTTTCAGGAGCGGCTTCAGCGGTGAAACCTGCTGTCGGACCTGCGGCTACTGCAACTGCTGCTGCAGCAGGTTCAATTCCATATTCTGTTTTCAGAATTTCAGCAAGTTCGGTTACTTCCTTTACGGTCAAGTTTACTAATTGTTCAGCAAAAGCTTTTAAATCTGCCATTTTTTTATAAATTTAAATTGTTTTGTTTTTAATTTTAATGTTATCTCTCTGCCAGAGTTTTCAAAACTCCGTGGATGGTTTGTCCACCCGAAGAAAGAGCAGAAATAACGTTCTTGGCGGGTGATTGCAATAGTGCAATGACGTCGCCGATAAGTTCATTCTTGCTCTTGATGAAAATGAGGAGTTCGAGGTTTTCGGCTCCAACATAGAAACTTTCCTGCACGTAAGCGGCTTTCAGACGAGGAATTTCTTTCCCTTTTGAAAACGACTTGATGAGTTTGGCGGGACTGTTGGCGTTATTTGAAAACATCACAGCCGTGTTGCCTTTCAGTGCTATGTTGAGCGACGAAAAGCCGCCTCCAATCTGTTCAAGTGCTTTCTTAAACAGCGTGTTTTTTACAACCACGAGTTTAATATCTTCCTTGAAACATTCTTTTCTCAAACTGCTTGTGTCGGCTGCGTTGAGCGACTCGACGTCAGTCAGATAGAAGTTCGAATATTTTCCTACAGTAGCAGCAATCTGTTCTATTACAGTCGATTTATTTTCTTTTTTCATACTTTAATTCCTTTTTTTAGATTTCATCTACTGATTTGTGGTCAATTTTCAGACCAGGACTCATTGTACTTGAAAGGAAAACGCTCTTCACATAAGTACCCTTTGACGCTACAGGTTTGAGTTTGATGAGAGTTGCAATAAATTCTTTCGCGTTATCGCAGATTTGCTCTTCTGAGAAAGAAACTTTACCGATAGAAGTATGAACAATACCTGCTTTATCAACTTTGAAGTCGATTTTGCCTTGTTTTACTTCTTTGACGGCTGTTGCTACATCGTTGGTTACGGTGCCTGATTTCGGGTTTGGCATCAGTCCACGGGGACCGAGTACACGACCGAGCGTTCCGATTTTTCCCATAATCGCAGGCTGTGTTATGATGACATCAATGTCAGTCCATCCGCCTTTGATTTTTTCGATATATTCATCAAGCCCAACATAGTCGGCTCCCGCATTTTTCGCGGCAGCTTCCTGGTCGGGGGTAGTTAACACGAGAACCCTAACTTGCTTTCCTGTTCCGTGAGGCAGTGAAACTACACCTCTCACCATCTGGTTTGCCTTTCGAGGGTCAACGCCGAGTCGGACGTCAATATCGACCGACGCATCAAATTTGGTATTAGTTATTTCTTTCACCAAAGCCGATGCTTCTTTGAGCGTATAAGTTTTCCCTGCTTCAATTTTGCTTAAAGCCAGCTTCTGATTTTTTGTAAGTTTACTCATAAAGTGGTTTAATTTTGATTTGCGGGAAAAGTCCCTTTAATGGTTATACCCATACTGCGAGCCGTTCCTGCCACCATTTTCATAGCGGAATCGACGGAGAAACAGTTGAGGTCGTTCATCTTGTCTTCGGCAATCGTTTTAACCTGTTCCCAGGTTATTTCCGCTACCTTTTTGCGATTCGGTTCTGCCGAGCCGCTTTTCTGCTTGCTTGCCTCCAAAAGTTGAATAGCTACAGGCGGATTTTTTACGACGAATTCAAACGACTTGTCGGCATAATAAGTAATTACCACAGGTAATACTTTCCCTGCCTTGTCTTGGGTCCTGGCATTAAATTGCTTGCAAAACTCCATTATGTTGATACCCTTGGATCCAAGCGCGGGTCCTACGGGCGGCGAGGGGTTTGCAGCCCCGCCCTTAATCTGTAATTTCAATTGTCCAGCAATCTCTTTTGCCATTTGTAAAATAAATTTAGTTAATTAACACTGTTATAACGAGAAAAACAGTCGTCGCCGATTAGCGTAACCTAATCTCTTACATCTCTTTTTCTACTTGTAAATAGCCCAATTCAATGGGCGTCCCGCGCCCAAAAATTTTAACAACTACCGTCAACTTTCGTTTTTCTGGATTGATTTCCTTAATTTCACCGAGGAAACCACTGAATGGACCAGTTGTTACTTTGACCGTTTCACCAGATATAAATTGTACATCGTATTCTTCGGGCTGTTCCTGCAATTCATCGACTGTGCCGAGTATTCGGGCTACTTCCGACGATCTCAGGGGCTGCGGATTGTTTCCGCCAAGAAATCCGATAACAAAGTTGACATTCTTCAGGTAATGAAAGACTTCACCTACGAGAACACATTCTACAATAATGTATCCGGGAAGATAAGCGCGTTCTTTAACGACTTTCTTCCCGTTACGTTGCTGCAAAACCTTTTCCGTAGGAATCAGAATTTGATATATATAATCCTTCAATTCCGAATGTTTGAGGTCTGCCTCAAGGTATTCTTTTACTTTATTCTCTTTACCGCTTACGGCGCGAAGAACATAAAACTTCTTTTCAACTTCCGACATTGCAGTAAATTAAAAGATGTTAGAATAAAAGAACTTGACTGCACTCTCAAACACAAAGTCTATCGCAAATATCACAACCGCAAATATAAGGGAAGCGGACATAACTACGAGTGTGCTACTCGACAATTCCTGCTGGGTAGGCCAATATACTTTATGTACAAGTTCGCTATAAGATTCTTTAAAATAATCACCTATTCTCTTAAAAAAATTCATAGTATGATTGAATTTGTTATTATGCACGGGTTGAAAGGCTCGAACTCTCGACCTATGGTTTTGGAGACCATCGCTCTACCAACTGAGCTAAACCCGTATTTCAGCAAACGAGTAAATGAGATTTGCTTTGCTCTAGTTTACTCGTTTACTTGTTTTTTTAATCAAGTATTTCCGTTATCTGTCCCGAACCTACTGTTCTGCCGCCTTCGCGGATAGCAAAACGTAGACCTTCTGAGCATGCTACCGGATAAATCAAATCAACCTTGATTTCAAGATTGTCACCCGGCATAACCATTTCGGTTCCTTCGGGGAGAGAGATTTCACCTGTAACGTCGAGGGTCCGGATATAGAACTGCGGACGGTATTTGTTATGAAACGGAGTGTGGCGACCACCTTCTTCCTTTTTCAGAATATAGACAGATGCTTTGAACGAGGTGTGAGGTTTAACCTTTCCCGGATGGGTGATAACCATACCGCGTTTAACTTCTTCCTTGTCGATACCGCGTAGGAGAAGACCAACATTGTCGCCAGCTTGACCTTCGTCAAGAATTTTGCGGAACATTTCAACGCCCGTAACGACAGATTTTTTGCCTTCTGCGCCAAGACCGATTATTTGAACTTCTTCGCTTGTTTTGATAATACCTGTTTCGATACGACCTGTTGCCACAGTGCCGCGTCCTGTGATTGAGAACACGTCTTCAACAGGCATAAGGAATGGTTTGTCCACGTCGCGAACAGGGAGCTCAATCCATGTATCAACAGCATCCATCAGTTCAACAACTTTTTCTTCCCATTTTGGGTCGCCATTGAGTGCGCCAAGTGCAGAACCCTGAATAATCGGGGTATTTGTACCATCAAATTCATAGAAATCAAGCAGTTCGCGCATTTCCATTTCAACAAGTTCGAGCATTTCTGGGTCGTCCACGATGTCAACTTTGTTCATAAAAACAACGAGTTTCGGAACGTTTACTTGGCGAGCCAAGAGAATATGTTCGCGAGTCTGAGGCATAGGACCATCTGTAGCGGCTACAACGATGATAGCGCCGTCCATTTGGGCAGCACCGGTAACCATATTCTTAACATAGTCGGCGTGTCCCGGACAGTCTACGTGAGCGTAGTGCCTGTTAGCCGTTTCGTATTCAACGTGAGCGGTGTTAATAGTAATACCGCGTTCTTTTTCTTCCGGAGCGTTGTCGATAGAATCGAAAGAACGGACTTCGGAAAGACCTCTTTTAGCCAAAACGGTTGTAATAGCAGCCGTCAAGGTTGTTTTACCGTGGTCAACATGACCAATTGTACCGATGTTAACGTGAGGTTTCGATCGGTTAAAATGTTCTTTTGCCATAATGCTTTCTTTTATTTATAATGAATAATTTTTTATACCTTATAATAGATATTGATACCACAATAAAGAATTAAAAACTTCTAACTTTCAATTCTCAATCTCATTTTTTTGAGCCGGTGCCGAGAGTTGAACCCGGGACCTCTTCCTTACCAAGGAAGTGCTCTACCACTGAGCTACACAGGCGACAAAAAAGAGCGGAAGACGGGACTCAAACCCGCGACCCTCAGCTTGGAAGGCTAATGCTCTATCGACTGAGCTACTTCCGCAGTTTTTTGTGGGCAGTGATGGATTCGAACCACCGAAGGCTTCGCCAGCTGAGTTACAGTCAGCCCCATTTGGCCACTCTGGTAACTGCCCGACAATATTTAGTCAGAGCCTCTTGTCGGATTCGAACCAACGACCCCGAGATTACAAATCACGTGCTCTGGCCAACTGAGCTAAAGAGGCAAAAAGGAATGTCAAACATCTGTTTCACTTTCATCTTTGCGAAAGATGAGTGAAACGGGTGCAAAGGTACAAACAATATTTTTAACTGCAAAATATTTTTGGATTTTTTTTAAAAAAGGGAAAAAATATTTACCTTTGCACCTCAAAAGCATAAAAATACGAATGAAGAAAAAACTTTTTCTTGGTGACGAAGCCATTGCACAAGCCGCTATTGACGCGGGTTTATCTGGTGTTTATTCATATCCCGGCACCCCTTCTACAGAAATCACGGAATATATACAGAATGTTGTAAAAATTGGCAACTTGCCAATACAGGCAGTATGGTGCAGCAACGAAAAAACGGCGCTCGAAACCGCTCTCGGAATGTCATACGCAGGAAAACGTGCTATGTCGTGTATGAAACACGTGGGACTAAACGTTGCCGCAGACTGCTTTATGAACGCCGCAATGTCGGGCGTAGGAGGCGGACTGATTATAGTTACCGCAGACGACCCTTCAATGCACTCTTCGCAAAACGAACAAGATAATCGCAATTATGGCAATTTTGCAATGCTTCCTGTATTTGAACCATCTAATCAGCAGGAAGCTTACGATATGATTTACGATGGCTTTGAGTTGTCAGAACGCTGGGGATACCCTATTCTTTTTCGTATCACGACACGTATGGCTCATTCGCGTGCAGGAGTAGTAACACGCGAACAGCGATTACAAAACAGTGTCAATGTTTCGCCGGATTCACGCAGCCGCTATATTTTGCTGCCCGCTGTCGCCCGCAAGAGATATAAAGCACTTTTAGAAAAACAAACAGAATTTCTTGAAGCATCGGAAACATCAAAATACAACCAAATTTTCAAATCGTCAAATCATAAATTAGGAATTATAGCCTGCGGCATTGCTTTCAATTATCTACAGGAAAATTTTTCCAAAGGTTTTGAAAATTCTGTTTTAAAAATCAGTCAATATCCTCTGCCTAAAAAACATTTGCTCGAATTGAAGTCGATGTGCGACGAACTACTTGTTCTTGAAGACGGGTATCCTGTTGTGGAAGAGCAACTTAAGGGCTATCTCGGTTTTGGATTGAAAATTCATGGACGGCTTGACGGCACTTTACAGCGCGACGGCGAACTGACGCCCGACAAAGTAAGAATTGCACTCGGTTTGCAGGTTTCAGAAACTCTGCCTGTACCTGATGTAGTCGTTCAACGTCCTCCTGCCCTGTGTATGGGCTGTGGGCATCGCGACGTTTACGAAGCATTGAACGAGGTATTGAAAGAATATCCTGACTCTCGCGTGTTCAGCGACATTGGTTGCTACACGCTTGGCGCTTTGCCGCCTTTTCGTGCCATTGATTCCTGTATAGATATGGGTGCTTCGATAACTATGGCTCGCGGAGCATCAGAAGCTGGTATATATCCATCTGTTGCTGTTATCGGTGATTCCACATTTACTCATTCGGGAATGACAGGACTTTTGGATTGCGTCAATGCCAACGCCAACGTGCTGATTATTATTTCCGACAATGAAACGACAGGTATGACAGGAGGACAGGATTCGGCAGGTACAGGACGGATTCATGCTATCTGTCAGGGTTTAGGTGTTGCGCCCGAACATTTATATGGCATCGTTCCTCTGAAAAAGAACTTTGAAGAAATGAAAACCTTAATCAAACAGGAAATTGAATATCAAGGTGTTTCGGTTATTGTGCCATGTCGCGAATGTATTCAGACGCACGCGAAGAAAGTTCGAAGTAACAGATGAAAATTATGTAACCGAAGAATACCGAACTCCCTGCTTATTTAGGAAAGAAATCTTTTGGGAAATTGCATTGTTACGCAGTGTAAACTTCCGTGCTGACGAATAAGCGGTAAACAGTCGATACCGATTATTTCTCTATCAGTAAATGCTTTTTGTAACTGTTCACCAGCTATTTTATCTAAATTAGAATTATATGTCGGGTAAAGCACTGCACCATTGATAATCAAAAAATTGGCATAAGTTGCAGGCAAACGCTTACCTTCAAAATAAACAGGTTCAGCCATTGGCAGAGGCAATAGTCGATAGGGCTTGCCATAGGCGTTAGAAAACGATTGCAATTGTTTTCCCATTGCGGAAAGCGCCTTAAAATGTACATCTTTTTTGTCTGTACATTTGACATAAGCAATAGTTTCAGTATCGCAAAAACGCGCAAGCGTATCAATATGACTGTCTGTATCGTCGCCGACAAGGTATCCATGATCAAGCCACAAAACACGGTTTAATCCGAATACGGTTTTAAAAAATGCTTCTAAATATGTCTTATCTAGATTAACGTTGCGGTTTGGCGACAGCAGGCATTGTGAAGTAGTAAGCAACGTTCCCTGTCCATCTGATTCTATACTTCCGCCTTCAAGTATAAATTGCTGCATATTTTGATATTGAACTTCAGGTGAAAAAATATGGCAGTCAAACAGTCGTCGGGTAATCTGATTATCGTGATTTGCAGGGAATTTCAATCCCCATCCATTGAAAGCAAAATCTAACAATACTGGTGTTTTATCAATAAAGAGCGAAACAGGTGCATGGTCACGCGCCCAAGTATCGTTTGTCTGTATTTCGCAAAAAACAATCTGCGAATAATCAACATCGCCGAGAGCGGCTTTCACTTCGTTGGCAGAACAACAGACAATCAGCAGTTTTTCAAAACGAACAATGGTACGGGCAATTTTTGCAAAACACTGCATAGCTTCACCAAGATACGGTTTCCAGTCTGTGTCTTTATGTGGAAATGTAAGCATGATCGCGCTCTGTGGCGCCCATTCGGCAGGAAAAGAAATTTTTGGCAAAATCATTATTCAAATTTTCTTTTCTAATTTCAGTCTGTCTATTTTCCCATTTGCAGATAGCGGGAAAGAATCAAGTCGGCGATATTTGGTTGGCGTCATATATTTAGGAACAAACTGCAAGATACGTTTCCGAAATTCACTGAGATTGAGTTCGGTTTCCGCCTGATAAAACAGGACGATTTCCTTTGAGCCTGCCTTTGTAATTCGGCAAAAGTCAGCGAAGATTTTATATCATCGACAGCAGTTTTATTTGGAAAACATGCAACAGTTTTATCTAAATATTCGGTTATGTTTATTTGCATATCAGCGTCCTTTATGTTTTAAAAACTCCTGATAATCGCGGATATAGTCTGATGCATCGTAGCGGTGTGAAGCAATGACGAGGCAGATTGCGCCTGATGAAAAATTACTCAAATCGCGCCATATACCCGAAACGATATGCAATCCATAATACGAACGATTAAGTGAAACAGTTTTACGGTTATGTCCGTCGTCAAGCGTAATATCGAAACTGCCGCTGACTGCTATAATCAGTTGCTGCAACTCTTTATGGGCATGCCCGCCGCGCATTTCACCACCAGGAATGTCGTAGATATAATATACCCGATTTATGTCGAAAGGTAAATCGACAGAATTGTTGAGCGCGGTAATATTCCCTGCACGATTGTGTATTTTTGGCAATGTCAGTACATTGCAGTTATATATTGTCGAATCGATCACTGTCGCTTAATTTTCAAAAAAGTTTCAAAATCATATATATAATCGGTTTCATCGTAAACGGTTGAAGCGATAACCATACAGACAGCATTGGTTGAAAAATTTTCCATACTTCGCCAATACATTTCGGGAACGAAAAGTCCGTTGAACGAGCGATTGAGATGGAAGTGACGCTCTCCTGTTCCATCGTTCAATACGACATCAATACTACCTGAAAGCGCTACAATAATTTCTTTCTGTCGGCAAAATGCGTGTCCGCCGCGTTTTTCACCGCCCGGCACATCATAAATCCAGTAAACTCGTTGAATATCAAAATCAAGACACTGTCCCTGTTCTATAAAAGACAGATTTCCGCGTTCATCTGGAATTTTCGGAATATCAATTATACATGCCTCCATAGATTTTTAGTTATTTACCCCTTCCGTACTTTCCTTCATAAACAGAATTTTTACGGTCTGTATGATAATCAGAAAATCGCGCCAGATTGAATAATTGTTAATGTAAATCAAGTCATACCGTAGCTTGTTTTCTACAGTAGTATTATATTTTCCTTCCACTTGCGCCAAACCTGTCAAACCTGCTTTCATACGATGGCGGTAGTTGTATTCAGGAATTTCACGTTCAAACTGTTCTACGAAGAAAGGACGTTCAGGGCGCGGTCCAACTACGCTCATATCGCCTTTCAGTATATTGAACAGTTGTGGTATTTCGTCTAATCGTGCAGCACGCAATATTCGTCCTATTTTTGTAATTCGTGGGTCGTCTTCGCCTGCAAGCACAGGTCCCGAATGTTTTTCAGCATCAGGAATCATTGTGCGAAATTTAAGTATTCTGAAAACTCTATTATTGCGCGTTACCCGTTCTTGTGAATAGAATACCGAACCGCCGTCTAATTTAACTAACAACACTATAATCAGTCCAAATGGCAGTAACACAACAGACGCCAATGAAGCCAGCAGAATATCAAAAAATCGTTTGACAAACAATTCTTCGGGTGAACTTTCCATTGATGCGATGAATAAAGTCGGTATGTCGTCGGTTTTATTTAATGTAGCAGACATCAGGCTGATGTCGTGATATTTCGGTATATAAAACACATTTTTTTGATATTTTACGCATAAAGAAACAGCCTTATCGCGCACTTCAGGTTTTATGTTGCAGCCGATAAACACTTCGTCTGCGGCATTGATGATAACTTCCATTTCTTCTATATTTTCCAACTCGTCGCCTTCATATTCTATCTTGTAAAAATGGTTGAACTTCTTTGCTATCGAAGAAGAAAGGTTATCTGACGCTGTACTGAATATAGCTATTTTTTTAAACCCTGATATTTTGCATTCAAACCACCAGACAAGCCCTCGCCAACTCATCAAAAAGATAAGATAAAACATTCCGCTTAAAAACAATACGCTTCGGGGATATGCAAGTGCGGCATCACGCACAACAAAACAAACGCCCATAATCCATATCGTAAAGATTATAGACAGCAGAAAAACAGAATACAATACTTCTGACAGTTCTTTTCGAGTAATATTATAGAGTCCGTAGCCATACATTAATATCAGGTACATAACAACGATATATGGTGAAATAACTTTAAAAGCAGATATATTTCTCTGATATTCGGTTAGCACATCGAATCTTTTCAATATAAAAAACGCAAACTGGATACTCAAGAATATTACAGACAAATCAACAATTATATAAAACAACCTCCTCATAATCAAAACAAAAAGTTTATAGCCCGTTACTGTATTAGATAAAGAGCTATAAACTTTGATGTGCACAATTTTTACTAAAAATTATTTCTGTTCTACGGCAATTACCACGCGATTCCATTCATTTTGAGAGAATGGCTGTTCTTTATCGCCCTTAAAATCAAGAGTGAATCTGCTTGATGAGATACCTTTTGCTCTCAAGTGAGCGGCAACTTCGTCAGTACGACGCCCGCTCAACCCGTAGTTATATTTGGAATTACCTGTCTTAGCGTCGGCATAACCTACAAGTTTGATATTTGAATCCTTATGTTCGTTCAGGAAATCAGCAAGTTCAGCTATCTTATACTGTTCTGATTCCTCAATTTTATATGAATTTAATCCGAATCGTATATAAAGAGGCATCGGACTTTTGTCGTCAACTATGACAACCGGCTTTTCAACTGTACTGTTCTGCAATTTGTTGAGCAGGTCTTCGTGGCTATTGAGAATATTATCGTGTTCGTCGAGACGGCGACGGTTTTCATTCACTTTGTCATTTAGTCTGTCGATTTCGTTAAGTATAGATATGCCAATGTTAGAGTAGTGTTTGTTAAAGGTATAAGTAACTCCTACTGAAAGATTTGTGAATGCGTCGGAGAAAGCATCACCTTCATATCCATCAAATTCACGATTTGTCGCGTATGCTTTCGGTTCAATATACACAGACCAGTGTTTTGTCAGTCTGAAATCAATATTTAATCCAAGTTTTGCAACAACATAGTTGAACCCCGGAGTTGTTACATCGTTATTGTAAGCTGTTACTAAACCGCCGCCGACAAAAGGAACTACTGTTACTAATCTGTCGTCATAACGTCCATAAAACAGATTGGAAAAGTTCGCCAATAAGTCAAACGTTACGGAAGAATATTTGAAATCCTGCCAGAAACCACGTCGCTCGTTTCTGCCTTTAACAGGAGTCAGCGGTGCAGGAGCATCACTAAACGCACTCAAAACATAGTGGTCCATATCGCCTACTCCCATAGGATTGGGATACCTTGGGGCATCGTCAGGACGAAGGTATCTACCTCCCATATAGGCATTTTGTTGAAAACCTCTAAGTCCACCATAGGTTCCTTGCAAACGCACTCCGAAATCTTGGTTAAACCATTTACCGACAGAGAGTTCGCCGCCTAATTTGATGCGTTTTAAGGGATTCGCAAGTTTATCCTGCTCGCCATGCATTAAATTTGCGCTTAAGCCTGCTCCGACAAACCAGTTATTTTTTCTTGTCGAGCGGTTTACTGCTTCAGCTAAAGTTCCATCTTCCTGCGCAAACGAAGGAAGAGAGAATAATGCCGACAGCAAAACTAATAATACTGACATTCTTTTCATAATTATTCATTTTATTTGTTAATTTTATTTTCAACTTTTATTTTGACCATAGCCATATCCGTAATCATAACCGTAGCCGTAACCATTATTGTAATTCTTTTTGAAGGCGTTTAATACAATATGCAGTTTGTTCAGACGTTCATTACTATAAATATTGTTTATCAAACTCAATGCTGTTTTCGGCGTTATATTGCTGCGAACAACAAAGAGTGAAATATCTGAAATCCGATTCAGCAGGAATGCGTCCGACACGCTACCGACAGGTGATGTGTCGATAATGATATAGTCATACATCTTGCGCAATTCAACGAATAATTCATCAAGGCGCGTATCTGCCAGCAGTTCATTCGGATTGGGCGGTATAACACCCGACACTAACACATCAAGATTAGTATCGTTTACATTTTTATGAATCAGTTTATTCAAATCATATTCTTCGCCTGTTATATAGGAAATTACGCCGTTTCTTCTTGGCAAATCGAAATATGTATTTATTTTTGGGCGACGAACATCCAAGCCGACCAGCAACGTTTTGTATTTCAATGCAAACGTCATTCCGAGATTTATCGACACAAATGTTTTTCCTTCACCTGATATTGTGGAAGTAACAAGTATTGATTTCATTTCGCCATTCATAACGAATTGCAAATTTGTTCGCAACAGACGGAAATGTTCTATACACGGACATGTTGCAGTCTCTGTAACGATGACAGGATCTTTCGTCTTCACATACGGCAGCGAAATAATCACAGGTATATCGGAAATACGCATCAGTTCATTTTCGTTCGACACTTTGAAATTAAACATATTGCGAATGCCAATTATCAGAAATGGAAAGAGAAAACCTGCAGCAAGATAAAACACATAAGTCATTGTCCTGTTTGGAGAGACTAGACCACCGGGCAGAGGCGACTCCAATACTTTGGCAACTGATGCGGAAACCGCCATTGTTAGTTCAAGTGCCTGTTTCTTTGCTGTGAAAGACTGTACCAGTTCAAGCGCCAGAACCTTAGGTCTGCTCAAATCCTCCAATTTTCTAAACCGGTCGGGAATTTGACTTAATTTTTTATGGTAATATTCCCACACATCTTCTGTTGTATATTTATGAATTGTCAATTTTTCTTTTTCGGTTTTAATATTATCAACAATCTGCAATCTCAAAGTTGCGAGTCTATTGTTGATATTTTGAATAATAGGTACATCGTCAGTTGCATAAAGTTTCAGACGCTCGCGTTCGGTATAAGCGGTATTATATTTTCGCACTAACGATGACAATTCTTCAAAATCGCCCATAGGAACTAATATCAAGCCTTCTTCATTGTCTTGCGTTGCTTTTTCTAAGTAAGAGAGCAGTGTAATGGCTGTTGTACTGTTAAGCACTTTGGTGTTATATTCGATATATTCTTGCCAAAAGCCTTTAAGTTCAGTTTCTATGTCAGCGATATCATTTACTTCCATAAAATACTGTTCGTTATCCTGAGCTTCCACAAGTTTCTTTTCCAAATCGTCTAACTGCTCAATAATGAATTTAACCGCTGCGGTTATTGCCTCATTTTTTTCTTCAATAGATTGTCGGTTGTAAACTTCGACCACTTTATCAAGGAAAACTATGCCTCGTGATATATGTGTTTCATTGACGGAGAGAGTGAGAACGTTTGTTGTTTTCGACACTAATTGCACATCCATCAAGTTCATATAGCGAATTGTCGCCCATAAAGGAGGCTCAATGATAATCTCCAGCGGAAGATTTTTATTCAGAACACTGCTTTCGTCTGGCATCAGAAGTATTTGTCCCATACGTGTTTCTATCGTTGCCGGCAGAGATGGAAAATTGCCCGCTATAGCCATTCCTCCTGCATATCCCGAAACATTAATTGTTTCATCTTCATTAACAGAAACTTTCATCGAAACAGCTGTGTTCAGCGAATTTATTACAGTTGAGTCGAGATATACTTTGACCGGTGAAGTGTTGTAATACTTGTTGCCATAGCCAAAAAGTTCTGTATCCTTAAATCGGCCTTTGACAATATATTTGACAAAAAGTTGCTGTTCTATTACAACTGATTGAATTAGATTTCGGGAACGTATAATTCTTATTTCATTATCAATTGCAGCATTGGTTACTTCTATCAAACCCATACTTTGATAAACTCCTATGTCGCTGCTGCTGGCTGCGCCTTTCCCTTTCTGTATAATGGTACTTGATACATTATAGACATTCACCGCATAACGCATTTTAGTATATGCAAATCCAAAGAACAGGATTATTGATAATAAAAATAATTTCCAATGTACAAGCAAAGTGACGAAAAACCAATTGAAATCTATTTCTTTTGGCTTATTTTTTTTATTATTTATACGCCTGTTTGCTTCCATAGCATAAGTTAATTAAGATTTTTAAAATACATTACGAGCGTTGCCATTGATAAAATAAATGTTGAGAGTGACGTTATAAGATAGAAATTTTGCTGGTCCTGTCTTAACAACGAACTTTTTGTAGGCTCTACATAAAGCATATCGTTCTGATGCAGATAAAAATATGGCGAAGAAACAATATCAATATTCGTCAAATCAAGTCTTACATGCTTTTGTTTTCCGTCAGGTAAAGGACGAATCAGACGCACACTCCACCGTTTACTGTCGCGCGACAAATCGCCCTGTATCGACAGGGCTTCAAAGATATTGATATGGTCTTTCTTAACCGATAACATGCCTGTTCTCCTGTCCGAATCTCCAAGGAAATAGATTGTAAAATTCGTCAGCCTGACAGTTACTATAGGGTCAGCTTCTTCTTTTATATACTTTTCTCTCAGAATTTCTCGAAGTTTATTCTCAAATTCTGATAAGGTATAACCTGCAACGTGCAGTTTTCCTATCACCGGCATAAGAATATTACCATCTTTGTCAACCTGATATGTTTGCCGTCCTACGTGCATATCCACATATTCTTCTGCTCCATAGGATTCCGCTACAGGCTGAAGCGGCAGATTAAACGGTTCCGCTATTTCAGGATGTCCTGCGCAGTTTATAGATACGGACAATATATCGTCCGGTTGAAATCGAATTGCATTTTCTGCAAGCATAGTCGAATATTCCGCTTCCTGCGGATGATCCGGGTCTTGCATATAAACTGTCTTCCTGTAAGCCGTACAGGAAGACAACAAAAGCAAAAGAAGCAATAAACGATAAAATTTACAATTCATTTTCCCTTTCTTCTTTTTTTCAAACAGTAGCCTCCCGCAAGAAGGGACAAAATCAGGAGTCCGTCTCCAATAGGACCTTCTGCAGGATTTTCTCCACCTTGTCCACCTCCTGCACCGCTGCCACCGTTGCTGGGGTCATTTATACGGAATATCCCTTGTGGACGCCCTGACTGTTCAACAATAGACTTTACAGGATTATCTTTTTGTGCAGGCTGCTCTTCGGTAAACATACCTTGAGACCATACAGAACCTGCGAAGAAAAGACATATTACAATAAATAATATTGATATTTTTTTCATAATGGTGCGTGTAATTGTTTAATTGTTTAATATTTTAATTGATGCGGCTTTTGAACCTCTGACGTCAACAATGTAAACTCCTTTTTGAGCGAGATTACATTTGAATTCTCTGTCTGTCGCTGTCCCCGCAGCGAAACTGCGCCCTGCCAAATCCAGCACACGAATTCTGTCACCGATTTCTACATTGGCTACCGTCAAAATTCCGTCCTGCGCATAAGCATAAATTTCTTTTCTGTCGGGTGAAATTATTGGAGTTTCTTCCGATCTGAAAAACAGGACAAATCTGTCTTCTTTTCCTTCTGTCGCCGAAGCGTCAAATTCATAATCCGACTTGAGCAAGTCTGTTTCCTTTGTCTTTTCTTTATCTATCAAGATAGCTTCTTTCAGTTTGTTTTCTGTATATTGCCTAATTGAGAATAAATATCTTCCAGTGCCGCCTTCGGGAATAGAATATCCAATTTTTACTTCTTGATTTGAATCTGAAAGACGGTTGAGGAAAAGTTTATATATATAACCGTTGGTTTCATTGATACTCCACAGAGTAGGATAATCCAATCCTGCACCGCCTGCAGTCAACTGAACGGCGTCTTCTCTAATTTCCACAGCGTCGGAATAAGCGCTGCCTAATCGAAAGTTTATGGATTGTTCTTTCTGACTTTCGTTATCGCTATTCAAGCACAGACCAAAATAGTCATCAATATTTGCAGACAAGCGAGATGGTGATTTGTATGTAGGACCTCCACCAGAAATAGTATCTATGAAAGCACCGGAGTATTTATAAGTAAATGTATATTCATTTTTGGGGTAGGAGGTCGACAGAGTATCTATCTGCAAAAAGAACGGCACGTATGGGCGAAGAATTGTGCCGGTACTGCCATCAATAGATACCGCATCAAAACCTGCATGAACACCTTTCCTGAAATAAACAACTCCGTTGTATGTCTCAACACCACTCACCTCACCATTTTTATCTTTCAAATTATACAAACTCGAATTCAAACCACCGATATAATTCCACCCATCAGCGTCCTTATATGCAGCATCTGTATTGCGAAAACACGTAAGACTTACGGTTTTGTTGTTTGATTTGTCAAAAAAAGATGAAATTTCTTCTTTATCTATTGCAACAAACTCAAGTGTGTCTGCCTTTACCTCACGATCAAATTTATTGTATGTAGTACTTTTATTTGTACCTTCATCTTTCTGAACTAAATATCCAATACCTTTTTTAAAAACAACAGAATATTCTTCTGTGTCTAAATTGGGATTAGAAGTAGTATCTCGCCAGCCTACCGTAACATATCCATCCTTCGTGTAGTCACGATATTGTGCAGTTAAGTCGGCACAATAATATCCCATATAATAATCGCCTGCAGCGATGCCTTTTCCGTTAGTAACACCCGTTTTTTCTATTTCGGTGGAATATCCGCTATCACCACCTCTCAAATCGGGCACTGATGAATCAAAATTATTGTATGTGCCGGCCCAGGCGCCACTGTACTTAGATGTTGATTCGTTAAATTTATAGGCAGTGTAGTTATCATTACTCCTGCGCACTTCATTAACATTAAAAGGAAATGATATATTATACCATTCTGTGTTAGGAAAATACTTACGCAGAGAAACGAATGTTGGTGATGTTGGTGATGTTGGTGATCCTCCCTTACCATAAACTATGCCACTGCTGTTTTCGCCGTGACTCCAGAATAATGCGTCATTGTCAATATTTCCATAGAAAATAAAAGAATCCGCGGCGATAGCGCCTGTGTTTTCTATGCGACTGTATTTCGCATTCGCAGGGGATATATTTGTGGCTTTCTGATGAATAGCATCCTCGCTCCGAAAGTCTCCGGCAACTTTCATATCTCCAATGTTTACCATTGGGCTATGCGCATATAAACCTGTGCACAATAGCAAAAATAAGATAGTAATAAAATTTTTCATAAAATTTATGTGTTTTAATTTATATTTCTGTTTTTAATCAGTCCCAAGACTAAATTTCCCTGAGTTACCGCATTTTTAATGTCCGCACTGTCTGCCGGATTGATGCTATATTCTTTGTCTAAACTTGGGATTGTTATTTCAACATTTTTCGGGATATTTATCGGCGATCGCAATTTATTGCGGTTGAAATCATAAATATATACCCAAAAAACGCTATTTCCGTATGCTTTTTCAGCGAGTTCCGTCAGCGGCGTCATAATATTCTTTGATATAACTGAAACCGGAATATCGCTCTTGCTTTTATCATTTCTGATAAAGAAAAAATAAATAACGAACAGACCGGCAACAATAAGCACCGCTACTGCAAGAAAAGATAATATTCGACTTCTGCTGTTGTCTTCTTCGTCCAACGGTATGACCTGCCTTCCGATCGATGTTGTTTGTTCTTTTTTCGGCGCCGCAGGTTTTTTTATTTTCTGTTTTTCAACAACAGGGCTTTCTGCAACAATATCAGGTTTTATGATTTCTGCAACCTCTTTGACTTCTTCTATCATATCGGGTTCAGTCGTTACAGGCGTCAGAGACTCTAAAGTATCCCTTTTGCCATTCACAATTGCCCTCAATGTCGGCGACACTACAAATGAAACTTTGAACGAGCCATTGCTGTCTGTAACAGGGCGGAATGTACCAATTTCAGGAATATTGACTGTTTTTCCTGCTTCGAGAGAATGAGCGATGGTTTCTTTCAGCCCGAAAATGTCTTTTTCATCAATCTCGATGGCAACATTCTTTGTTACGGGCTTGAAAAAGACTGTTTTGCGGTCTCCAACAACAGACATAACCAAATAGCCAAGACTGGAAACAAAAACTTTGTCCCCATTCAATAACGCGGTTATAACTCTATGTAGACTTTCATTCATCTTCTAAATTTTTTATTAACGGGAAGCAATAAAGTCTAATTCCTTTTCCACAAAAGGAATATCTTCTTCCTGAATCTTTCTCGACAAGCCGTCAAGTGAATCTTTTAAAGGCGTCAGGCATATAGTAATATAATCGTCATAGATTTCTTCCATTAAACCTTCGTCCTGGTAAAGGGAGGTAACCCTTTCTTCATGTTTTGTAAATAAATCTCTGAAATTCCTTTCCAAACCCGTCAACAACGTCTGGAGTTGCTCCAAAACTTGCTTCTGGTGGGCGAATGAAGTTTGCTTTGCCATAGATAATTTTTTTAAATTTGTCTCAATCTAACAATTCCAAAGTATTCTCTGCTTTGAAATTTTCACTCAAAAAACGCTGCAAAGGTACAATTTTTTATATTAATCACAGTCATACATTATTACCTAATCAACATATATTACAGTATTTTTAAATTAACTTTTTTTATAATGACTTTTGCCGCAAATTGCAGTTGGGGACATTTTGAAAAATCTATGACAAAATTTTGCAAAATGCTGATACGACGAGAAATTATACTCAATTGCTATCTCTTGCAACGATTTCTGCCCTTTATTCATGTCATTCAAAATAAGTTTCGCTTTCTGCTTTTGCATCCATCTATATGGCGATTCGTCAAATGTACTGCGAAATTTTTTGATAAACCCCGACTGCGAACTGTTCGATAATGAGGCTAATTCAGCCATATTTTTCGCTTTGCAATGATTATCAAAAACGAACTTCTTGAAATTGATGTTTTTTGATAAAAATTCCGAGAAAAAACCTGCAATTTCTTTTTCTGAATAATAAGCAAACAAAAGTATCAATAACTCGTTTCGCTTTATGTCAAAAAAACGTTCGGAAACTATTTTATCCTCAATGTTATTACATAATAACAACAAAAAGCGGATGATTGTTTTATTTAAATGCATTTTTTTAATTTCGTCATCATTCTGAATCATGCTTAACGACAGTAATTTATCAATTTTATTGCACTCTGCTATTAGAATTTCCAAAGGGAATTGACAAATTATGATACGTGTTGTTTTTCTTATAAAAAAATGATACAAACAGCCTGACGGCAGTACAGCCATCTCGTTATAAAATATTTCCCGTTTCAATATATTATTGATATACAGTTGAATATCTCCCTGCAAAACGAACATAATCACAGGTTCGTCTGTTTTTATTTCAAAGGCAGAACTGCTGTCGGACAGTAACAAGGGTTGCCATATTTTATTTATTTCCAATATTGTATTCATGTCTGTATCAAGCTTTTTAATTGATATGTTCTATTTGCTAAAAAGACACCAAAATCCGACAGTATTTCATACTCCAATTGCTCGTCGGGCATAATTGGCTGACCGAAAATGAGATTGATAGTTTTGCCGCATTTGTTGTCAAGTTCATGACATAAACGGACTGTGCGGATTCGCCAATTAATACGTTCAAGGAAATAAAAAAGCCACGAGTTTTTCCCTGAAAAGTACGCAGGAATAACAGGAACTCCGGCTTTTTTTATCAGTTTCAGAACGCCTTCCTGCCACGGCTGGTCGTGAACTTCTCTGTTTTTATCGAACATCGACATTGCGCCTGCGGGGAAAAATCCGAGCGGGTGTCCTGCTTTCAGATGTTCAAGGCACTGTCTGACTCCACCAAGCGATGAGCGACTCGAAACGTCTGCCGAATACGGATTTACACCGATGAAGTGCGGCGCCATCGAATCAATCAGACCAAGCATCCAGTTTACCATCACCTTGAAATCCATACGGATACGTGTAATTTCGCCAACGAGGAAAATACCGTCAATATGTCCGTATGGATGATTCGATACTGTGATAAACGGTTTGCCGTCGAATTGCCTCAGAACGTCAATATTATACACCTTGCGAACGACTCCTATATTGTCGAGCATCGCGTCTTCAACTGCAGGTCCTGTCAAACTTTTGCCAGCGTCATAAACACGATTTACCTTGTCGAAGCCGGCAAGGCTAATAACGCATTTCGCCAACAGCGGTCCGTACCATTGCTTGAAAACAGGCGAAATACCCTGTAAAGTCTTGATGTTTATCAATTTATCTTTCATTGAACATTACTGTCAATTCTTCCAAATCCTCATATTCATGGAAACATATACCACGGGCTATTCCGATAGAAACACATTGAAGCGACAGTTATCTGATTTGATGAAAAGATTTTAACGACGCCTCATATTCTGCATTATACTTATGTAGTATATTCTGGAAATTTCCTGCATCTAAACAAACCTCGCCCATAACTGATGAGCGAGGTTTTGGAATATAACAAAGCAAGTTAATACCAAGTTATTCTGCCTCAGGCGCTGTTTCTTCCGTCGTTGCCGTAGTTTCAGGCGCTGCGACTTCAGCTTCAGCAGCTCTTTTAGCAGCTACAGCAGCGGCTTTTTTGTCGGCAAGCGCCTCTGCTTTAGCCTTATTTACTGCTTTTTCATTTTCAAGTTTAGCTTTATCAGCTGCACGGCGAGCATCGCCAAGTTTGCTAACTTCTGCTGAAACAACAGACTTTTTAGCGCTCTGCCAAGCCTCGAATTTTTTTTCTGCTTCCGGTTCTGTAAAAGCACCTTTTTTTACGCCGCCAAGCAAATGTTTTTTAAGCAACACACCTTCGCCTGAAAGTATGTTTCTTGTTGTGTCGGTTGGTTGGGCGCCCACCTGGAGCCAATACAAAGCCTTGTCGAAATTCAAATCTATTGTAGCAGGATTCGTGTTTGGGTTATATGTCCCAATCCTCTCTATAAATTTCCCATCTCGTGGGGCTCTGCTATCCGCAATCACAATGTGGTAAAATGCGTACCCTTTGCGACCATGTCTTTGCAATCTGATTTTTGTTGCCATTTTTTAATTTTTAAAATTTGTATTAGCGGATGCAAAGGTACAATATTTTTTTTATACAGCAAAAATTATTTTGCTTTTATTAAAAAAACAGATAGAGATATTCAAATATTTTATTTAACTTTGCAAAACGATAAATCTGTAAAAAATTTTCAATATACAATTATGATTACGAAAATATCCTTTTGGTCTATTGCTGCCCTGCTGATGGGATATATGATTTTCGCGATGGCATTCATAGCTCCGAAAGCCCATACGGCAGACGTTTGCAAACAAGTGAAAATAGAAGTCGCCAATGCGTCTGAACGACCTTTTATTTCTGATGAAGAAGTGTTGACGATGCTGAAAAAAAGAGGACTGTCGCCCAAAGGTAAAGCTCTCAAACAAATTAATACTGCTAAAATTGAAGAAAAATTGCTTGAAAATAAGATTATCCGTAAAGTAGAATGTTTCAAAACTATTGACGGAACGGTAAAAGTGAAGATTTATCAACGCACGCCGTTTATGCGCATTTTCGCTGTGGACAATGGCAGTTTTTATGTCGATAAAGATAGAAATATTATTCCTGTGATGGGCATTTATCCTGCTTATGTACCTGTTGTAAGCGGATTTATAAGCGAAGAATTTGCAAAAAAAGAACTGTTCGACTTCGTTAAGTTTATTCAAAATGATGATTTTTGGAACTCTCAAATTGCACAAATTTTTGTTGCCCAAAATGGCGACATTGAACTTACGCCAAAAGTTGGAAATCATCAAATAATTCTTGGACAATTAAGTGATTATCACAAAAATCTTAAAAAATTGCGTACTTTTTATGATAAAGGACTAAATAAAATCGGTTGGAACAAATATTCTGTTATTAACCTGAAATACAAAAATCAGGTTGTTTGCAGTCGTAAGTAAAAGTATGAAAATTAACTTATCTCTATATTTTCATTTTCGAAAAAAAATCTATATCTTTGCATCCTCAAAAAAAGAACCGAATTATGAGATATAAAGTGTTGTTATTTATGATATTGTGTCTTGACGCTCTAACTATTTTTGCGCAGGATGTTACTTTTAAAGTTTCTGTTGAACGCACAGTAGTTGCAAATCAGAAATTTCAGATAACTTACACATTGACAACTAAAAACGGAGCAAAAGGGCAAAATTTTCAGCCGCCATCTTCGTTTGGCGATTTGAATATATTGTTTGGTCCTACGCAGCAATATCAGTCATCTTCCAGTGTAATAAACAATATTGTAACGACTACAATCATACAACAATTCATCTATGTAGCCACGGCGCCAAAAGAAGGCGAATATACAATCGGTGCTGCCACGATCAAAATCGGCAACAGTGAATATAAAACCGAACCGCTGATTATCAAAGCATTACCACCCGAAAAAACTGCGCCAGCCCAAACAGGCGACGCATCAGGCAACGAATCTTCCGGCAGACAAACAAATGCTATTTCCACCGAAGATATGTTTATCAGAGCCGTTCCGTCCAAAACTTCGGTTTATGAAAATGAAGGGTTTTTAATCACATTTAAGTTATATTCTAAATATACCAATTTGCAATTTGAGAGTTTTAATTTTCCTGAATATGAAGGATTTATTGCACAGGAAATTGAAACAGGCAGCGCTCAGTGGAGTAATATAGAACAGTATAATGGACAAAACTACCGCACCGCTATCCTTAAACAGACATTTTTGTTTCCTCAGCACTCAGGAAAAATTACAATTTCTTCCGGAAAATTCAATTTAGTCGCTGCCATTCCAAGCGGACGAAAGACAAGCAGTATATTCGACCCGTTTATCAGTTCGGTAGAACAAGTCAGAAAATCTCTCAGTAGCAGTACTGTTACAATCAACGTAAAAGAATTGCCATCGGGCAAACCCGCTTCGTTCAACGGTGCAGTCGGCGATTATAAAATGACGTCTTCTATCAGCCGTACAGACTTGAAAGCCAACGATGCCGTTACTGTCAAAGTTACTATTACAGGAGCCGGCAATATGAAACTGTTGAAAAATCCTGAAATAGTTTTCCCTAACGATTTTGAAATTTACGACCCTGTTGTAAATACTGCATCAAAAGTATCACAATCAGGAGTCAATGGGTCGCGTACAATAGAATATAACGCTATTCCCCGATATGCAGGCGATTTTACTATTCCGAAAACAGAATTTTCGTATTTCGACTTAAAATCAGGAACATACAAAACTTTGAATACAAGCGAATATTCTCTACATGTAGCGCAAGGCGAAGGCGGCAACATTCTTGCTCCTGTTATTAATGCAACAAACAAAGAAACATTGCGATTACTCGGACAGGATATTCATTATATCAAAACGGGAAATATTACATTCATTAGTGGTGTTCACTTCTTCGGAACTTGGGGATATGCTCTTTGGTATATCATTCCTTCACTGCTTTTTATCGTTCTGTTTATCATCTATCGCAAGCAGGCAGCAGAAAACGCCAATATTGCGCTTGTTCGCACCAAAAAGGCAAACAAAATGGCATCCAAACGTTTGAAAATGACTGCAATCTATCTCAAAGAAAACAAACAGGAAGCGTTCTACGATGAGATTTTGAAAGCAGTTTGGGGATATTTGAGCGACAAATTGAGTATTTCTGTTGCTTCTCTCACAAAAGACAATGTAGAAGCAAATCTTACGGAATATGGCGCAAATGAAATACTCATCAATAATTTCCGCGATATTCTCAATACAGCAGAATTTGCCCGTTTTGCTCCTGCACAGAGTAGCGGTGCCATGGACGAACTCTACAACAAAACCGTACAGGCAATTGATTTGATGGAAAATACCATTAAATAGTAAAATATTCGAATATTTAGCAGCAATTGCATCTGTGTTTATTGTGATTAATGGCTAAAATGTTTTCAAAGAAATCACTCTGTCTTTCCCTGAAATATCTTTGTGTAACTGAATATTGTTGTAACCCATTGTGTTAAGCATAGTTTGTAATTCATTAGCATATAGCGGATTGATTTCAAAAAAAAGTTGTCCATTTTTAGTAAGATGCGTCAGTCCTATTTCTGCGATGCGGCGATAAAATAGTAACGGATTGTCTTGCGGAACAAACAGCGCTTCCTGCGGCTCATAATCGAGAACATTCCTATGCATTGACTGTCGTTCTGCGGGCGTAACATAAGGAGGATTGCTTACAATAATGTCGAACTGTATTTTGGGCAGTTCTTTCAGGACATCAATTTGTATGAAACGCACATTCACGCCGTTTAGAGCAGCATTTTTGCTTGCTATTTCAAGCGCTTTTTTCGAAATGTCAATAGCATAAACAATAGCAGATGGCAGACGCTTGGCAATTGTAACAGCAATGCAACCCGAACCTGTGCCAATATCCAAAATGGTTTCTCCGCCTTTCATGCTGTTCAGCGCAATTTCTACAAGTTCTTCGGTTTCCGGACGCGGAATAAGGGTATATTCGTTTACTTTAAAAGGCAATCCGTAAAATTCCGTTTCGCCAATGATATATTGGATGGGGCGACATAATTTCAAGTCTGCAAGTATATCACACAAAAGAATTTGTTTATTATCAGATAATTGGTGATTTTGTCCGCAAAAAATATCCTGTTTGTCTATGCCAAGCATTTTTTCAGAGATCAAAAAATAAAATTCTCTGATTTCCGATTCGAGGTATAATTCCTGCAACTGTTTTCGAAAAAGATTGTATATTGCCTGCATAGGCACAAAGTTTTTTATTTTTTATATTCTCTTACATCTCGGCACGCAAAGTCAAAGTATTTGAATGCAGGCAAGCCATTAAGACGAACATAACGGTTTTAATAAAAAGATAGACATTCGATAACGCTAAAAAACCTGTCCGGCATTTCTGTCAGACAGGTTTTTTTTGTAAAATACAGGCGATTACCTGCTCTCCCACACATTGCAGTACCATCGGCGCAACCGGTCTTAACTTCTCT
>JAIRYM010000106.1 GCA_031267615.1 Dysgonamonadaceae bacterium
CGTCTTTCGCCATACCCATACTCATCGTGTAATCTAATTACTTCTTCAAAATACAACTCTTGTTTTCTTGTTTGCATCTTTAACTCTTTTGTGAGTCAACTTTTTTTAGCGAAAGACAGATGTCCCCAAGAGACTGGGGGATGTCCCCAAAAGGCTGGGGGACATCCGCAAGAGACTCGTCCCCAGAAACCAAAGGCTTGTCCTTAGGGACGAGAGACTTGTACGTGTGGACTAAATATTTCCGGATTGCTTCGTTATTCGCAATGACGATGCCGGAAGCATTTCCGGATGGCGCGAAACGAATTATGACATAACCTGCTGATACTGTGTCATTTCGGGGGGGGGGGGGGTAAAATGGCATTAACTGACACACTTTTTCATGTGTCAATTGCGAATTTTTGCTGTAGAAGTATTCGGGTGCCATTTTACTTTTTGTTTTTAACGGTGCAAAGGTAAAACATTATTTTTATATTTCCAAATTGCTAATTAAAAAAATTGAATCGTTTGCGTCCCTATCAGCCTGTCAAACCGGTCGCCGGCACGGCGGAAATAGACTAAAACACGATATTCGTTTTCCGTTTGATAAAAATTGCCTTCAATTGTGGCAAGTGAAGCAGGTGAGTTTGTATTTCTTTTGGTAACAAACAGATAATTATAATAACCTTCTTTCATAATTGCCGTTTTAATGTAACCTCCGTCTGACTGGCTGTATTCCATACGGCTTTGTTCGTCAAGCAGATTGTTGAACGCTTGGCTTAATATATAAACGTTCTCTGTAAAAGGTTTTTGGGCAGGCAGGAAAAAATGAACGAAATAATAATCTGCTTCGGTATCAAAATCCGTGCCGTCGAGAGTTCTGATATAAATTCGTCCGTTAATGTCTTCATAATAAGAATACGACAACTCGCTGCGTACAATATCAGGCTTGAGAGTAACGTGATAATATGGCGAATAAAACTGCATTGATTCAATATTAAGACCGTTGAAATGACGGGAAGTCATCTCAAATTTGCGATATTCGTTGCCCGCCTCGAAAATCATTTCAGGAATATGCTGATAAGTCAGCTTGTTATTTTGAATATGCAGCGGTTTGATTAAAGGAGCCATATTGTCTCTACGTTCATTTTGAAGGACATATACTTTCAAATCATTCATCGGGTTTTTCACTATATCTCCGCAATTCAAAGTAAATCCGACCTGCTGAAAAAAATTGTTCATTCCTTTGTCTGTCTGCGTTGTAACCTGCATATCAATATCTACCTGTTTCTCGACAACCGAAAAACAGGCGCAAAGAATCGGTTCGTCTGAATTTTCGGGAAAAACCTGAACGGCATAATTCCCTGATATTTTCAAATATACATCTTCATTCGGAAACTCTATCCTGTAATTTACATAACTCATTGAAGTGCCAACAGACAGGGCGTAATCGTCAATGATTCGGTTTTGAAAACCGTTCATAAATTCCGGTTGCAGCAGAGAAGACGGTGTCCAGTCGGCATTGCAGTGCGTGAGCGTATATGTATATATTTCTTCGCGCGTTCCAAGTATATCAAAACTTATTGCGACGAGTGCATCGCCTTCGAGTTCAATGTAAGGCGCCGCCTGCCAATCATCAACAAGATTGACGCGCAAAGTTTTAACCTTGTCTGAATATGTTTCGGTACGGAATTTTTGCGCCTGTGCTCCGAAAGAAATCGATAAAAGCAGCGACAGACAGCATAAAAGTTTTAATATATAATGTTTATGAGTTTTCATAGCGTATTTATATATGTCGCTTTTTCAGTTCTCGCGCCAAATCTTCGATGCGATAACCTTTGGAAGTCAGCAGGACAATGAGGTGATATAGCAAGTCAGAGGCTTCGTAGAGCATTCGTTCATCGTTACCCGCTATTGCTTCGATAACAGTTTCGACTGCTTCTTCGCCGACTTTTTGAGCCATCCGCCCTACCCCACTGTTAAAAAGCGATGTCGTGTATGATTTTTCTGGCATTTCGCGGTGACGGCATTTGATGAAATCCTGCAAATATTTCAAAAAGAGGATATCTTCCCTGTTCGTTTCATTAAAACAAGTGTCGCTGCCTGTGTGGCAAACAGGTCCGACAGGATTAACTTTTATGAGCAAAGTATCGCTGTCACAGTCTTCCGTGATTGATACAACCATTAAAAAATTGCCGCTCTCTTCACCTTTTGTCCACAGACGGTTTTTCGTTCGGCTGAAAAACGTTACTTTGCCCGTTTCCTGTGTTTTTGCAAATGCTTCTTCGTTCATAAAGCCGAGCATCAGCACTTTGCCTGTTTCTGCGTCCTGTATTATGGCGGGAATAAGTTCGCCCATTTTATTAAAATCAAGCTTCATCTTTTTCTTGCATTTTTCTTTTGTTGTTCTTTCAATAAAGCCTGCTGTTTGCGTTGCGCTTCTTCGAGGCGAGCCATAAAGCCTGATTTTTTCTTAGGCGGATTTTTTTTGTTTGCTTCAAGTTTAGCAAGTAAAGCCTTCTCATCAATAAGCCACCTGAAAGCAAGTGTTTGAAGAATTGTTATTAGCGACGAGATAAAATAATAATAATTAAGACCGGATGGATATGAATTAAGTACGAAAAGCATCATCACCGGCATCACATAAATCATCAGTTTCATACCCGGCATCTGCTCTTGACCGCCACTTGTCTGTTCCATACTGAATTTGGAATAAAAAACATTGGTAACTGCCATCAGCAGACAGAAGAGACTCAAATGGCTGCCAAGAAACGGTATTGTAAAATTAAATTTAATCAAATCGTCGTAAGTAGCAAGGTCGTTTGCCCAAAGAAAACTTTGATGGCGTAGTTCTATCGCCGATGGGAAAAACATATACAGAGCAAGCAGTATCGGCATTTGCAACAGCATCGGCAGACAGCCAGCCATAGGATTGATGCCGACCTGACGATATAGTTCCATCGTTTTTTGCTGTCGCGTCATTGCGTTGTCCTGTCCTGGATATTTTTCGTTAATCATTGAAATCTGCGGTTTCATAACGCGCATTTTTGCAGACGACATAAACGATTTCCAAGTCAGAGGAAACAATCCGATTTTCACAATCAGCGTCAGCAGAAAGATGGCAAGTCCGAGCGCCATTCCGCTATTTGTCAGCCATCCGAAAATTGGTATGACGATGTATTTGTTTACCCACCTAAAAAGACTCCATCCGAGTGGAACAAGACGTTCAAGTTCGAGTTTATCACCTGCAAAAAGCGTTTTATCATACGCTTTAAGCATTTGATAATCATTTGGACCAAAGAAAAACGTCATTTCGACAGACGACTGCGCATCAAACTCTACGCTTGTATCGGCAATGTAATTTTTCAGATAGACGGTATCATTTATCAGGTCTTTCGATTCGAGTTTGCCTGCGCCGAAACTTTCTTTTGCAATCAGTACCGATGAAAAAAACTGATCTTTAAAACCAATCCATTTCATACGGTCGGGAATATTGCGAATGTCATCTTTCGATTCTTTGAAGTATTCAACATCGTCGCTTAAATATTTGAAATACAGCTGCGCACGACTGTTTTCATGACTTCTGCCTTTTTCCTGCTGACGGATTTTCTGTTGCCAGTGAATATCCATTGAGCCAGCCACAGTTGAAAGAATTGATTGCAAATTATGAGGCTCAATATTGAAATCAAGTATATAATCGTTTGCATGAATTACATAGACAAAATCAATATATGCGTCTTTCTGTGAAGTTTTAAGACGGAAAATCGTTTTTTCGGGACTGTTTTCAATTATGTTGAAAAACAATTCGCCTGTACGGACAATGCGGTTGTTAGTCGTTACGAGCGTAGTGTAAAACTCCGAATCACCTTTGTCGAAGATAATTAACGGGCGGTCGCGGTAATCTGTAAAATTTTTAAGTTGAGCGGAAACTACTCGAGCGCCTTTGTTCGACAAAGTAAGTGTAAGCAAGTCGTTTTCAACTGTGATAAACTGTTCTTCGCCTTTAGCAGCAATTGCAAAATCGGCAAAATTTTCGATAAGGCGAATATCTGCGAGCGAATCGGGCTGATTTTCCGATGCGACAGCAAGTTTCGTCGATATTGCTTTTTCTTCTGCTGCTTGCTGCGCCAGAATAAGTGCGATTGAATCGCTATATTGTTTTTGCCTTGCAATCTGATCTTTTGATGGCTGATTAAGATATGAAAAACCAATCAGTACGAGAAAAATAAGGACAAAGCCTATAACTGTATTTTTATCCATTTAAATTTAGTTTGAGGACGCAAAGGTAGTGTATTTTTTTCTAATTTACAACAGACAAAGAACGATACTGCTCTTGCGGACAAGTAGCAGGTTGAATTAATTAACTTCCATACGAGTGCATTCCCGTAAGATAGTAATTTACTCCGAAATATGTCATCAGCACACTGGCGAAAGCGAGAACAGATGCCCAATTGAGAACTGTTGGACTGTCCCATTGTTTTATAAGCCTAAGATGTAGCGCTATAGCATAGACAACAAGTGTGATAAGCGCCCAAGTCTCTTTCGGGTCCCAACCCCAATATCGTCCCCACGATTCGTTTGCCCAAACTGCACCGACAAAAGTGCCGATTGTCATAAAAGCAAGTCCAGCCCACAAGGAAAGTTCGTTGATAACAGTCAGTTGGTTTGAGGCTTTGATATATTTACAACTCTTAATAGCTTTAAACAAAATCAAATTTGTGATTCCGAGCAGAAAACTCACGCCGAAAAATCCGTAAGCAGCCACAATAACAGCGACGTGAATCATCAACCATGGCGAGTTAAGGACAGGCGCCAGCGGACTGATTTGCGGGTCGAGCCAGTTAAGTCCCGACACAAAGAGGATTACTCCGCCGAAAAGAGTTGCCAAAGCAACAGTGATTGCACTCTTGCGAGCAAAAATCAGACCCGCCGCAACAGTAACTAAACCGACATAAACCATAGTTTCGTAAGCATTTGTCCAGGGCGCATAGCCTGATATGTATGAACGTAATATAATTCCAAAAAGATGATATGCCAAAACTGCTGCAATCAGTCCAGTTTGCAGTACAATGCCAATTTTTACGGATTTCTTTTGCTTAAAAAGAAAAACGAAAGCAAAAACAAACAGGTGAGCGCCAAGTACAAAATAAAACTTTTTGCAGAAAGCAAATATATTCAGGCGATTATAAAGCAGTTCGGCTTGCAGTTTCTTATTGTCTATTTTCAAAGTTGAATTTTTAGCCTGATATTCTGCTATTGCTTGCAAAGCGCTGTTTGCTGTTTTCCATTCGTCTTTTTGTAAGGCATCTGCGACAGCAGAAAGATAGACAGGCAGCAGTTCGTTTTCATTTGTCCACGAGTGGTTTTTGTCGTCGGGAACAGGGAAAAGATTGAGCATTTCGCGGTTTGCCAACTGCGAGAAGATATGAATCTGTTCGTTGAGCTTCAGCAAGTCTTTATCAAATTTACTGCGGGCGGAAGGCGGCTTGGAAAATGCTGCGTCAACATCTTTTTGCAAGCGATAATCGCCATTGTCGTCAAAAATTTCAATGTATGCTATTTGCCGTTCAGGAAGCCCGTAATGCTTCGATATTTCCTTGTTTTTTATATATATAAACGGAACGTGCATCCACATTTCGGGCATTGTTAGCAGGCTCAACAAAAACTGTTCTGAAGAAAGGTTACCTATTTTGTCAGAGTGATGCAGTTTTCGCAATATTTCCGAAGAAAAAGTATTTACCGGCTCAAAGCGTCCATCAGCGGTCTGCAAAGGCAAAGCTCCAAAAGTTGCGGCGTGGCTGGCCAGTATGGTTTTTGTCTGAAAAAGATTATATATATCCGCCTTTGATTGCGCCGCTATCGACAAATTTGTCAGCAAAAATAACAGAATTATGCGGTATAAAGAATTTATAATTTTCATTCTGCAAAGGTAAGTAAAATTCTTTTTACAGCATTTTTTAATTGTTTTTTATAAAAAAAGCGAAACATTTTGTTTTAATCATAAAAAGTATTTACCTTTGAAAAATTTAAAAATAATAGTATTCATGAAAAAGTATTTATTTTTTGCTCTTTTAGCAACAACGTTTATGTTCAACGGCTGCGGCGACAGATATGTTACGGAAGAGCATTACGAAGGAGTTCCTGCTACTAAAACGATTAGTTACAAAGTGCTTAAACCTGACTGGAAAGTTGGATTTAACGACGAATCGGGCAAATATCTGTATTATACCTTTGATGAACCTGTATTGACAGGTCAGATTATCAAAGACGGTCTGGTGGTCGCCTATATGCTGATAAATGGCAATCTTACTCCGTTGCCTTTTGAAGATTCCTGGATTGATCAAAATGGATACAAATGGACGGAACAGGTAACCTGTGAAATTAAGGCAGGTGAAATCACGTTTATCTTTAAAGCCAACGACCATTCGCTTAATCCTTATCACCCCGACTATACTTTTGTACTTAAAATGATGTGGTAAATTTTGTATGAAAGCATTAGTTAAAAAACGTGCGGAAAAAGGGATATGGATGGAAGAAGTTCCTGTTCCTGAAACCGGAAAAGACGACGTTTTGGTAAAGATAACCAAAAATGCTATTTGTGGCACTGATTTACATATTTATAAATGGAATCAGTGGGCGCAAAACACAATAAAACCTCCGATGATTGTCGGACACGAGTACGTCGGCGTGATAGTTGATAAGGGCGCTAACGTAAAACATCTCGAAACAGGACAGCGGATTACGGGCGAAGGTCATACGTATTGCGGGCATTGCCGCAACTGCCGGCGCGGTAAACTTCACGTATGCGAACATTCTGTCGGTATCGGCGTCAATCGCAACGGCGCTATGGCTGAATATCTATCGTTGCCGGCAACTAATGTCATCACGCTTGACGAGCGTATATCTGACGATATGGCGGCAATAATGGATCCGTTTGGAAATGCTACTCATACCGCGTTTTCTTTTCCTTTGCTTGGCGAAGACGTGCTGATTACCGGTGCAGGTTTGATTGGTTGCATGGCAACTGCTATAACGCGCTTTGCCGGTGCACATAATGTGGTGGTTACCGACGTGAACGACTATCGACTCAACCTTGCTTGCAGAATGGGCGCTACGCTGACTGTCAATCCGGCCAAAGGTGAAAAAGTCGCCGATACGATGCACAGACTGAATATCACGGGGTTCGATGTTGGTCTTGAGATGTCGGGCGCACCGCAGGCTTTTAATGAAATGCTTGACTCGATGTACAACGGTTCAAGTGTATCTTTGCTCGGAATCCTGCCGGACGACGCGGGTATCAACTGGAGTAAAGTTATATTCAAGGCACTGACGCTAAAAGGTATTTACGGACGTGAGATGTGGGAAACGTGGTACAAGATGCAACAGATGCTGATTGCCGGCATCGACATTTCGCCAATTATCACTCACCGTTTTCCTATTGACGATTTTCAGAAAGGTTTCGATGTTATGGAAAGCGGACTGTGCGGAAAGGTGCTGCTGGAATGGATTTGATTTTTTTTTTTATAAACCGCCAAAAGTTTTGCTGTTTAAATAAAAAGTGGTACTTTTGCAGCGCTTTTCAGCAAAGCAGATAATTGTCTCATGGTGTAACGGTAGCACTACAGATTTTGGTTCTGCCAGTCCAGGTTCGAATCCTGGTGAGACAACAGATTAAATTGCCAAACATCTATTAATCAAATGTTTGGCAATTTTAATTTTAAAACTTGCACAACGTGTGCACAACCGAAATTTAATTAAACCGCTTTAGTTGGGTTTGATTTCTTCCAAAATA
>JAIRYM010000088.1 GCA_031267615.1 Dysgonamonadaceae bacterium
TCGCCGGTTCATTGGAAACCGTAGGGGCAACCCTTGTGGTTGCCCTTGTATTGTTTGCAATTACAACCGCAATGGTTAATTATTAATTATTAATTTCCCGTATAC
Organism: Dysgonamonadaceae bacterium; assembly: GCA_031267615.1. Classification (GTDB taxonomy): domain Bacteria; phylum Bacteroidota; class Bacteroidia; order Bacteroidales; family Azobacteroidaceae; genus Azobacteroides. The sequence continues at coordinate 106 of JAIRYM010000088.1, forward strand.
CGTAGGGGCGCACCTGTGTGTGCGCCCTTTATAACGACGTATACGCCCTTTACAACACATCGTACGCGGGGGGTAGGGGAGCGCCCCTGTATATATAATGTGTATGCGCGGCGAATATATATCGTAGAGACGCGATTAATCGCGTCTTTGCGTACCAGCGGCATCAAATCTTCTTACATTTGTCATCTGTCTGTAATAAATCTGTCATATCCCTGCGCTACCTTTGCATTGAATTAGATAAGACACCTGTTATAAAATACGGAACAATGTTAATATTCTTAATAACAATAATCATCCTCGCGCTGATATTCGATTTCATCAACGGATTTCACGACGCCGCAAACTCGATCGCGACCATAGTAACAACCAAAGTCCTGACCCCGTTTCAGGCAGTCCTCTGGGCGGCATTTTTCAACTTTGTCGCCTTCTTCATCGCCAAATACATAATAGGAGAATTTGGTATCGCGAACACAGTATCCAAGACCGTCCATGAGCAGTTCATCACCCTGCCCGTAATATTTTCGGGCGTCGTAGCCGCCATCGCCTGGAACCTGCTGACGTGGTGGTACGGCATTCCGTCCTCCTCCTCCCACACTCTGATCGGCGGCTTCGCGGGAGCCGCAGTCGCCTCAAGCGGCTTTGGGGCGATTCAGGGAACAGTCATCTTCAAGATCGCCGCCTTCATCTTCCTTTCACCGTTAATCGGCATGGCGGTCGCGATCATCATCTCCATATCCGTGATGCACATTTGCCGTCGGGCGCGTCCGCACCGTGCCGCGATATGGTTTCGCCGGCTGCAGCTCGTATCCTCCGCGCTTTTCAGCATAGGACACGGGCTCAACGATTCTCAGAAAGTAATGGGCATCATCGCCGCCGCGCTTATCGCGTCTCAGGGTCTGGGGACAGGATTAGAAATAACGTCCATCAGCGAACTTCCCGACTGGGTACCGTTTGCCTGCTTCCTCATGATAGCGCTTGGCACCACATCGGGCGGCTGGCGAATAGTCAAAACAATGGGAACGCGCATCACCAAAGTTTCACCTCAGGAGGGTATGATAGCCGAAACTGCCGGCGCCTTAACGCTTTACCTCACAGAATGGCTGAAAATCCCGGTCAGCACAACACATACAATATCAGGCGCAATCATCGGCGTGGGCGCCACAAAACGCCTCTCCGCAGTCCGGTGGGGCATAACGAAAAGCCTGCTCACGGCGTGGATTCTGACAATACCTGTCAGCGCCCTGCTTGCCTCGGCGGTATATTATCTGGTGAAATTAATGTGGATATGATTCCCCTGCTTTCCCGTTTCAGATGAAAAACAGACAGACTTTATATCTTTTTATATATTATTTGTGTTAAATCAGAAATAATAGCTGTACCTTTGTTGCCTGACATTAAAACAGCAGTAATATGAAAAAATTGATTTTATCAGTTCTGATCACGGTTTTTGCAGCCGTCGGAGCGCAGGCACAAAAGTTTGCACTTATAGATATGGAGTATATTTTGAAAAATATACCGAATTACGAGATGGCAAACGAGCAGTTGAACACTATATCAAAAAAATGGCAGCAGGACGTAGAAGCCTTGCAGCAGGAGGCGCAAAACCTCTATAAACAGTATCAGTCAGATCTGGTCTTCCTTTCAGCCGAAATGAAAACAAAGCGCGAACAGGCAGTTGTGGCAAAAGAACAGGAAGCGCAGGAACTGAAACGCAAATATTTCGGGAGCGAAGGCGAACTGTTCAAGAAACGCGAAGCGCTCATCAAACCCATTCAGGACGAAGTCTATGCGGCAATCAAAGTACTCTCGGAAGAAAAAGGCTACAGCGTAGTTTTGGACAGAGCGTCTGCGATGAGCATCATTTATGCCTCGCCCAGGATAGATATAAGTAATGAAGTTCTGCAAAAGTTAGGATATTTAAAATAAATGCCTACCTTTGCAGGCTCGAAAAGAGAAATTTAACTTTTAAATATTAAATAAAAATGACTGTAAAAAAATTAGTTTTATTCGCCTTTCTTTTAGTTCCCGCACTGGGATTCTCACAGGAAAAAATTGCTTACGTTAGTTATGAAGAAATTATCCCGCTGATGCCTGAATACGAGGCATTGCAGGATTCTCTCGAAAACGAAAACGCCAACTATGCCGAGCAGCTCAAAACCGACCAGGACGAGTACGAAAAGAAATATGCCGAATTTGTCGAGAAACAGGCAACACTGGCAGAAAACATCAAGAAACGCCGTCAGGAAGACCTTGAAGATTTGCGTAAACGCATCTTTCTGTTTCAGCAGCAGGCACAGCAAAGCCTTCAAACGCTGCAACAGACTTTGCTTGCACCGATTATTGCGAAGGTAGATAAAGCCCTTGAAGACATCAGTGTTCAAAATGGTTTCACCTACGTTATAAGAGCCGAAGCGCTGCAATACAGTTCGCCTAAAAGCATCAACGCTACTCCGCTGTTGAAAGCCAAACTTGGGCTGAAAGACGCGCCGGCTGCGAAGTAAATGCAAGGCTCGATAGGCATTTTCGATTCGGGTTACGGCGGATTGACGATTCTCGAACAAATCCGCCGTAAACTTCCCGATTACGATTATGTATATTTGGGTGATAATGCCCGTTCTCCCTACGGCAACCGTTCCTTTGAAGTAGTTTACAGTTTTACCCTCCAAGCAGTTAAGTGGCTGTTTGCACAAGGATGTCCGCTCGTAATCCTTGCCTGCAACACAGCATCGGCAAAAGCACTGCGAACAATCCAGCAAAGAGATCTTCCTCAAATAGATTCATCACGCCGCGTACTTGGCGTCATACGTCCAACTGTTGAATATATCGGCAATATAACTTGCTCGCGACACGTTGGCATACTCGGTACTCCCGGAACAATATCTTCAGGTTCTTATCCGATAGAAATAAATAAGCTGTTTCCCGACATAACAGTCGAAAGTCAGGATTGTCCCATGTGGGTGCCATTAGTTGAGAATAACGAACATAACGACTGTGGTGCAGATTATTTTATAAATAAATACATAGACAGGATTCTGTGTCGCGATAAAAAAATTGACACCCTGATTCTTGCCTGTACTCACTATCCTCTGCTCGAGAAAAAGATTATAAAAGCGATTCCTGTTAATGTGAAACTTGTTTCGCAGGGCATTTTGGTTGCCGACAGCCTTGCCGACTATCTGTACCGGCACCCGGAAATCGACATTCGCTGTAAAAAGAACAGTGAATGTCGATTTTATACTACCGAATCGGAGGAAAAATTTGCGTCAATGGCTTCTATCTTTCTGAAAGGGAAAATCAAATCGGAAAAGGCACACCTGGAGTGATATTGTTTTAGCGTCAAGAGGAGAATCATTCAGGTTTAACTGACGTTATGTCAGCAACACCGCATCTCTGTCCTTGATTAACTGTTCACGAAGTTCTTCCAAATTTTTGAAGGCTCTGTCTTCGCGAATAAAACGTACAAATTCCAATCGCAAAGTTTCGCCATAGATTTCTCTGTCGAAATTGAGAATATGGACTTCAACATGCTGTTCGCCGCTATGAGAAACGGTTGGACGAGTGCCAATGTATGCCATTCCTCTGAAATATTCCGCGCCGAGCATTATGTTTGCCACGTAAATACCCGTGCCGGGTATCAATTTTTCTGCGTGGTCGATTTTCAGATTTGCGGTAGGAAAACCGATAGTTCTCCCAAGATGGTTACCGTGTACTACTTTGCCCGATATAGCGTAACTGTATGACAGCATAATATTCGCTTCTTCTACGCAACCTGCCAGCAACATCCGGCGAATAATCGTAGAACTGATGTGCTCGCCTTCAAGTTCTTCTGCGCGGCTGACTTTCATTTCACATTCAGCGCCATATTGACTGTATTCGTCAAATCCATCCTCGCGATTTCGTCCGAACCTGTGGTCGTATCCGATTATTAAATGTTGCACATTTAACTGTTTATGCAATATGTTTTTAATAAAATTTTCAGCATCAAGGCAGGAAAATTCAGAGGTAAAATCAATAATGAAGCAGATGTTTGCTCCTGCTTCATCGAGATATTCGAGTTTTTCATCAGGCGAAGTGAGCAGTGAAGGTTTAACTGTTGGATTGAGTATTCCTTGCGGATGAAGAGGAAAAGTTATGACTGCTGCCGGAAGTCCTTCCTTATCGGCAATTTGTTTCAGTTGACTGATAAGATGACGGTGTCCTGCATGAACGCCGTCGAAAAAACCGACCGTTGCAACTACACCCTTGCTGTTTGATTTGTAATTTTTTTGTACTTGAATTATTTTCATATTGTTTTATCTTTTTTTGATGATAAAGAGTATTTCAGATTGCGATGAGAAGCGAGTTCTACTTCGGTAGCGCCAATTTTCAGTTTTGCTTTCACTTTGAGTGGAATACGATTTTTGTCAGCGCTAATCCATATTTCCATAGCATTTTTCGATTCGTTAAATGCTTTGTCAGAAACGTCAATATTCAGTTTATATGCTTCATATTCGTTACCGCCAATATCAACTGTTTCTTTCTTATATTTAATGAGGATATTGATATTATCTTTGCCGATGAAATTTGTAATCTTCATTGTCTGTCCTTTATGCATATTTTGATAGTCGAGCGTGCGTGCAAAAACGATAATGCTCAAAATGTCAAAACCATGATTGTTGCAATGTAACACAGTATCAAATTTGACGTTATTATTATCAGCACGAATGACGCGAACTTCTGAATAGTTATGACTGAATGTATTATAAAAAATCTCTTCGTTGTAGTTCGTTTTGTGTTCGTGCAATCTGCGAATATTATACATCGGCTCAAGATGTCTATTCATATATGATTGTAGCGTGTCGCGTATTTTATATATCTTGTCGAAAAATGAACTCGTCTTGATTGTCAGCATTATTTCGTTGGCGACGGTATAATTATAATGAGCATCTTTAACGGTTAATTTGGCAGTGCCTGCTTTCAACATAAACAATCCATATTTATAGCGAAATGTGAAATCCAATTCCTCTCCCGCATCAAAAGGCTGTTCCTTCGCTGAAAGCGGAGATGTTGCCATTGCAATCATAGTTGAAATTAAAAATATAAATTTCTTCATCATCTGTTATTAATAAATTGTTGCTGACTTATTGCTTTGATTTCTATCTGTTCCCATTCCGGAATTTGTACGGCTATTCCTGTCATTATCTTTGACTGTCCGTTTCTTTTTCTCAACAGGCTTGTTTTTTGTGATTTCAAGTGGTTTTTGTTTGTCGAAAGTCAGTTCGCCGATATTCCACGTCTGATTTTGTGTGAAATATTTTCTGAACTCAAATTTTTGCTGATTGTAATAAACTTCTTCAGGCTGTCGAAGTTCGGAATAGTCGCCTGTATCCCAAACTCCGTTGCCATTCGTATCTTCCGTGTAGCGAAGATAATATGCGCCCGGCAATATGTTTTCAAATGCAAGTTCACTGTTTTGCAGCGTAACTTTGCGAATAATCTTGCCTGAACGGTCTAATAATTCGCCGAAACCTCGGCTTTTAGATCCGATAACCGTAACGTAGAAATGGGCATATTCCTCTTCTTTTCTGAATTTAAACTGCTGCACTATAGAATCATTGTTTCTTTCATAAACGCTGAAAACAGCGCCCGAATCAATCATCAACTGATATTCTTCTCCATAATCCCAAATGTAATCTACAAAAAACGCTCGCGGATTGAGAGAATCGGTGACTATTGGAAGTTCGACGTCCTGCCAGAGAGTATCAATTTTTTGCTGAAATTTAATTGCTTTCGTATCAAAATCTTTTAGCGGTTCGTTAAATGTTATTTTCAGCGTATCCGTTACGTCCATAGTCTGTTTTGCCATTATTTCTATTTTCAGAAATTCAGTTGCGGGCAGTTCTTCTTTTTTTGGTTTCTTTTCGGTTCTCTTTTTCTTTGCCTGCTGTTTTGCAGTTTTATGTTTAAATACGAAACGCAGCGTATCTGTCTGCGGAACAAGTTGAAACAGAGAATCTGTCATTATATATTCTGCTTTGATTAAAATTGTGTCCTGACGATAAAGCAGCGAATCTACAATCCAATATGTAATATCCTGGTGCGAAGGTGAAATTTCGCGAATAAACTGTCCGGCGGCATTTGTTTCAATGGTGTCGCTATTCAAAAAGGTGATTTTGGGCGGCAGTTCGTTGTCGGAATTGAAACGAAGGACAATCTGATTTTCCTGCGGACGCTCATGTTTTGCGAGATACTGATTGTCAAATTTTTTCTGAAATAATCGCATTACAATGTCGTCAGGCAGGAAACGGTTGTAATGTATTTCTGTTATTGTATCAATCTTCGTGCTGTCGTTGGCAATGAAAGTTGTGTCCCAACGTACAGCAGGCTCAAACGACGGCACGACAAGTGAATCATAGAACGCGATCTCTTCGGCAGGCGGATCGTATAGAAAGTTTTTGTTTGCATCTTTCAATGCGTACAGTCGATACGTTCCCGGCGTTACGTTGCGAATTTTGAACTGACCCCGGTCGTTGGTCATCGAAGTGCGGAGGAAAGACTGTGTTGTGAAAGCCGAATCTGCGAGATTATTATGCAGCCCGACCATAATATTTGGCAGCGGTTCAAGACTTTGAGCTTCAAGCAGAGTGCCCGAAATCATCATTGTATCAACAATATCGCCGGTTGAAAAGGCGAAAGCGAAACCTTCTATGGAGTTTTTTTCGTTGTTGTCGGAAATACTGTTTGTGAAATCAAAAGTATAGGTAGTATTTTCCTGCAAAGTATCTTTCAGTTCAACTAAAATCTGTTTACCGAGTGCGCGGATTACTGGCTGTTTCTTTTGTGGCGGCGTGACGATTACTTTTTCCGATGGTTTTTCTATACTTATGTATTCATCAAAAAGCAGTGCGATTTTTGGCTTAGAATAATTCGTTGCGTCAGGTTTCGGGATACTTTTTAGCACAACAGGCGGGGTAATGTCGTAATCGCCTCCTGATGGATTGCCAACACTCGCACAGGAACAGAGCAAAATGAGGAAAACATAACTAAATCTTTTCATGATGACCCAATCAGACTGCAAAGGTAGTATAAAATTTTGAGATTAGATATACTGTCCGGTATATATAAGGTTTTTGACCTTGAATATCTGGCTAATCGAAAAGAGACTTGCGAAGCCATTCTCTTTCTTTTGCTGATAAAGAGGGCGACAGAGATTCAAAAACTTTTGTATGATAATCGTTCAGCCAGTTAATTTCTTCGTTTGTCAATAACGGGAAGTCAATAAGTCGCCTGTCTATCGGACAGAGCGTCAGTGTTTCAAAGCGATAGAACTCGCCAAACTCGTTTGTCGTGTCATATACAGTCAAAAGAAGGTTTTCTATTCTGATACCGTATTGACCTTCACGGTAAACGCCCGGCTCATTGGAGATAATCATTCCGGGTTTGAGAGCGACAGGACTGTAACTTGTGCGAATACTTTGCGGTCCCTCGTGAACAGGCAAAAAATGCCCAACGCCGTGTCCTGTTCCGTGAAGATAATTCAAACCGCTTTGCCACAGAAACTGTCGAGCGAAAGCGTCAATCTGCATTCCGACAGTTCCGGCTGGAAACCGTGCTGTCGCGAGCGCAATATGTCCCTTCAAGACAAGAGTGAAATCGCGTTTCATGCTGTCTGAAACAGGACCAACTGAAATTGTACGCGTTACATCCGTCGTACCGTCCAAATAATGCGCACCCGAATCTACGAGCAGCATACCTTCACGCAACACTGCCGCATCGCTCTCTGCATCCGCCTCGTAATGAACGACCGCTGCGTGAGCGCCGTATCCCGCAATGGTTGCAAAACTCTCCCCGGCGTAATATTTATGATATCCGCGTAATTTACGAAGCTTTGACGCTATCATTGTTTCTGTTACCGGTTCGTCTTTCGCAAGCGCCGTTTCAAGATAGATCAGAAACCGTATCATTGCTACGCCATCGCGCTGCATTGCTGAGCGAAAGCCTGCAATTTCGGTATCGTTCTTTATACTTTTAAGACCGGCAACCGGACTGACTGCAACTTCTACTTTAATACAGTCTTCGGGAATCGAACTGTAGAGTTCATAGTTTATATGTGACGGATCAATGAGCAGCCTTTTTCCGCCCGTTCTTTGTTTTATATAATCCGCAACTGTGTCATAATCATAAACCGTTACTCCCTGTTCCCGAAAGTGTTCGCTACTTTTCTCCGTGATTTTTTCCCTGTTTACAAAAAATATCGTTTCATGCTCCGAGACTGCAGCATAACCTGCGCAGACCGGATTGTATCTAACATCACTGCCTCGAATATTAAACAGCCATGCGACCTCATCAAGGACAGAGATAATGGTCATCTCCGCACCATTCGCAATTATTGCTTCTCGCGTGCAGGAAATCTTCTCGCGACATGATTTTCCTGCAAATCTCTCATTGAGTACTAACATCGGATTTCGGGGGGCTGCCGGACGGTTCTTCCAGATTTCGCTGTACGGTGCAAAATCAGTTTTAAGCAGGATTCCTTTTTTCGACAGACCTGTCCCCAGTGCCAGCGCTTCTTCGGCTGAAAACACGGAGCATTCTATACCAGCCATTTGTCCTGATATAAGTTCGTTTGCAACCCATTCCTGATACCCGGGAACGCATGGTAATCCGGATTTGAATAAATATATTCCCGTGTCTTTAAGTTCCTTTTCGGCTTGAAGAAAATACCGTGAATCGGTCCACAAAACTGCTCTGTTTTGAGTAACAACTAATGTCCCGGCTGAGCCCGTGAATCCGGACAGCCATTCGCGCGTTTTCCATCTCCCGGATGGATATTCACTTAGATGCGTGTCTGTTGAAGGGACGATGCACGCGTCAACGTTTTCTCTTCGCATCTGATCGCGAAGCGCTTCAATTCTTTGTTTTCTATTTCCCATCTGATCTTTTTTCTGCGTATTCCGCCCACACCGCCCATAATATAAATAATATTGTGTAATAGATATATCTCAGGACGCCGTCGTGAAGTGAATCAAATAACTCGGGATTATTGCGCGTCATTATTACTGATACCCCGATGCGTACGACGTTATACGCAGTCAAGATTACGCATCCCATCGGTATGTACCACAGTTTTTTCAGGAATGGTCCCGGATAGAACAGCATTACGCACGCGAATATCGACATTTGCTTTACGCCCAGACAGCCCCAGACGATTTTAATCGTTATCCGGGGATCAGGAAAATAGAGTACGATTGAATCCTGGATCAAATCTCTGCATGATGGCAAGAGGCGGACAAACCACGCCGTAATTGTGGTTAATCCCTCCTGCGCAGTGTGAAACCACGCCGGAGTTACATCTTTTCCCAGAAAGTACATTCTGTCTGGCGCCGGCTCTGTAACTGTAATATGAAAGAACTCTTTAATTTTCATCACCCAGCCTGCAACTTCCGAACCGTCATTGTCAACCGTTATCTTCCACAGGTAATGAAACAAAAACAGAAGTCCGAGAAACAGCAGCACTCCCTTGTAAGGAGACAGGAATTTTATAACTTTAAAATGCTTTTTGGGTTGCATTATAATAATAATGTATGCTAACGACAGGCAGGCGAGTGCAAACTCAAACAGAAATAGAACATGATAGTTCGTTGCATCTGCTATTTTTCCGCTCATCGCGGCTACCACAATGCCGCTGAGATGTGTAATAACGATCTGGACTGTAAAATCCGTGCCTTCTCTTCCCGCTCTAACGCAGTCCATCGCAAGCGTATAGACGATCACAGACGCCATTCCGTAGCTGCCCCACATCAGTATTATTCCCGTATAAAGAAGCTGGATGTCGGGACTTGGATTCCGGGATATAAACACAAAATAAAACGTCGTGAAAACTATAAACAGAGAAAATATAAATCTTGCATGGTACCTGCCCGTTTTCCGTATAATCACACCGCCAGCCGCCGCCGCAATCAAACCTGTAGCCGTGCCGACTATTCCATTCATAAATCCAATCTGTTTTATATCATATCCAAGGTCAACAAGATACGGTCGCATCATAGCCAGCGTGCCTATCATAGATGAATAATAGATCGCAAGAAAACCGGTTTGTTTCCATATACCTTTCTGTTTAAAGAAAAGCAGAATATCGCGGATACTTGCTCTCTGACTGCTGTCTGCAGGTTTATTTACAGTTATACTCCGGTTGAAATACAGCGGTATAACTGCAATTAACACAAACAGCGCAACGTAAGGCAAGATATGATTCCATCCCACCTCGCGAAAAAGAAGAATCAACAGTCCGCTGCCGATAAGCGTACCGCCAAAACTTCCCATCGACTGTACGCTGTTTATCAAACTTTTATCTTTTTTCGAAAAAGAAAGCGCCGCGAGTGCATCCGTCGCAATATCCTGGGTAGCAGACGCGACAAAAGAAATAATGATAAGGAATAAAATAAGATTAAAATTTGTCGTAAAATTAAGAAAAGCAACCGAAAGTATGATCATCGCGTACACAAGTTCGGAAGAAATAATCCACCGCTTGTAGTCCGTTACCGAAACCGAATGTCTGTCAATCACCGGCGACCAGAGGAATTTCAGAATCCACGGCAATTTCATCAGCTGGAGCAAACCTATTTGCGTAAGCGAAAAATTTTCCTGCCTCATAATAACCGGAATCACCGTCGAAAAGAAGCTCATCGGTATACTCTGAGCAAGATAGAGGAAAAAAAAAGTTGCTGCGTTATTATTCCTGTTCACATTCATCCCGCAAAGGTAATATTTTTTTTTAATATAAAAACACTGTATTGTATTTTTTTTTACATATTATCAATAAAAAACATTTAATTTTACAGGAAATTTCTCAACAAACAGCCATCTATTCTTGTTTAATCATATATAAATAATAAATAATGTATGAATACAATAATAAATTATATGTACAAATTATTTGCGCTGGCAAGTCTTGCAATACTCTTTATTCTATGCTGCAAAAAAATAATATCCGTTCATCGCGACTCAATAATGGAAGGCGCTCCAAATTTCAGAGACCTTGGCGGCTATACATCAAAAGACGGAAGAAAAACAGTATATGGAAAAATATTCCGGTCACAGTCGCTTGACCATCTGACAGATCGCGATTTGGACAAGATACGCAAAATTGGCGTCAAAACCGTCATTGACTTCCGCTCGGAAGAAGAAGCAGAAAAAGCGCCTTCCCTCCTTCCCGAAGGAATAAAAATAATACATTTACCGGTATCCGCCGGCAGCAGCCTTTCCGGTTACGTACAGCAAAACATGCTTGCATTACCGTCCGACAGCTCATCCGGCGTCCGGTTTATGGCAGAAATAAACTGCAGGCTTGTCACCGGATTTTCACCGGTGTACGGAAAATTTTTTAAAATACTTCTTCACGAAGAAAACTATCCTCTGATTTTTCACTGCACAGCCGGCAAAGACCGTACAGGATTCGCCGCCGCCATGCTGCTCTCCGCGCTTGACGTAGAATGGGATACAGTAATGAAAGATTACCTTCTATCTAACAAATATCTGAAACCTCCCATTCATACGTCACCCTTTATACAGACAGTATTAACCGTCAAACCCTCATATCTCAATGCCGCAAAACAGGAAATCATTAACCGGTACACAAACATAGATAACTACCTGCAAACAGAATTACACATCGACAAACCGGAAAAAGAAAAACTAAAAAGGATAATGTTAAATAAACGTTAAAACGATAAAAAATAAACACATCTTTTTGTATTTAAATAAAAAACACTACCTTTGCAGCAAATTAGAAAAATCAATTAATAAATAATAAAAAACAACTAAGAAATAATGATTACAGAATACGCAAAACAAAATTTCACAGCCTTCCGGGTGTTTACCCGGAACGCAAAACAAGTTTGCACAGCCTTCCGGGTATTTACCCGGAACGCAAAACAAGTTTGCACAGCCTTCCGGGTATTTACCCGGAACGCAAAACAAGTTTGCACAGCCTTCCGGGTAATTACCCGGAACACAAAACAAGTTTGCACAGCCTTCCGGGTAATTACCCGGAACACAAAACAAGTTTGCACAGCCTTCCGGGTATTTACCCGGAACGCAAAACAAGTTTGCACAGCCTTCCGGGTAAACATTCAATAACCGTCGAAAATAATTATAAAGAAAATAAAATCAATAAGTTATCAAAATTAAAAACAAATAAAACAAAAAGTATCATGAACAAATTTAAATTATTTCACTTACAAGCCAACAAGTTAAAACTTGCCAACCTCGCAGGGCTTTCAGACGAAACCCTGTCAGTCATCGAGCCCAAAAAATCGCTCCTTGGCGAAACCGGAGAAAAAATAGTCGACAAGCTTCGCGCCGACAGCACCGCCATGAAGACCGAAATGGACAAACCGCGCAGCAGCCTGCTCACCGCTCAGATAAAGAAAGCGAACGACATTTGCGACGCCACGATAGACGACATCAAACGATCAGTCAAAGCCGGCTCCAGAAGTACAGTCATCGACAAATCCTCAGCCGGTAAAATGCTGGAACATTTCATGAAACCCTTTTGGGACCTGAACAGAAAGCCGCTGATGTCCCAGATAGCCATGACCGGCGAAATGCTTTCTCGGTACCAGAATGACGCCAACCTTCAGGCAGCCGCAAAAGATCTTGCGATCGACGGTCTCTTCTACATGCTCGCCCCGTATAACACTACGCTGTCCGGTCTCTACAATCAGCGACTCGCCGAATACGCCGCCGAAACCCCCGCCGCCTCAGGACTCCGGGAAACAGTAGCAGAAGACTATAACTCCGTATGCGACGTCCTCGTCAAAACCCTAACCACCGATCCCGAAGAAGAAGACCTCATTACACTTTTTAACAAGACAAATGACATCCGGAAAAAATACTCGGCACTTTCACCCGCAAGAATCAACCTTTCCTGCACCGTCACCGAGCCGCTGCATACGCATACATACACCGGGAAAGCAATCACGCCAATACCCGTACTGTATTATGACGGAACAGAATTAGTCTTTGCCGTCGATTTCAGCGTAACCTACAAAAACAATATCGAAGTCGGCGAAGCCACCGCAGTCATGCACGGCAAAGGCAGATTCATTGGCCAGCACACCCGCAAATTCAACATCGCCCGTACGCTTTAACAGGATGCAAACAGGACAGCGGAGATAGTCGATTCCGTGCATTGTATCAGACTGCGAGTAGATTCCGGCGATGTAATGGGCAGGGTAAATCAGATACAAATAAAGCAGAAATATATCTATGCAAAGGATGCAACTCAACGGCAGATTTTTGTCTTTGACAAAGCAGGAAAGTTTGTTACAAAACTGGCAAAGAAAGGTAATGGACAAGGTCCCAATGAATATTTGGTTGTTAATAATATTAATATAGATACCGACAGGCTCTATTCCGGACATATTACATGCAATGGCGCATAACGGAAGAATGTTGTATCTCCGGACAAAAAGACAATAGCCAGTGTAATTTACCTTGCAGAAGTGTTCAGCGTATTTCATGTAGATAATAATGAAATAATTCCCGCAGGGAACTCCTGTTGATGAAACTGTAGTTGCATCAGGTAAAGATTCCTTTTCCGGCCGTGTTCAGCGCGGCGGTAGCTGGCTCGACTACGCTGGCGGCTGCAACGTTTCGAGCCGTAGCAACTTCGACCCGTATTCCCGTTTTGACTACTTTGGGTTTCGGGTTGTGTGCAGGTAGCATTGGCAAAAAATCCCGTAACCCGTAACTTTTTAAAATAATCTGTTTATTGATTTCTTTTATCCGGAAAAATGTTATCTTTGCGAATGAATCTAAAATTTAAAGTAAAATGAAAGCATTTAATTTAGAAAAAATAGTATTGGGGCTTTGTACGGCTCTCGGATTAATCATTCTTGGAATTAGCATAAACAAAGGACTGCAAAGTTTTTCAAACAAAGAAAGGGTAGTAACAGTGAAAGGGCTGGCTGAAAAAGAAATTAAAGCCATTTCTTCCCGCATATCAATTGGCTATACATTTTCGGGCGATGAGCCGAAAAGTCTGGTAGAAAAGATTGATGCCCGCACAAACGCTATTCTGTCCGGTTTAAAGGACAAAGGCATTACAAACGCCTCTGTGTCTGATCTGAATCTGTATGACACCAAAACATACTACCAAATCAAATGGATTAATGGAAAGCAGGTAAAGGAAAAAGTAGACAGATACCACGCCTCAAAAACAATAATGTTTGATATAAAAGATGTAGAAAGTACGGACAAAATAAGCAATGACATCAACATTTATTTGATTAATAAAAATTTAACGGCAGAATTTTCAATTGATTATTCCTTCCCCGAACTCAATACAATCAAGCCCGAACTGATTGCCGAAAGCACCAAAAACGCTCGCGAAGCAGGAGAACAATTTGCCAAAGATTCAAAATCGAAACTCGGCAAAATAAAAACCGCAACGCAGGGACAAATCAGCATTGCAAACAGATACAGCGATGAGAGCGGCGTTACTTCCATTCCTGCCGAGCCGTATATGCAAAAGGCAAGAGTAGTAAGTACTATTGTGTTTTTTTTAGAGGACTGAAAATAATTTTGTTTAATAAAAAAAAAAGTATTACCTTTGCGTCCGCAATCGTGAGATTGATCATTTGTATATTTTTTGGCGAGATAGCTCAGATGGTTAGAGCGCATGATTCATAATCATGAGGTCCCGAGTTCAATCCTCGGTCTCGCTACTTGATAAAAACACATCTATTTATTTGTTGTTTACACAAATATCAAATTGATTATGATTCCTGCATTTAAATATCAAAGCCCTTTTCCGCTCGGAAAAGACAATACAAAATATTACAAATTGACAGATGAGGGCGTATCTGTCGCACAGTTTGAAGGACAAGAGATTCTAAAAATCAGTCCCGAAGCACTTACACACCTTGCCAATGCCTGTTTCCACGACTGCGCATTTTATTTGCGTCCGGAACATCAGAAACAAGTATCTAAAATTCTCACTGATCCGGAAGCGAGTGAAAACGATAAATATGTAGCGCTCACGATGCTGCGCAACGCCGAAGTGTCGGCAAAAGGCGTGTTGCCTTTCTGTCAGGACACAGGCACGGCAACTATCATTGCAAAAAAAGGACAGCAGGTGTGGACAGGCGGAGGCGACGAAGAGTCACTTTCAAAGGGAGTTTACAAGACTTATACCGAAGAAAACCTGCGCTATTCGCAGACCGTTCCACTTGATATGTACAAAGAGAAAAACAGTGGAACAAATCTTCCCGCGCAGATTGATATTCAATCGGTTGACGGGACAGAATATAAATTTCTGTGTATTGCCAAAGGCGGCGGCTCGTCGAACAAAACCTACCTTTTTCAGGAAACCAAAGCGTTGCTCAATCCCGCGTCGCTTGAGAAATTCATAGTCGAAAAGATGAAAATGCTCGGCACAGCCGCCTGCCCGCCTTATCATATCGCGTTTGTCGTTGGCGGTACATCAGCCGATGCCTGCCTGAAAACAGTAAAACTTGCATCAGCAAAATATTACGATCACTTGCCAACTGAAGGCAACGATGGCGGACAGGCATTCCGCGACATCGAACTGGAAGAAAAAATGCTACAGGAAGCATACAAAATAGGTTTAGGTGCGCAATTCGGCGGCAAATATCTTGCTCATGACCTGCGGATTGTGCGCCTGCCGCGCCACGGCGCCTCGTGCTTTGTCGGTATGGCTGTATCATGCTCGGCAGACCGCAACATTAAAGCAAAAATCAACCGCGAAGGCATTTGGATCGAGCAGTTAGAAATACATCCCGCACAATATATTCCAGAAGAATTTCGTCAGACCGGCGAAGGTGAAGTTGTGAAAATAAACCTCAACCGCCCAATGAAAGAAATTCTTGCCAACTTGACGAAATACCCCGTTGCAACGCGGCTGTCACTCAACGGAACAATAGTTGTCGGTCGCGACATTGCCCACGCCAAACTGAAAGAACTTTTAGACAGCGGTAAAGACCTGCCCGAATACATCAAAAATCATCCTGTATACTATGCAGGACCAGCCAAAACACCGCAGGGTATGGCTTGCGGATCTATGGGACCTACTACCGCAGGGCGTATGGATTCTTATGTCGATCTGTTCCAATCGCACGGCGGCAGTATGGTAATGCTGGCGAAAGGCAATCGCAGTCAGCAAGTCACTGATGCCTGTAAGAAAAATGGAGGTTTTTACCTCGGCTCTATCGGCGGTCCGGCGGCAATCCTGGCGCAGAACAACATCAAGAGCATCGAATGTCTCGCCTATCCCGAACTCGGTATGGAAGCAATATGGAAAATTGAAGTAGAAAATTTTCCTGCATTTATCCTGGTTGATGACAAAGGAAATGATTTTTTTAAAAACTTAAAATAACAAATGCAATATGCAAAAAGAAAAATATCATATAGAATTTGTTTTTGAAAAAATTGGAAAATCAATTTTGTGGGATTATATTTCCACGTCTGCGGGTTTATCCGAATGGTTTGCAGACAATGCAGTAGCAGATGGCAAGATATACACTTTTACGTGGAGTAAAGTTTCTGCCGATGCGAAAGTAACGGCTCTAAGTCAAGGAAATTACATCAGATTTCACTGGCTTGATGATGAAAATCCTGATTCATATTTTGAACTGCGATTGCACAAAAATGAACTTACGAGCGATATAGTATTGGAAATTATTGATTTTGCCGAAAGCGATGAAAAAGAAAGCGCAATCAGCCTTTGGGAAAGTCAGGTCAAAACCTTGAGCAGAACGTTCGGATTATAAAACAGAAAGAATTACACTTTAGAATAATAAAAATAATGTCAAAAATATTAGTTACAGGCGGAACGGGCTATATTGGCTCACACACTGTTGTAGAATTACAGACCGAAGGATATGAAACTGTCATCGTTGACAATCTGTCTAATTCTTCGATTGAATTTATAGAGCGTATCCAGAGCATTACAGGAATACGCCCCGCATTTATTCAAGCCGACTGCAAAGATACTGAAGCGATGAAACGTGTTTTTACAGAGCACGAAGGAATCGAGGGAATTATCCATTTTGCGGCAAGCAAGTTTGTCGGCGAATCAGTAGAAAAGCCATTAATGTATTATCGCAACAATATTGATTCCTTGCTGACGATGCTCGAACTGATGCCACAATTCGATGTTAAAGGGATAGTTTTTTCATCTTCCTGTACTGTTTACGGACAGCCGGACTTGTTGCCTATCAGCGAAGAGTCCCCTGTAAAAACAGCCGAATCGCCCTATGGCAACACGAAGCAAATAAATGAAGAAATAATCCGCGACGCTATACATGCGGGCGCACCTTATAAAAGTATTATCTTGCGCTATTTCAATCCAACAGGCGCTCACCCTTCTGCAGAAATAGGCGAACTGCCAAATGGCACTCCTCAAAATCTTGTTCCGTTTCTTACACAGACTGCAGCAGGTATCCGAAAAGAACTGAAAGTATTCGGCAACGATTACAATACGCCGGACGGCTCGTGTATTCGTGACTATATTGATGTTGTAGATTTAGCGAAAGCGCACGTTATGGCTGTCGAGAGGATGCTGAAAAATGCTGCAAGTCCGCAGTTGGAATATTTCAATCTCGGCAAAGGCGAAGGCGTTTCAGTACTCGAACTTATCAATACTTTCGAGCAGGCAACAAACCTAAAAGTACCATACAGAATAACAGAACGCCGTGCCGGTGACATCGAACAAATATGGGCAGATGCTCACCGTGCCAATGAAATACTGGGATGGAAACCGGTTGAAACGCTGGAAGACACACTGCGTTCAGCATGGAAATGGCAGTTGAAACAGTTAGCCGGTACAACTTGTTTACCCGCTGACTAATTAAGAATAATCTTATGGCAAGGAACAAAAAAAGAAAGAAAGTCCAGTCTTCGCAGGCCGCCCGGCAACTGAATGCGGCGCAACACAAGAATGCAGTGATGGAAGATTTGTCATACTTGTGCTATCTTATCGGAGGCACCGATCTCTTTAAGATACTTCCCCAAAAATATAAAGATGCAATTTACAACTCGCGCGGCACGATGCGAATTGTCAGCGGAAGCAGAAAAAAAATCCAGAAACGCCTCGCAGAAGTAATGGCGAAAGAATTGAGAGAAGAAATGTACAACCGTAACATCGAAGTAATAGAAGGCGGCGGCAGACTGATTTCGCTTTATGACTTCCTCCTGGTAGGAGTTCCGCTGTACCTGATTCTCAATGACAAAAAATGCTTCTTCAGTGGAAAGGAACGATTTGAATGTTTCTACAAGGACAACAAAAACATGCGCGACGAATTAATCAGGGAAATAGAAAAGCTGATACCCATCTACTGCGACTTCTATTCAGACATAAAGCGGAGAGTAGTATACGACTTCTGGACAGAAACCAAGTTACATTACGACCTTCCGGGCGCCAATGTTGCCCGTCGTTTCACCCTCAATATAGTCATCGAGCCGATTGAACTTGTAACAAAATCCATCCGCATAAACCACGAAACCCATATAGGTACCCAGATACTGTACATCCGGCAGCGCCCGGACAGGAAGCCGGCAAGCCCGGACGAAAAACACTCGCTCGCGTATCAGATGACAGTGAGGCACAAGTTGCTCGACCCGAAATCAAGTTTCCCCGAACTTCATGTAGACGTCTACATCCAGAATCATGCCCTCGACCGTCTGTCCGAGCGCTCCAGCTGTCCCTTTCCACACTGGATTCGCGCCTACCTTGTCGATGCCTTTATGAATCCTGTAATAACCAAAATGACAGAAAACAAATTCCTGATAGAATACCGGATGGTAGGGATCAAGATCGGCTATCTGCTCGCCACCCTTGTAGACGGCGATCTACTTATCCGTACCTTCCTCTTCATCACCCACAACGGCACTCCCGAAGGGAAAAATCTCGAAAAAGCCACCGGGCTGAAAAAAGAAGACAAAAAATACCTTCTGATGGACAATATCCGTACCCTTGCCAACTCCGACATCGATCAAAACCCGGAGATGCAAAAAATATTCCTTCAGGCCGGACTCGGCTCCCTGCTCGAACTCTGCCGCCGGGTTAGAGAAAGAGACAAAGACTTCAACTGGCTGATCAGCGAATCGGAAAACAAAACGTCTCTCAGCCGTCTCATAATAGAATACATGAAACCCGGTGCCGACAATGACGAATTTATAGAAGTGGAAGATTCGTAAGCCCCCGAGAAAAACATCAAAACGACAGTTGCAGCGTCAAAAACAGGAGTTGGAGCGTATATACGCTCTGGCTTTTATTTTTATTCCGGCAAGACAGATCATTTGCCCCTACCGCAAACACTTTCCACAGTCTGTTTGCCGTATCCTCCGTCATTTCACCCTCATACGCAAGCACGCGATAACGCAGACAGTATGTTTCACCAGCATCCAGCATCCAATCCATGTCCTTTGTCGGCGCAAAATTAATAAACGCATCGCCGCGTCCGCCGTTAGCATTTTCATCCCATATTCTCAACGGCTCTGGCGAATTATAATTATCGGGATGAGCCATGAAAAGCAGTCCGGAACGCCCTGTCGCAGTAGCGCCGGTAATATAAATCCATCGAGCTCGCGTTCCGTCAATTTCCTGCCTGGTTTTACCCTCTGAAGTAACCATAATACAATTTTCTCGAGTCCATTCCTTCGTCGCGCGATATCCGAAGCCAGCGTAGCGATACTTTTCTATCAGAACCGGCAGATCGGTAGCCGGCGCGAGAACTGATTCAAAATCCCACATAAAACCTTCCTTAACATTCCATGTCTTTACCTTCCACTTCTCATCAATGATCACTGTTTCCGATCCAGAATCAAAGATCACATGTTCCAGATCAGCAACAAATCCGCATACATTATTGTCCGCAAACACGCTGTCTATACCTTTTGCCCTCACGGTACCCTGTCCATCGCCAATATTCCACAAATCATAACTCTTTCCATCATACGCAACTCTTGTCCATGGATTCCAGATACCGTAGTGATGCCTGTGATCCGGCGGCTGAATCTCTGTCAGCACATTTCCTTCCGGCGACCATACAGGATGTATATAGCCGTTTCTTCCAAACAGTTCCGGCACTCCTTCCGGAGGCTCCGTTCTGTCATAATTATACTGCAACACACTGCGTCCTGCATTTTTCAGGATAATTGCCTTCCCCGTATCTTCAACGCTCGTAAGTGTTTTAGTGACGCAGGAAACAGTAACAAATGCCATCCACAGTAAAACAATAATTTTTAACCTTTCTCTTTTCATTTACATATAATTTTATATTATTTAACTCCATTTTCACTCTCCATTCTATCTCATACATCCTTTTTTCGGACGTTACGGCGGCTTTCAAGCCGCCGTCGGACTTTCCGATGCAAGTCCTCGCGCATCGTCGTTACTTGCAGCCATTTTCAATTATTTTTGTTTATCAGGTTTATGATGACTTTTACGATGGTGTCCATTTCTTCTGTGCGGCTTTCGGCAATCATCAGCGTGAGGGCAACGAGGGTGTTGTTCTCTATCAGACGACCGCGTCCGGGACGGTAAAGAATGTCGTTTTGCTGCAAAAACCAGAGGAAAAGAAATGCTGCGATGCGCTTGTTGCCGTCTGAAAATGAATGATTTTTCGTGACGAGATAGAGCAGCATCGCCGCTTTTTCTTCAATGCTCGGATAGAGTTCCCGACCGTCGAAAGTCTGGTAAATGACGGCAATGGAGCTTTTGAAAGAATCGTCTTTTTCGTTGGCAAAGAGCGAACTGCCGCCGAATTTCTGCTTCAGTTGCGCGATTGCCGCCATTGCATTGTCGTAAGTGGCGCGAAACTTGCCGGTTTCGGTGGTTTCTTCGACCGAAAGTTGCAAGTAATCGTATTTATCCAATGTATCAAGCGCGTATGTATAATCGGTGATTACCTGCAAAAGTCCGGAGGCTTCGTCGGCAGTCAATGCAATTTCCCTGTTTTGAATGACGTTGGACAGCAATTTTATGGTTTGCTTCAGGTCGTTATATTGTTGTATCCGCATTTTTTCGTTGACGGCATAGCCTTTTATGATGTAATCTTT
>JAIRYM010000006.1 GCA_031267615.1 Dysgonamonadaceae bacterium
GATTTTTCAAAATAAGGGATTCCATCCACATACAGGCCGACGGACGGCGAATTGATTTTCGCCCCAATTCCCCGGATATAAACGGGAGAAGTCAATTTAGAACCATAATCCGGAATAAATAAGTTGGGAATCAGGGAAGCAATCGCTTTAATCCCTGCAATCTGTTGGTTTTCAATCATTGTCCGGTCGATTTTCGACCCGGATGCAGGAAGTGCGAATAAATCCGAACTGTATTTGAAGGAACGGATAACCACTTCGTCTAATTCTACCTGACGAATACGAGTCGTATCTGTATTTTCGTCGCTTTCCGGCGTTAATTGTATATAACTTTTTGGTGTTGAATAAGTTGTTAAGGAAAATACCAAAATGAAAAAACTGAGAATATATTTTTTGCCCACTGATTAAATCTTTTATTGAGTACAAAGATAACGCTTTTTTATCAAAATCGATCCCGATTTTATTCGAACTTGCGGGCACTCATATTTATAATTAAGGTGCGTTTCCTAAATAAGCGTCACAATTCCAATACATATACCTCGGTGGTATGTCATTTTTCCTTCGCCAGTTTAACTAACATTTCTTTCATATAGGACGGGGTATAATAACGCTGACTTCTGTTTTCATCGGGACGCGTTTCATACGAACGCCCCAGTCGCTGTTCGGTATACTTGCGTCCGCTCTGCGCTCCATATTCCCAGTCGAAATATTCCGGGAGGTATATGCGGACTGCCTGGCGTTTCATCCTCTTTTGCCCGGGAAGCGGTACGGCAAAATGAAATCCCCCGTTCGCTTCTCCGCCCGAATACATTCCGTAAAACCCAATGGCAACCTCTCCGAAATGGCGGGTACAGTCTAGTCTGACGCCATAATCACCATAGATATAACGCTGTCCGGTCAAATCAAACTGAAGGTTATGCGTTGGTTCGTTATAACGGAAAAATACTGCGCCGCTGTTCCTTTTCCACTGGGAAACTGCCCATTTGCCGAAATAAAACGTGGACGATCCGGTCAGACCGGCATTCATGCCTGCCTGCCAGCGATCATTGTCGGAAATGTATTTGGCCGAGATGTCTACTCCCATACGCGAAGCATTGAAATTACCTACATGAAATGCCATGAAAACATTCTTCGGGAATCGATACTCCTGCCTGAACAACAACATTCCAGCCCTGATATAATCCATTTCTCCATTCATATTATTCCATATCGGGAAAATAACTTGTCCTGTGAAGGACGCCCCTTTCCACAAACCCACTTCTACTGCCGGAGCGATATTGAAAATACCCCCATACAGTTTGTCCATCCAGGAATTGTTCAATGAAATTTGCGGATAGACGACAAGATCCACTTTCCCGGCAGAATGGTTTTCCCGCTTCGCCTTTCCAAACAGCCTGATATATTCGTCAACATCAGCGCTTATCTGTACGAAAGACATTAACTGTGCCAAGGACAGTTTTTTATCAAGATAATCGTTGACCTGTTCGCCGGATAGTTTCAAGACGACTACCGGCAGTCTGTTTTCCTGCAATATAAGATGGATATTCTTGTGAACAGATTCATTCAGCAAAAGGCGAAAAGCCTCCAATGCACCGCGAAAAGGTCCTCTGTACACATGGTCGCTATAACTGATGAACACAGTTTCCGGTTCATCAATCACGGCGACGTCTTCGAAACCTGTTTTCACTAACAAGTCATTGATGTGTCCGCCGACGACGCTGTTTTGCCCCAACACAACCAATGGACAAACCATACTCTGCCAAATTAGCCATAAAACCCAAAATATCTTATGTCGCATCATCTCGTTCAATCAGTTAAGCAATCTAAATTCATACCGTATGCCACACGAAAGGGCTTGAAAATCATACACAAATGCATGCAGGAATAGATGTTTGAATAGTCGTGCAGAAGTTCCTACATTTACTCCATTAGCGTCGTATTCGGCCATCAGCGACACGGGCGTTAAAAAGGAAGGCGTATATTGAATACCACAGAAAGGACCTTTGTAAAGCGTGTTTTGTGGGAAAATATAACTACCTAAAGTAAAGCCGAGTATATGCTTGCCGACAGGGATATTTTTCGTGGCTACAACGTAGATGGAAGCAAAGTGACGGTTTCCTTTTACCGCGTTAAAGGCATTCAGTTCGCTGGTCGTCAACATGTCATTGGAACCGACTACAACAGCCGGAACATAATGACTTTCCTTTATCGGCCGCAGCCGCAGTGAAATGGAACGATCCTGCTGCCAGTGATTCCCAGCCTTAAATTCACCTCTGAGTAGCGTACATCGATAAGCAACTTCGACAAAAGAAAGAAACGTAATATTCAAAAAGTAATTGCCGCTATTATATTGCCATCTGTCTGGCGTCAACTTCTTCGGGAAGAAATTCCCGCCGGCCATAAATACGCCATCGGGCTGCATATCTGCACTAGGAGTATTAAGCAATCCCGTCACGCCTAAAGAAGATTGAGCAAAAACAGGGATAGTGCATGATATGAAAATCAAAATTATCCCTGTAATGATATAACGTCCTTTTGTCAACTGCCGGATCCTCCCGAATGATCCGGATGTAAACTGCCAGACTGGTAAGTCGTCCGTATTTCCGTTCCGGTATATTTTTTCACGGATACCTCAAACCAGTCGAGAGTGCCGTTGTCAAATATCAAAGGAAAGGAGAAGGTGTTGGATAAAGTCTGGGCAACGATTTCGACGGTCAGTTTCATGTCGCCGCTGACATTAAATGGCATGGTCAGGCTAAGTTCGCCAGAACCCGGATTTGATCCCATGACGGATGTCGTCGCGCTCGTAAAACTGCTTGCCAGGGCATTAATCGTGGCATCGGGTAGGTTATATTTTGATTTCAGCGATGACGTCAGGTTTCCGTCTATGACCCAGCCATATTTCTGCTGTACGGTAATATTTTGACTGACGGAAAAAGGAGAACCTAAATTATTGATTTCCTCTGTACTTAAGACTTCCGTACCGACGCTCCCCTGCGAAACGTTAGCGCCAATCACGAAATAGTGGTTAGAGAAACCGCTCAGCTTTGCTGTATAGTACCCTGCGTCATATGTCACATCGTTAAACTTTTGTGTCACACCATTCTTTTCGACCACATGCGTCACTTTGTTAAAACGAACCCCCGCCGCAGCCATCGGGTTTTTCACTTTCAGGTCTACCGGGTTGGCAAAGGTTTGTCCGTCGGGCTCAAGGTTAAGAGCAACCAGGCTGGCGCCAAGGTCGCTTGTTGTTCCCGGAATAAACGGCGTCATGGATATACTCGTCGCGGTAGTCACCGATCCGGAAGGAATGTCCAACAGAATATCATCCGACTCATTTCCAGTAAGTTGAAATTCAGTAATTAGCCTCGCTGCATTGGGATTTACCGCAACAGGCGCATTCTTTTTTGTAAGTTCCTGCCTGATTGCCACGCTTGTCCTGTTCTTCGCGTTCGATGCAATTGTAACCGCCGAAGATACATTCACATATCCATCCTTGGCAAATGTAACGGCATACTTACCGACTGCTGCCAATTTCAGTTCGAACTTTCCATCCGATCCTGTTGTCGCTCCCGTTCCGCAAGCGCAAGCGCTTACCTTTACGCCTTCAAGCGGCTGGCCGTTGCTCACGACTTCACCAATCACATAGTAGGCCGTTTCATTCTGAACGATTTCCGGTGCTGGTATTTCATCGACTGTACATGATGTAACTCCAATACTTAAACCCAAAACCATTACAATAAGATAACTCAATACACAAAAATTTTTTTTCATATTTTTAATTTTTAATAATAATAACAAATACCAATTTATAATAAAAAAAGACATACAATATTTTTATATAATAAGTGAGATGCAAAAGTACAAAATATTTTTTAAATACCAACGTTATTTAGTAAAAAAAATGTAATAAAACAATATAAATATGTATTTAGGTGGATTATTGGAGTATTTTTTTCACTACTGTCCGGTAAAATCACGAAACAATTATTTTTTATCTGTCAATTATTATATACCCACGGAAAAAAGTTTTGCGAAGAAACAGCCATCTATTCAAGAAAAGATTATACCTTTGCCAACAAAGATTGAGAAAAGAGAAAAACTGCGAAAAATGGATACTCCGTTAATATTCAGAGCATTATGTAGTGGCTGTCCGAGCTTGTCTTAACCTCCAAAGTGTGAAAATATGCTGTTTTCGTTGTAATTCCGTTACTAAGTCATTACCTGTTTTTAGCGAAGCAAAATGCAGCGAAACACTATCTAACAGCTTACTTTGAAAGTGTTTGTGAAAATACGTGAAGCAAATAAATGGTTGCTTTGTGTCGTCACCGTTCTTGCAGGCGATAATTTCCTTTTCATTCACTTCACCGGGGGTCACTAACATTGAACGCCTGCGACGTTCAGGAACGAAAACGGTTATATCATGTTTATTTTTCATCTCTTAGTTCATCATTCATCCGTTCTGAAAGGCGATGCGGGCAATCCTTCTCTGTTGTAAAGATTAGCATTTTCAGG
>JAIRYM010000017.1 GCA_031267615.1 Dysgonamonadaceae bacterium
GTAGCCCCCGCCATAGACGAGTTTAGGAAACCAAACATTGCAATAATACCGCCCACCACGCCATAAATACCAAAGTCATCAACACCCAGCGTATTAAGCACCACACGCGAAGTGTAGAATGCAATCACCATATTCAGCAACATCCGCACATAGAGATAAGCGGAGTTCTTTGCTATTCTTTTGTTATTTTCCTGCATAACAATTAGAAGTCCTCCTGATTTTGAATAGACGTGATTGGAATAAATGATTCTTAATAAGAGTAGAGCGTGAAATACCCGCCATTTCGGCAACTTGTTTGGCTGTCAGTTTCCTGCGAAGCTGAGCTAATTTAATGTTTGCGCCCATTTCTTCGAGTATTCTGCTTAATTTGGGTAACAGTTCCATTTTAATAATGTTTAGAATTCAGTACAAATATAATGTATTTTGTTTGAAATATAAAACATTAAATGCAAAACATCTCTGTTTCCTGCAAAATTGCATAAAATATTAGCTCTGCATCTTTGTTTTATTGTATTGGTTCCGTCAATTTGTATATTCATTTTATAATTGATTTTATTATTTTCTTCAATATGCGGAAAGGTATTTTTACTTTTAATTTAATATTCTGTATTTTAATTTCTTTTGCTACTGATTCTATAATTTTTTCTCTGCTTTTGCTCTCCAAATTTTTAAAATCAGAAGTTAGTTTTTCACATTTACTGCAAGACAATTGTATAACCATCATAACCTTTTCCCTGTAATAGACGCGTTATTAAAATATCTACCGCAATCGCTATTTTTATTCAATGCTTCGCTTCACGTCTTTTTGAGATAAAAAACGCGGATTATCGCCTGTCGAAACAAGCTCAATAAACCAATTGTTATCAACCTTTAAACAAGTGCTAAAAACAAAAGGTGCGCCCCAAAGAACAGTGGGCTATTTTTCGTCGCTATTGTAGTAATAACCATACTTGGAGTGTTTATAGCCGTAACCGTAGCCATAGCGTCTTGATTCCGGCACTGCGTTCAACACCCATGCAAGATGATTAAGTTTGTTATTTTTATAAATATCCTGAACTTCTTTCAGTAAACTTTTTTCTGTATATTCAGCACGTAACACAAAGATTGTAGCATCGGTAAACCTGTTCACTATGAACGAGTCTGACACTAACGCAACAGGCGCTGTATCAACAATAATGTATTCGTAATTAAGTTGTTCGAGTTCGGCAAACAACTGTGCTAACCTGTCGGAATAAAGCAGTTCCGTCGGATTTGGCGGATAAATTTTGACTGCGATAATATCCAAATTTTTGTGGTATTTGCCTGTATCAATCACTTCATTGAGTTTCACGGAGGAATCTACCAAATACATTGTAGTTCCTTTTTGATATTGTATGTCAAGGATATTCCTTACAACAGAGTTTCGCAAATCTATGTCAAACAGCAGAGTTTTCTTGCCGATACTTGCCAGGGAATACGCAAGGTTGCGGGCAACAAAACTTTTACCTTCCAAAGGTATGGAAGATGTTACGGATATAATTTTCGTCTTTTTATTTCCGATAATAAAATCAATATTCGATGAAATTAACCTGAAGTTTTCTGCAATTGACGAGCGCAATTTTGATACAGGCAATGGCTCGTTATTTTTGCTGACAGGGATTTTGCCGAGAAAAGCTGCTTTGACTGTTTTCTGTACATCTTCCTGATTGTGAATCTTAGTGTTAAACAGTTCTTTCAGGTAGATGATAATCACAGAAATAACTAAACCTGCTACCAGCGCAGCAAATATGATAATTGATTTTACAGGTTTCACTGGCTGTTTAGATGCTTTTGCTGCGTCTATTATTTTGGCGTTTGGCGTAGCAAGAGCGAGCGCAAGTCCTGTTTCTTCCCTTTTTTGAGAAAGATAGTTTGCTATAAATTCTTTAGTGTTCTGCTGACGCAACAATCCGCGCGATTCTCTATCTTTGGTAGGCAGGGCGCTTGCTTCTGAACGATACATTCCTTCCTGACGGCGCAGTTCGCGAATTGTCAGTTCGACGCTCGAAATTAAATTGTTAATACCCTGTCGCAGATTTTCACGCAATGTACTTATCCTCTTGTTGAATTCTTTCACAATGGGAAAGTTATCTTTCATTCCAGTTGTTTGCTTTTCTTTATTCAGAATTTCAGCATTGTAGGCCTGTATCAGTCCAAGTATCGTAGGGTCTGTCAGTCCATCATTGGAAGGTACAATATTTTTGCTGTTTTCGGGATTTGTAATAAATAATCTGGTTTTCTGC
Organism: Dysgonamonadaceae bacterium; assembly: GCA_031267615.1. Taxonomy (GTDB): domain Bacteria; phylum Bacteroidota; class Bacteroidia; order Bacteroidales; family Azobacteroidaceae; genus Azobacteroides. Next base: position 2,262 of record JAIRYM010000017.1, read on the forward strand.
AAAATCAATAATTGAGTATTGGCACTATTGATACGGTTAATATAATCGGCTGTCGATGTTAGCAACAATTGTCCCTGCGCCTGCAAATCCATCACATTCGCGTTTTTGCGATAACGTTCCACATCTTTTTCCGCTTCGTTGAGTTCGCCTGAAATCACATTTAACTGTTTGTCAATGTAAGTTATAGTGTTCGAGGCAACATAGTTTTTTTCAGTAATAGCATCATTGTTATATATATCAATCATAGTATTGATGATGTCTTTTCCTTTTTCCCTGTTTCCTGTTATGATAGAGATTTCCACGACTGAAGAAGTTTTATTGACAGGATTTATCTTTATTTCAGGCAATGTGTTTGGAAAAATTTCAGCGATAATCGGACAGGTTTCCGTTCCATACAAATTTTTAGTAACGGTAATCAGTCCGAATGGCGTCATCAGTTCTTTCCCAAATTCGATTTCTTCATGAAAATCGTCACCACTTACCAACAAAGTCTCATCGTCTATTAAGTCGAAGGTAAGACTGCCAGAGAGCATGCAGTCTTTTACCGTAACAAAGAAAGGAGTGTTATCGTATATTTCAAGAGTTTTCATTCCTTTATCCTTGAGATATACAACATCAAGATTAAGGCTGTCCACTACTTTACTCATAAGTGTCTGAGAGCGCATAATTTCGATTTCATTGTCGAAGTTATTTTGCTGTTGAAAAATGCCTAAGTCATTGAAAACCGTCATCATATCCTGTCCTGTATTTCCTTTCTTCCCGTCGTTAATCAAGATAGTAGAAACGACTTTGTACTTCGGTGCGGTAAACAATATGTATGTAATCGCAAATCCGAAACAAATCGCTACCGAAATAACGAACAATTTCCATTCACTAATGTAACGGAAAAGAAGTTCTACAAATGAGATTTCATTCTCATTTGTAGCGAGAAACGAGGTTTCTTCCATAATAGCAGATATAAATTGTGTGTTTAATTTGCATTTTTTTATTACCAATTTTTCAATCCAAAGAAAGCGATTATCGTCATTGTCATCGACAATATTGATAATCCTATCGACATATTCTGATTGAACAACGAAGAACTGCGTATTCGCGCTTTGTTTGGTGAAACATATAATATATCGTTTTGTTTCAGAAAATACTGTGGCGAGAATGCAGTTTCCGGTTTAGTCAAGTCGATAGTAAACACCTCTTTTTCTCCGTTGTCCATTCGCATAAGTATTATGTTATGCCGTTCACCATTGATGGTAAGGTCGCCTGCAAGCGACAAAGCTTCGGGGATAGACACTTTTTCGTCGTTGATTGAGTATGTTCCCGGACGTGTAACTTCACCTAGTACAGTAACTTTGTAATTCAGCAGTCGGATATTGACAACAGGGTCGTCAATATAATTTGCTATTTTGCCTTCCAGCAAGTCTATAGCCTCGGACTTTTTCAATCCTGCAACTCTTATTTTCCCTATCAACGGGAAGTTGATTTCTCCGTTCTCATCAACCAAATAACCTAGAAGTTCGATTAAATTTGAGTTGTATGTATGTCCGAAGTTCACTTTGTTGAACGGTGCCGCCGCTATATCATTTTCTGCTGAAACATTTATCATCAGTACATCGTTCGGGTTGATAATAACTGTCGATTTAGTAGAATCAATAAGATGAGAATATTCATTTTGTAGATTCTGAAAATACACTACCTTCTTCTTCGAACCGCATGCAGAGATGATAATTGAAAAAGAAAAAACAACGAAAAAATGTCCAAATTTAATTCCCATAACAGAAAATTATAAGTTAAATTTTGAATATGGCGCAAAGGTAGTAATTATTTTTCAGAAATGATGTACTTTTGTAAAATTTTTTTTTTTTTTTTCTGTTTTTCTAAAATTATGGAAACAATACAAACTACCTATTTAGGTAACCTTCGCACCGAGGTGATGCATCTTCAATCGGGAGCAAAAATCATTACTGATGCGCCAATCGATAATCACGGAAACGGTGAGGCGTTTTCGCCAACCGATTTGTTTGCAGCGTCATACGCAAGTTGTGCGCTGACTATTATTGGAATAGCCACACAGACTCACGGTTTCAATATCGACGGCACTGTGGTAAAAACAAAAAAAATAATGGGCGAAAACCCACGTCGAATCATGGAGCTCATCGTTGAGTTTATTTTTCCACAAAATAATTACAGCGATAAAGAGCGCCGTATCATTGATGGCGCTATCAAGGGTTGTCCTGTTTCCAACAGTCTGTCGGAAATGCTAAAAATTACACGGACTGTCAGATTTAGGGAATAAACCTTGGCACTGAACACTGTTTCACAGGATTTACGTTTGTTATCTAAATTTTTTTCTTATTTTTTCTCGAACACGCACTGCAAATTCCGTAAATATTGAGGCTATAATGTGTTGGTGTAAAGCGTTTCATGCCATTATTGGCAATGAATTGAATTAGACCGGGGTCTTTATATTCCATCACTTTTTTGCACGAATTGCAGATAAGATGATGGTGCAGATCGTTACCGTAGGTGTGCTCGTAGACCGAGATGCTTTTACCGAACTGATGTTTCTGAGCGAGATGACATTCGACTAGCAATTGCATTGTGTTATAGATAGTTGACCGGCTCACGCGAAAACTCTGCTTTTCCATTTCCTTATAAAGCCATTCGATGTCGAAATGTTCCTTATTACTGTAAACCAAATCAAGAATGGCGTAGCGTTCAGACGTTTTGCGGCAATGTTTCAAAAATAAAAAATTGTCGAAAAGCGTTCTGACTTTTGTCTTTATATCAATTTTTTCTTTTTCCTTCGTCATTGTGCATAATCATTTATGTTAATCATTATATGTCGGCAGGGGCGAATAATCGCGGGCGTAACGCATCATCTGCTCTGCAAACCCTTCGGTATAAGATACTTTCACAGCACTAATTTTTCCTTCTGCGTCGCGTACAGCCTCGTAAACGGGATTGATAAAACCCTTGTATGGCGCGATACCGAGAGCGTTGTAGCGGGTTTTTACTTCGCGGTGCAATTCGGCGTCAACTTTCACGGCGTAATTCTCGACAAGCGCTTGTGCAGCAGTAAAATCGCCTTCTGACTTAATCCGCTGAATTTCAGCAAGCAAATTCCCAATAAGCGTCCGCATTTTTTCGTAATCGTTGATGACGACGCAAGTTTTGTTATATTCGTTCTTTTTGATTTCTACAACTTTATCGGTAGCGCCTTTTTCAAGCACCCAATGGGCTATAAGCGAGCGGTTTCGCATGTGAGCCTCTTCTATTTGTTTGCCCAAATCAATGCGGGCGAGTTGTGTCATCAAGCCATTCATCATATAGCGGTAATATTCTGATTTATAAGCCTCTGCATTGTCAAGCAGTCCGAGTTCGAGAATTTTTGCATCAGGCATATAATAGAGTCCAAACAAGTCGGCGCGCGCCTCTTCGATAGTCGATCCATAGACTTTCAGCGCATCCTGGTCAACTCCAGGCAGGAGTTTGCCAGAACCGTGTCCGAGACATTCGTGGAGGTCGGTATGGAGATTGTCGGTCTGCGAGCCATATTTTTTTATGAGTTCTTTTTCGTAGTCGCAGCACACAAATTCGTCAATAAATCCGTTGCCTGCCGCCGCCTTGTCATAGGCTTCGGTAATGTTTGTAATTGTAACAGATTTTGAGCCGTATTCTGTGCGTATCCAATTTGAATTAGGCAGGTTAATGCCGATAGGTGTTGTCGGATAGCAGTCGCCCCCTAGTATTGCCGCCGTGATTGCCTTTGCGCTTACACCTTTCACTTCGTCTTTCTTAAATTTCTTTGCTACAGGTGAATGGTCTTCAAACCATTGCGCATTAGTGCTGATGGTGCGGGTTTTGTCGGTCGATTCGATGTCTTTGAAATTGACGAGGGCTTCCCAACTGCCTTTCAATCCAAGCGCATCGCCGTATGATTCGGTAAATCCGTTCACGAAATCGACTGTTGATTCGGTGTCTTTTACCCAAGCAATGGCGTATTCGTCGTAGATTTTAAGCGAACCGGTGCGGTAGAAATTTGTGAGTAACGTTATAACTTGCTTTTGTTCTGTATTTTCGGTATATTGTTCGGCTTCTGTGAGCCAATAAACTATGCGCTCAATGGCAAGCGAATAAAGTCCCTCAATTTTATAAACTTGCTCTGTGAGTTTGCCGTCCTGCTTTATTAAGCGGCTGTTAAGTCCGTAAGACAAAGGGCAATGGTCGTTGGGGTCTTTCTTGGTGCCGTAGAAACGTTCTACATCGTGCTGCGTAACGCCTTCGCCATAGTAATTATTAGCAGACGAAGCGATTACATCTTTTCCGCTGTTCTGCTCTACTTTTTTTGCATATAGCGAGGGAGAGAAAATGACAGGCGTGATTTCGGTAAGAAAATCATCAACTGTCTGTTCTTCGCGCACAGGTAACAGTTTTGCATCTATCGATTTAACCGCATTTCTAAAAAATTCTTCCGAAAATGCTGGGAGAAATTTTTCCTGCCCGTAGTGATGATGAAATCCGTTGGAAAACCAGACACGTTTCAGATAAACGAGAAATTCTCGGTAATCGGTGCTTGCAGTATCGCTTTTGCAGTTTGCATAAATTGCTTCGAGGGTGCGGCGTACAGCAAGGTTGTATCTGTTGTTCTGGTCGAAAAGGATGTCGCGGCCCCAGAGCGCAGCTTCGTTGAGACAATAGACGAGCGCTTTTTGATTGACCGACAAACTGTCCCAGTCAGTAGCCTGGAAACGCAGAACGCCGAGGTCGGCAAACTGTTCGACGTTGTAGTTGAAGTCGTTTTGCTGCTTTGGTGCCTGTGGTTGAGAGCAGGCGAAAAGAATTGATAATGACATAATTGCAACAGTTAATTGTTTCATGATTATTTGAAATAATAGATTGTATCAAGTAAGATGGGATTTTTTTTCAGAGTTGCAGTTGATATGGACACTGTTTTTGTTATCAATGTTTGCAAATCAACAATAATTCCCAGTGTATGAGGATGTGATATTGCATCTGTAAGATATTGATAATTGTCGAAAGTTAAAGTATTGTCGTTTATTTTTATAAAAATATCACCTCGCTTTAAACCTGCCTGTTCTGCCGGCGAATTTGGAAGAACGTATGTTATTGTTCCACAAAGAATCTGATTGTAATAGAGTAGTTGATAATCATATCCGGCATCATAATTGACCCCTACAAGCATATCCTGAAGTTTGTTATAATCATCTACTATAAACGAAAAACGGTCGCCTTCATACAAAGATTCATGAAAAAATAAATCAGGCGAGAGCGATTTATCTATATCTTTATGAAGTTTGTCATTCCAGAGATAAAAATAATCTAATTGATTTATGATCCATTCATTAATATTTTCATAATTATTGCCGGCTGTTTTTAAATTCATTTCAACGTATGCATTACCGCGAGAATAATAATTGTCAGGCAAGTAAGACGTTTCAATCGAAACATTATCTGAAGAACGTGCCGAAGAATGTACAGAAGTCATTTTAGTTACTCCAATATCATTAAGAGCAAAGAAAAGCAATGGATCGTGTTCAATATCACCCAACGGTGCAAGCATATAATCAAATTCATTAAAATAAATATCGGGAATAAATCCGTTGCTATAATTAGAAAAGCTATCTTTATTCGACAGTTCCAGTACAATAGGCTGCATACCCCAACTGTTATTGATTTCGTTTTCGGCAGTAATAGATATAGAACCCACATTTTTACCGACAGTTGTATCGCCAATGAGTATTACGTCCATATAAGGTTTCAATCCGTTGATGACAGCCTCACTTGCCGATGCTGTTCGTTTTGACGTCAGAACATATAAACGATTCAATCCTAATTTATTTATTGCTATATTACCACCATCAATTTTATTTACAAAATAGCTTTTGTTGTCATATTGTCCTGTTTTTGTGATATTATCGTTAAACCTGTATTGCTGGAACACATCGTCAGTCTTTCGATTGGAAATCATACTTGCCAGATATGTCGCCATTGAAAGCGCACCTCCGCTGTTATACCTCAAATCAAGTATTAGTTCACTTACATTTTTGCGTTTAAACTGTCCGAAAGCTTCGTTCAGCTCTTTGACATACTTTTTGGATTTATCGCCGTCGTCTTCTGCAAAAAAGTTAAAAACAAGGTATCCTATTCTTTTTGTACCTGTTTTATTACTTTCCTGTTCGTCATCGCACGAAACAAACACTGCCGTTAGCATTAGCAACAAGAATGAATACAATAATAAATTAGTCTTTGTCATAGTCATAAAAAAATTTTAACGTTTCGCCGACAAAGTTACTGAAAAATATCAAATGCCAAAAACAAAAACGCCAAATTTTTAAAAATTATTCACTCAAACAAAAATTCAACTTCAGAAGGCGAGATATGGTATTCCGAAACCCAAGCCGGCTTTTTTGTCAAAGTTACTGAACAGGCCGGACTTGAACTATCAAGCAGACTGTGATAAGCAACACCCGTTTCAAAATCATCTTTTAAAAAAGGATGTTGCTCCGAATCAGTCGAACAGACAGTTATTGTTACTTCGGGAGGGAAAAATCTGACTTTACGATTTGCAGGTACCCCATAACAGATAATCGGCAAAATAAACGTATCAACAGACATTTCAACCGTTTTTGCTTGATATTTTATCTTTTTACCTGCAACGACATTTGGTGCGGTAATACTGTCCGGATATTCTTTTGCCTGTTGTGTTTCATGACCACCGTCAGGCATTGAATAACGAAATACAGCAGCAAGCGCTGTGAATGACAGAAACACTACAACGCTGTTCCATTTTTTGCTGCGTAAAAATATTCGTAGTTGTTGTAGCAGTCGCTTATTTGGCAACTTGAATGTCATCACTTGATGCGTAAACCGACGCCTTATCAACTTTAATTCTGACTCCATCGGAAATTTCGATGATAAAAGTCTTTTCGCCTGTTTCTTTTATCTTGCCGTAAATACCGCCCGCGGTAACTACTTTGTCGCCAATCGTCAGACTTTCGCGCATTTTTTGAATTGCTTTCTGTTTCTTCTGTTGAGGACGAATCATAAGAAAATACATAATGGCGAACAGCAGGATAATCATAATCAGCGGACTCCCGAGGATACCGCCAAGACCACCTGAACTTGCAGGAGCAGGGTCTTGTAATAAAATAAAGAGATTTGTCATATTAACGATAATTTTAATAAATGAAACGCAAAGTTATGTATTTTTATTCAGAAAATCAAATATAAGCATATTTTTTTACGGAAATTTTAATACTTTTGTTGCATAATTTCTGCAATAAAATTATGTTCAGATATAAAAAACTCGTATATATCATTATACTACTGTTTGTTGCGCTCATTGCACTGTGGGGAATACCTGAAATTGTGCGCACTGCAACCCGTACTCGCAGCAATTATCCGTTTGTTTATTTCAGTTCGATTAAAAAGAAGTTTCTGCTGCGCGAAAGCAACGGACAGAAAAGTATCTTCAGAGATGACGAAGGCGAAACGCTGACGGAAGACGAGTACGACCACGCTCTGCCGCTGCTCAATTTCCGCCAACTGACAGTAAATGGCGAAATGCCTGATTCAATTGACGGCATCGCTATCGACCCGCGCGAACTGCGCATCAAATCAATGAATTTTCGCTATCAGCCGGTAGAAATCCATACTCCGCAAACAGAACTGTATATTATGTACGAATCGCTTCCTAAAAAGGCGAAACTTGAATCGCCGGGCGATGTTTTCCGTCTTGACAACAAGATAGAATTTATTGACGATGAAACCAATACAGTAAATAAAGAAAAGAGCGAGATCTTCCAAATGGCATTGAAAAAAGCAGGTTATACTTTTCCTGCACAATGGACCTGCGGAAATTTGAGTATCCGTAAACCTTACGACGAAGGTTATTTTTCGCTTGATGATGCAGGACAACTTTTCCATATCAAAATGGTTAACGGACGTCCATTTGTGCGCAATACGGCACTTGATAAAAATATTGAACCTGCACATTTTTCGATGCTCGAAGTCGCAGACAAGCGATTTTACGGTTTGCTGTTCGATAAAAAAGGGTTTGTTTATATTCTGGAAGAAGGTGGTGGAAAATACAATCCTTTACGTCTTGAAATAGAGCCAATGAACATAGATAAAGATGAACTTTTGATTATCGGAAACATGCTTTATTGGACTGTTACAGTACAAACTTCAGAAGGCAGACACATTTATGCTCTTGATGCTGCAACGCTTCAACAGTTACGCACACTGTTAATAGAAGCGCCAAAAAATAAATTTGACGTCTTGCGTAAAATATTTTTCCCTGTTTCGCTGACTTTTCGTAAAAAAACAAGCGATTACATTGAACCGCGCTTGCAATAAAAAGGCAACCATACGGCTATCTTTTTATTAGACCTCTTCCGGAAAATAATTTGCAAAAAAACATAAAAAGATGATTATAGAATAGGGACATGAACACATATTTTTGACTTCAATTATTTTGCCCTCGCATCTTGAACAGATTACCGGCAATTTAATAAACCTTGCCTTATAATATGTCTGTTTGTTACAACGCAATTAGTTTCCAAACCTGTATTTATTGATGTTTTCTTAAACTAATTTTAAATCCTGCCTTTTTCAAATCATTCCAAAACGAAGGATAAGACTTTGAAACCACCTGTGGTTCAGCGATATGAATTTTATCAATGTAAAGACATGCAGGGGCAAAAGCAAGAGCCATCCGATGGTCATCGTAAGTTGCAATGACGGGCAAATGTTCAGGCTCGCATCTTTCGCCTTTCCATTCAAGCAAGTTATCACGCTCTGTCGAGAGTATATAACCGAGTTTTTTCAGTTCTGTTTGTAATGCGAAGATTCTGTCTGTTTCTTTGATTCTCAAACTTTGTAAACCACTGAATCGAAATGGAATACCGAGCATACAAGCTGTAACTGCCATAGTTTGCACCAAATCCGGCTCGTCGGTAAAATCATATTCCAGAAAAACAGGCAACGTTCTGTCCCGGATATTTTGCAATTTTACGCCGGAATCGGTAAAAGTAGTTATAACGCCGAGAGGATAAAATAGTTCCGCCACTTTTGAATCGCCTTGCAGACTATTTTTTCTCAAATCAGAAATGGTAATATTTACCTCACATTTTGCCAATGAAGCGATTTCGTACCAGTAAGACGCCCCTGTCCAATCGCTTTCAACGCTGAAAGCGCGCGGAACATATTGCTGCTGTGAAATTTGGATTGAATTATCGTAAATTTTTGGTTTCACGCCAAACAGTTCCATCAATCGCGCAGTCATTATAATATAAGGAAACGAAACAACCTGTCCTTCAAGATCGATTGTCAGCCCGTTATTCATCATAGGAGCAATCATCATCAAGGCAGAAATATATTGTGAACTGACACTGCCGTCAAGCGAAATATTACCGCCTTGCAATCTGTGTCCTGTTATTTTAAGTGGAGGAAAACCTTCTTTTTCAAGATATTCAATTTCTCCGCCAATAGAGCGAAGTGAATCTGCAAGAATCTTCACAGGACGGTTTTTCATTCGTTCAGAGCCTGTAAGAATCCTGACGCCATCGGTTTGAGCAAAATAGGCAGTTAGAAAACGCATTGCCGTTCCTGCTGCACCAATATCAACAGTTGTATTGTCGGTATTGAAAGCGTCTATCATTACTCGTGTATCGTCGCTGTCTGACAAGTTTTGTATCGGAAAAACATTTCCACTTAAAGCGTTTATGACCAACACCCGGTTGCTTATACTTTTTGATGAGGGTGGTTTCAGGGAAACATCAATCCTGTCTGGAGGTGTTATATTATAAATAGTATTATAATTAGTATTATTCATACCTTATTGAATCAACAGGTTTTAAGTTTGCTGCATTTTTTGCAGGAAGGTATCCAAAACTTACCCCGACAAGTACCGAAAAAGCAAAGGCAATAAAAATGGAATAAAATTGGATAGAAGTTTTTACGTCAGTAAAAAGCGAAACAACAAATGAAAGCACTACACCAAACACTACGCCGATAATTCCGCCTGTGATACTGATTGCAACGGCTTCCGAAACGAACTGTCGCATAATATCTTTCTTTCTTGCTCCAATAGCCCTACGGATACCTATTTCACGTGTACGTTCCATAACCGTAGCGAGCATTATATTCATAATACCTATTCCTCCGACAATCAACGATATTGCAGCAATAGCACCAAGCAGAAAATTATAAATTTGCCGTTCTTTTTCTTCCTGTTTCAGCAATTCATAAGGAATGACGATGCTGTAATCATCATTATTAAAGTGACGGCGTTTTAATATTTCGCGAATCAAGTTAGATATTTCAATTATTCGTCCTGAATCGTTAATTTTTATTGTTATCTGACTGACTTCGCTCTGTAAGGGTTTTTCCGCTCCGAATCGAGAAACAAATGTTCCAAACGGCATATAAACGTCATTGTTCAAATCACGTGCGGCAAGTTCGCCGACAGTTTCTGTGAAAAGTGCCTTAGAATTAAGGACACCGACAACTTCAAGCCACTGGTCTTCTATTTTTACCATTTTTCCGGCAGGATCTTCCTGACGAAAAAGCGTAGATGCTACACCTGCACCGAGCAAACAAACTTTTTTGCGATGTGTATTATGTGTTTCATTTAGCCATTCACCGCTTTTGAGATGATAATTTGTCATATTGAAAAAATCAGGCGTAACTCCTACTACAGTCGATTTTACAGACTTGTCTGTATATTTAACTTCGGCATTGATTTCGGTTTGCGAAGATATACATTCTATGTTTGGTACAATTTCAAAAATAGCCTGTGCATCTTTTGTAGAAAGTCCCTGCGAAAATTTTGAGCGGACTTCTTCCAACTCTTCATCTGACAGATTTTTATCGCGAACAATAATATTATTCACGCCTAAATCCTGATATTTTGCAATTGCTTCTCGCTTTGCTCCCTCGCCAATGGAAAGCATAGAAATAACAGATGCTACGCCGAAAATAATTCCAAGCATCGTCAAAAAGGAGCGAAACTTGTGGTCTGCCAAACCATTGAGTGCTAATTTTATATTTTCTTCAATCTGCATATATTTTGATTTATTAAAACACAAAGGTACTGTTTTTTTGTTCTATAAAAAACCATTGTGTAAATTTTGTGATTTTTTTGTTTTAAATCTGACTGTTCCGAGGAAAGTGTCTATCGTTTTTTAGCGATTTCTAAATGCAAAAAAAATTTTGTACATTTGCAACTTAATTAACAACAAAAAATTTCTTTTATGGAAAATGTACAGCAAAACAATATGCAGATTGAATTAAATGAGGAAGTTGCTCAAGGTGTATACTCTAATTTGGCGATTATTGCTCATTCGTCTTCGGAGTTTGTTCTTGATTTCGTGAGAATGATGCCTGGCGTACCAAAGGCAAAGGTTCAGTCGCGTATTATTATTACTCCCGAACATGCTAAGCGTTTGTTTCTCGCTCTGATGGATAATATCAAAAAATATGAATCGCAATACGGAGAAATACGCTTGCAAACGCCTCCGGGATTTACTCCGCAGATAATGGGTCCTGTGGGCGAAGCGTAAGATAGATAATTACTCCTGTTTATTTTTCTTTGTAAATAACATATAATACAGTTTGTCCGACTGCTTTCAATGTTTCGCGGCTAACGTGTTCCATGTTATCATTCAGTGTGTGCCAAAATGCAGCAAAGCCTGTCGCTCTGTCCGGATCGTATTGTATAATGTCTATACATGGGATTCGGCGGTATAGATTTATTTGTTTGTGGTCGTCTTCTATGCCGCTGATTTTTTTGTCAGGGAAAAAGTTTTCGTAACCTGTGGCGCGCGCTGCATCCCAAACTTTTTTTACAACATGCGGCGCATATTCTACTGAATAGTATTCTTGATAAAATTGTGCGTCCGCTCCACTTACCATATCAAGTAATATTCCGTAATTCGCTCTGTAACCGGACTTGTGCGGATTTTTCGCCCAATATGCTGAGCCCATACACCATTCTCCATGATGCAAACTTGATGCATCTGAATAATTATTTCCCCAGTCTTCTGCATCAAAAAATATTATGTCGACTCCGATTACTGGCGGTAAAATGCTGATTTGTCGTGCTATTTCGAGAAGTGCTGCACACGAACCTGCGCCGTCGTTTGCGCCGTCAATTGGTTTATTTTTATTTGCTGGATTTGGGTCCTGGTCGGCAAATGGACGTGAATCCCAGTGGGCACAAAGCAGTACTCGATTTTTCTTTTCCGGCTGAAATTCTCCAATGATATTACTGATGTTAATCGGAGTGCCGTCAAGTAAATGCAGTGTGGTTTCCTGGATTGTTACTTGTGCGCCGAAGTTTTTCAGTTTATCTGCCAAATATGCTGCACAGGCAGCGTGTGATGGTGTGTTTGGGATTCTGTATCCGAAATTTACCTGCGATAAGGTGTATTGATATGCGCTGTCTGCATTGAAATCGGGAATATGTATTTGTTGCTCCTGTATTCTGGCGGTCTGTTTACTGCAAGAGATTCCAACTGTGGCTATTGCAATAATAATGAGTATTTTATTTAACATTTTGTGTGTGTTGTTAACTGCGTTTGTGAAAAAGCATCATTAGCGCTTTTACATAGTCTTCATCTGTCCTGATCGATATGGAATCAACGTGGCTGCGCTTAAAATTGCTGCTCATTTCTTGTTGACGATTTTTCCACCACTGCCCGTAGGATTCGCGAACTGTGCGTGAAGATGTGTCAATATATGTTTCTCTACCTGTTTCGGGATCGCGGACTTTCATTAATCCGATGTTCGGTATTGTTGTTTCGCTGCGATCGTATACTTGAACGGCTACTATATCGTGTTTGCGGTTGGCGATTGTTAATGCGTGTCTGTAGTCTCCTTTGTCGATGTAGTCTGAGAAGATAAATGCGGTGCAACGTTTCTTGATGGCGTTGGTTAGATAGCGTAATGCTTGCGTGATGTCTGTTTGTGTTTGACTTGGTTCAAAGTTGAGCAATTCTCTGATTATGTAAAGTATATGACTTTTTCCTTTTTGGGGAGGTATGAATTTTTCTATTTTGTCGGTGAAAAATATTACTCCTGTCTTGTCGTTGTTCTGAATGGCTGAAAATGCGAGCGTTGAGGCGATTTCGGTGATCATATCGCGCTTAAACATGGTGTGGGAGCCGAAATTGCGACTGCCTGAAATGTCGACGAGTAACATTACGGTGAGCTCCCTTTCTTCTTCGTAAATCTTGATGTAGGGCTTGGAATATCTTGCGGTTACGTTCCAGTCTATGTCTCTAATGTCGTCGCCGAACTCATATTCACGTACTTCTGAGAATGACATTCCCCGTCCTTTAAAAGCGGAGTGATATTGTCCTGCAAAGACGTTGCGTGACAGTCCTTTAGTTTTTATTTCTATTTGACGGACTTTTTTTAACAGTTCTGATGTTTCCATTATGGTACTTCTACCTTGTTGAGTATTTCGCTGATAATTTCTTCTGTGATCATGTTTCTGGCTTCTGCTTCGTATGATAATCCGATTCGGTGACGGAGGACGTCGAAGCATACGGCGCGAATGTCTTCGGGTATGACGTAGCCGCGGCGTTTGATGAAGGCGTAGGCGCGTGAGGCGAGGGCGAGGTTGATTGATGCTCTGGGCGATGCTCCGAAGGTTATCATGTCCTGCAATGCGGGTAATCCGTGTTCTTTGGGATAGCGGGTCGCAAAGACTATGTCGACGATGTATTTTTCTATTTTTTCATCGAGATAGACTTCGCGTACTATTTTGCGGGATTCTGTTATTTCTTCTTTTTTTAATACGGGGCTGATGTTTATTTTGTCGCCGCTAATGTTTTGACGTATAATCTGTTTTTCTTCTTCTTTCACTGGATAGTTGATGATGACTTTTAGCATGAAACGGTCTACCTGCGCTTCGGGCAATGGATATGTGCCTTCCTGCTCGATTGGGTTCTGAGTTGCGAGTACTAAAAAGGGCTCGGGCAGTGTGTAGGTCTGGTCTCCTGTCGTTACCTGCCTTTCCTGCATGGCTTCGAGCAGTGCGCTCTGAACTTTTGCCGGTGCGCGATTTATCTCGTCAGCAAGGATGAAATTTGCGAATACCGGTCCGTGCTTGACTATGAATTCTTCCTTTTTCTGACTGTAAATCATCGTTCCTGTTACATCTGCGGGAAGCAAATCCGGGGTGAACTGTATCCTGCTGTATTTGGCTTCTATGAGCGATGCAAGTGTTTTGATAGCTAAGGTTTTGGCTAATCCGGGGACGCCTTCGAGTAGGATGTGTCCATCGGACAGCAACCCGATCAGGAGTGATTCTACCAAGTGTTTCTGTCCTACTATCACGTTATCCATTCCTTTGAGGATCAGGTTTATGAACTGGCTTTTGCTTTCTATCTTCTGGTTAAGTTCCCGTATATCAATCATTTGATTCATTTTGTTTGTGTTGTTTTTTTTTATTGTTTTCTTGTTTAAAAATTTGATTTGCAAAGTTATTTGTTTTTTTTCTTTTTTGCAAGTGTTTTTGTGTTAAATGTAATTAATATTTTTTTGCCTGCTAATCGCTGAACAGTGTGTCTACAAATTCTTTCCGGTTAAAAATTTGCAGGTCATCTGTTCCTTCGCCTGTTCCGATGTATTTTACGGGTATTTTGAACTGATCGGATATTCCTATTACTACGCCTCCTTTGGCGGTGCCGTCTAGTTTGGTGATTGCGAGGGCATTGACTTCTGTCGCGGCTGTGAACTGACGCGCCTGCTCGAAAGCATTTTGTCCGGTGGATCCGTCTAATACTAACAGTATTTCATCGGGGGCGGTCGGGACTATTTTCTTCATTACGTTTTTTATTTTTGTCAGCTCGTTCATCAGATTGATCTTGTTGTGTAATCTGCCTGCGGTGTCTATTATGACTACGTCTGCCTTGTTTGCTGTCGCCGAACTGAGGGTGTCGTACGCGACTGAGGCGGGATCTGATCCCGCCTGCTGCTTTATTACGGTCGCGTTTGCCCGTTCGCCCCAGATGGTTATTTGGTCTGCGGCGGCAGCTCGAAAGGTGTCTGCGGCTCCGAGGTATACCTTTTTTCCTGCTTTGGTGAACTGGTATGCGAGTTTGCCGATTGTTGTTGTTTTCCCAACGCCGTTGACGCCTGCTACCATGATGACGTATGGTTTTGATGTGTCCGGGATCGAAAATCCGTCTGTTTCTGATCTGTTATCTGTCAGCATGGCAGTGATTTCGTCGCGAAGTATGCTGTTCAGCTCTTTGCTGTTGATATATTTATCACGGGCGATTCTTTCTTCTATTTTTCCGATTATTTTGAGTGTGGTTTCTACTCCGACATCGGATGTGATGAGGGCTTCTTCTAATCCGTCTAATATATTTTCGTCTACTGTTGACCGGCCTGCTATCGCCCGTGCTAACTTGTTGAACATGCTGTCTTTGGTCTTCGACAGACTTTTATCCAGCTTGTCTTTGCTGCTTCGCGAAAAAATGTTTGGAAAATTCATAATGTTCTCTCTATTACGAAGGTAAAGAACTTGCTTCCTTTGAATTTTCTTATCCCGTGTATTTTCAAACTTGCGTTACCGACTTCGACGTTATCTGTGAAACTTATATTGAAGTCTCGTCCTATTTCGAGGGGGACTGTTTTTTCTTCTGTCTTAAACAGTATTACAGGCACCGGAGTTACTGGCAGACCGGTATATTTCTGAACCGGAATCGGAGCCGGCTGCGCTTTTGTGATGTCATAGTGTTTAAATCTGTGTTCACGGTTCAAGCGGTGGATTTCATGATTAATTTTTTTTATGAGCGCTATGAATCCCGGGTCTTCATTTGTTTCCGAGTTTGCTTCCAGAACTTCTGCTATTCTGAAGAATATCGGTTCTATTTCTTTCCTGATTTCTTTGAAGTTTACTTCCGGCTTGGTGTCGTAATATTCATCTCTTTTTTCCAGAATGTCTCTAAACGCTATACTTGCGTTTTTCAGCTCTGCGATATGGGCTGTGGTTGAGGATGCGTACTGCATCATCCACGTAACGTCGCCGCTGTATCTGGTTGCAAGCTCTCTGAGGATAGATTCGATATCTCCTGTCTGCTGTGAATACGGCTTTGAGTTTACATTCTTGTAGCTCATCAGCATTTCATATACTCTTTTTGCGGCGTCTGCATTTTGCTTGCTGAGCTCGAATGTCTGGGATTTTGCAAGTGATCGAAGCGCTGTCAGTGCAGTATCCTGCCTTTTGTCTGCTTCTTCGATTTCCAGTGTGAGAGGCGACAGTTTTTGCCAGTCTTCGATTGCTTTTTCGATCTTAAGTTTGACGTCAAAGGCTGTTTGCAATTCGCTTAATTCATTTTTTACCTTTTCGGTAGATAATGAGATTTTCGCACTTACATACGTCATAAATCCACAGTGTGATGCAACTGGATAGATGCTAAATAGCGGTTTT
Source organism: Dysgonamonadaceae bacterium (assembly GCA_031267615.1). Taxonomy (GTDB): domain Bacteria; phylum Bacteroidota; class Bacteroidia; order Bacteroidales; family Azobacteroidaceae; genus Azobacteroides. The sequence continues at coordinate 18,727 of JAIRYM010000017.1, forward strand.
CTAATTCGTAACATAATATTTTTATTTAAAAGTTTATGCAAAGGTAATATTTTTTTTTTATTCTGCAATAGTTTTTCTAAAAAAAAGTGTGTTTTTTAAAAAAATATTTTGAAACGGGCTTAAAGTCCACTATAATTCCGGTTTTGATTCTTTTTTTTCGTCCCAAACAGCTTGGCATGAAAGCAATGATTCTTTTTTTTCTCCCAAACAGATTGCTGCTGAAGAAATGGTTCTTTTTTCCATCATAAACAGTTGGTTACGCCAGAAAGAGTCATTTTTCACCTCCCCAACAGTTTGGCGGGTAAGAAAGAACCATTTTTCATATTCCAACGTCTTTGGAGAGCAAGAAAGAGCTATTTTTCATATTCCAAAAAAAAAATATTAATTCATAATTCATAAATCATAATTATTTTTCGTACCTTTGCAGCGTTATACATATATATATAATGAGTAAAAGAAAAAATGATAAATCATGGTTCGATTCGCTGCTGATATGGAGAGAGAAGCATATTCGCGAACGATACTTTATCCTCATGCTAAGTTTCGTGACGGGCATTGCGACTGCGATCGCGGCGCTGATCCTGAAAGAAATAATACATCTGATTCAGCATTTTCTAACCGGTCATGCGATGATCAGCGGTATGAACTTCCTCTTCCTTATCTATCCCGCGGCAGGTATTTTACTTGCCGGACTTTTAGTCAAATATATAGTCCGGGATGATATAAGTCACGGAGTAACAAAGATTCTTTACGCCATTTCACAGCGGAAAAGCAGGATCAAACTGCATAATATATGGTCTTCACTCACCGCAAGTTCAATTACTATCGGATTCGGCGGATCAGTAGGAGCAGAAGCGCCGATAGTTCTTACCGGATCCGCGATTGGATCAAATCTCGGGAGAATGTTTAAAATGGAACATAAAACGTTGATGCTCATGGTCGGATGCGGAGCCGCAGGTGCGATTGCAGGCATATTCAAAGCGCCAGTAGCCGGACTGCTGTTCACGATAGAAGTTCTGATGCTCGACCTGACCGCTACCTCCGTCCTGCCTCTTCTCACCGCCTCCATCACAGCAGCAACAGTGACATTTATATTAACAGGAACAGAAGCAATGTTCAAGTTCCAGCAAACAGAAAGTTTCGCCATGACCCGTATTCCTTATGTATTGGGATTAGGCATAGCCTGCGGACTTATCTCCCTCTATTTCACGCATGTATCAATATGGATAGAAAAAATCTTTAGAAAGTTGGGAACTTTCTGGAAGAAATTCTTTTTAGGAGCTATAATTCTGAGTATACTGATATTTTTATTTCCAGCCCTTTACGGAGAAGGATATAATATAATAGGAGGACTTCTAACCAATAATTACGACAGCCTTCTATACGGCAGCCCTTTAAAAAACCTTGGAAGCAGCGCTTTTGGACTGATAATATTTTTTATAATAATAATATTAATAAAAGTATTTGCAACCTCAGCCACAAACGGCGGCGGCGGCTGCGGAGGAATTTTTGCACCGTCGCTATATCTTGGATCAATCGTCGGTTTTACATTCTCGTATGCTTTTGGCATGGCAGGCATACATTTACCGGTAGAAAACTTCGCACTCATGGGCATGGCAGGCATGATGTCCGCAATCATGCACGCCCCCCTTACCGCAGTCTTTTTGATAGCCGAACTCACCGGCGGTTTCGATCTCTTCCTGCCCTTGATGATAGTAACCCTCAGCGCCTATATCACCATACTGACATTTGACCGGTACAGCCTCTATTCATCAAGACTAGCGCAAAAAGGAAAACTCCTTACTCACCACAAAGACCGAGCAGTACTCACATTATTAAATATAAATGAAGTCATTGAGAAAGACTTTTTATCAGTCAATCTGAATAACAATCTCGGAGAAGTAGTAAACACCATCACAAAATCAAACCGCAACGTCTTTCCCGTCACCGACGACAGCAATATCCTTCGCGGCATAGTCCTGATAGATGATATACGCAACATAATGTTTCGTCCCGAGCTATACGAACGCTTCAAAGTCAAGCAATTCATGGTCTCTCCACCTGCAAAAATATCCGTAACCATGAAAATGGAAAAAATCATGCAAACCTTTGACGATACCAAAGCATGGAACCTCCCCGTCATAGATGAACAGGGACACTATCTCGGCTTCGTCTCCAAATCAAAAATATTCAATGCATACCGTGAAATCTTAGTTGAAAACTTCTCAGAAGACGAATAAATGAAACAACACATTATATATATATTAACCATGCTGTCAATATCACCAGTCCATTCACAGCATCAAGACAGCCTGCAAATCAGTCTCCTGACCGTTAGTCCAAGAAACACGGAGATCTATACAATCTACGGACACACAGCGCTCAGGCTTCAGAATACAGAAACATCAACAGACATCGTTTTCAACTGGGGTACTTTTGACACGTCACGCAAAAATTTCATGTATAACTTTGTTCGAGGCGAGACCGACTACTATCTAAGTTCAGAACCTTATATACATTTCAAACGCGCATACATCACTTCCGGTGCACAGATAATAGAACAGACCCTCAACATTCCCGACAGTATAAAGCCCTTATTAGTTCAGGAAATCAATAAAAATCTTCTACCAGAGAACATAGAATATCGTTACAATTATTTCTTTGACAACTGCACACTTCGACCTCGCGATATAATAGAAAAATACTGTGGAGGAATTTTAGTATATCCCGAACAGGATAAAAAAATCACTTTAAGAGATTTGGTACACGAATGTACATCACCATATCCGTGGATGAAATTTGGCATCGACATCGTCATCGGAAGCGGCGCCGACTCATTGATCTCCAGACGCACATCACTTTTTTTGCCAGCTAAACTTAGTGAAACGCTCAACAATACTTACATTCAGTTTCCGGACGGCATTAGAAAGCCAATAATCACATCAGTCATCAGCAGCAATAATATTTCATCATCAGCAGCAACAGAGACAAAAGCATCAACATCTTTTCTGTCAAATCCGCTGTCAGTTTTCACCTCATTATTTTTTTTCTATCTGATAATAAATCTTTGCTCGATTAAGAAGAAGACCATATTCCGGCTTCCGTTTGCATTATTGTTCATGACGGCAGGAGCAGGCGGGATTATAGTAGCATTTCTCATGCTCTTTTCTACACATCCATGCGTATCATCAAACTGGAATATCATTTGGCTAAATCCGCTGTACCTGATTGGTTTTGCAAGTACCATAACAAAAAAGCGATACAAAGTATTTACTCTGTATCACTCTATAAATTTTTATTTGTTAACTGTATTTTTACTTTTCTTGCAATGGATTCCTCAGCATATCGACATCGCTTGCCTTCCGCTTGTACTGTGTCTCTGGATAGCAGAGTTCACAATATACCTAACGAATATCAAGCGTGTAAGCCAACCCTAAATAAAACAGGTGATAAGCATGTTCAGTCTGTGCATTAGTATAACGCCAGCCGCCATTGAGTTGCAGGTTTCGATCATCCGTAATAAATACTCTCGCGTGCCATCCTAGATTAAACCCAGGCAAATTATCAGCGCCATATTCTTCGTTCTTGTTTTTTAGACTGAAAAACTGTCCTCCAATAGCAGGACCGGTCCCCCATATCTCTTGCTGAATAAGATAGAATCTCAGGTCAAGACTTGCAGACAGAAGAGAGTAATCATATCCTGTATATGAACTTGGCAACGCAGGACTGTAAATTCCAGTAACTGCAGCTTCTATCGCGTATCCAAACTGATATGCAACGTCTACGCCATACTGCATACCTTTGAGATTGTATCCGTTCATTCTTGAATATCCGGATTTAATTCCAAGCGACAGATTTTTCTGTGAATAAGCCGACAAAGCGATGCTTACCAAAACTAAAGTAAATAATATTCTTTTCATTGTTATTATTTGTTATTTGTTATTATTTTTTATCTTTAGGAGGCAAAGTTAGAAAAAGTTTTTTATATATCAAATTTCGTAATGCTGAAAGAGAAAATCGTTATAAGGAAATCGCTGTATATGGATTTCTCGTACTTTACTGTACAGCATCTCTTTCAGCTCTTCTATATTTTGTTTCTCACGAGCTGAAATAAATACACAGTTTTCGTTGAGTCTGCTGATCCATGACTGTTTCAGTTCGTCAAGCGTGATATTCTCACGGGTTAAAGGCGTTAAATCATCTGAGTCTTTTTCTATAAATGTAAAGGCGTCTATTTTATTGAAGACTATTATATTTGGCTTGGTTTCGCCTGTTATGTCCGTTAGAGTTTTGGAGACTACTTCAATATGTTCTTCAAATGAATGGTGAGAAATGTCTACTACATGGACGAGAAGGTCTGCCTCACGAACTTCGTCGAGTGTTGATTTGAATGATTCAATTAGTTCTGCGGGAAGTTTGCGGATAAAGCCAACGGTGTCTGACAGCAAAAAAGCGAGGTTGTCGATTGTTGTTTTGCGAACAGTGGTATCAAGAGTTGCAAAGAGTTTGTTCTCTGCAAAGACTTCTGATTTTGTTAAAAGAGTCATCAGTGTTGATTTTCCTGCGTTGGTATATCCGACAAGCGCTACGCGGACTAATTTTCCGCGATTCTGACGCTGTGTAAATTGTTGCTTGTCTATTTCTTTTAAATCGGCTTTTAGTCTGGATATTTTTTCTAATATTATTCTTTTGTCGGTTTCCAACTGGGTTTCTCCGGGTCCTCTCATGCGGAATCCGCCGCTACCGCTTCCACTTTGGCGTTCAAGGTGTGTCCAGAGGCGTTTCAGGCGAGGAAGCATGTAGTTATATTGCGCCAGTTCGACTTGTATTTTAGAGTGGGCGGTTTGTGCGCGGGAGGCAAAGATGTCTAATATTAGACTTGTGCGGTCCATTATTTTAATTTTTAAGACTGATTCAATGTTGCGCAATTGCTTTGGGGTGAGCTCATCGTCAAAGATTACCATTCTGATGCTATTGTTTTCGTCTTCGACAAATGTTTTTATTTCCTGCAGTTTTCCGGAACCGACAAATGTTACCGGATGTGGTGTTTCGGTCTTTTGTGTGAATCTGCGGATTGAACGGATACCGGCGGTTGTTGCCAGAAATTCTAATTCGTCTAAATATTCTTTTGACTGTGATTCTCGCTGACCGGATGTGATTAGTCCGACGAGTACAGCGGTTTCTGTTTTTGTTTCGGTCGGGATAATTTCTTTCATCCGGGTTTATATAATTGTTGTGATTTTGCTTATGTATTTTCCTATGATGTCAAATTCGAGGTTTACGACTGTTCCGGCTGTGATGTTGTGGAAATTTGTTTGTTCGTAGGTGTATGGGATTATTGTGGTCTGGAAACTGTTTTGCCTGGAGTTGCATACGGTAAGGCTGACGCCGTTTACGCAGATTGATCCTTTTTCTACTGTTATGTATCCTTGTTTTGCTTTTTCTTTGTCGATGGTATATTGAAATGTATAGAGCCAACTTCCGGATGTGTCTTCTACCTGTGTGCAGATGGCGGTTGTATCGACGTGTCCCTGGACGATATGGCCGTCTAATCGTCCGTTTATTTGAATGCTGCGCTCTACATTTACTTTGTCGCCTGGTTTTAATGTTCCAAGGTTTGAGCGAAGGAGGGTTTCCCTGACTGCTGTGACGGTGTATGTGTTGCCTTCAACGGTGACTGTGGTCAGACAAACGCCATTGTGTGATATACTTTGATCTGTTTTTAAGCTTCCGGCGAATGTGCATTGAAGTCTTATATTGAGGTTGTCTTTATCGGGTGTGACGGCGATTACTGTTGCGACTTCTTCTACTATTCCTGAAAACATTTTTGTTCTTTTGTTAATATAATGTGAGGAAAAGGTTTTTTTATGGTATTATCGCGCTTTTTATTTCGCTCCACGGTCCTTTTTCTCCGCGTGTATTTTCCCAGCGCAGGGCGCAGAAGAATTTTTTTCCTGCGTCTTTGATGTCAAACTGGAATGTGTAGGGCGACCGTGTGTCGAACACCGAGTGTATCAGGTCGTTATATGATTCCGGATGGGTTTTAAGTATTGCCCACGTTATTTCTATTCCATGAATAAAGGGCGGCCGGGCTGCTATTTGTTCCTGGTCGGAATAGCGATAGCGAAAGTGGACGTTAAGTCGGCTTCCTGTTTCTTGTTTAATGTCAAAATCTGCTTTCTCTGTTGGTTTCGGTGATGGCGTACGGGTCGTTTTATGAATCGGAAGACCTAACGTTTTGCGATTATTGTCTGTTACATTAAGGTTATAGGTGATATAGCCTTTGATTACTTTCCTCAAAACGGAGGTAAATGTCTTGCGGGCGGTGTTTTTGGCAAAGACGATGGCAGATGTACGTGTCTGCGGATCGTTCGAGAGGGCATATTTGTCGTGATATTCTTCCTGTTCACTTAACAGTTCTTCCCATTTGTATTCCGGAATTCCCCAAACTTCATAACTTATTTTGGCGATGTTTACAAAGTTGACTTCCCACGCATAAAATTTGCTCTCTTCTACTGGAATGTAGTCATTATTTCTCATTTTTTTAAAATTTATTTGTTTATAATATATTAATTTTTATTTCTTGTTTGTTCGTTTTGAAATTTGTATGACAGTTTTTAAAAGCTGTAAGACAGTATTGCGAAGATGTAAGACTGTTTTTAAAAGCTGTAAGACAGTTTTGTGAAGATGTAAGACTGTTTTTAAAAGCTGTAAGACAGTTTTGCGAAGCTGTAAGACAGTCTTTAAAAGCTGTAAGACATTTTTTAAAATATTGTCCTACATATTTTAAAACGGGGTTTACCGCCATGCTGTTTTTTCTGTATATATAATAATGTGTCATTATATTTTATATATTTCCGGCTACAAAGGTAATACATATATTTTGATTTTCCAAATTTTTTCGCATTTTTTTTAAAAAAATTCGTTATTAAGAATGATTCCGAATTATTTTTATTTGTCCATTATCATGAAATATATTATAAATAGAAGAAAAAAACTTGTTTGTTTGAAAAAATATTTGTTATTAAAAAAAATTTATTTACCTTTGTATGTAATAATTCTATTTTTTATCTAAAACATTTATATCATGAACGGATTAAAAGGAAAAGCGGCCATCGTAACTGGTGGATCAAGGGGCATCGGAAAGGCAACGGCAGAGAGATTGCTGGCAGAGGGAGTAAGCGTGCTGTTTTGTGGACGCAATGAAAAAACAGGGGAGACGACGCTGTTAGAATTGAGGAAAAAGTATGGCGACAGGGTGCATTTTTTAGCCTGCGATATGGGAGAGAAGGAAACTCCGTCTATCCTGATAGCAAAAGGGAGAGAATTGTTTGGAGAATTAGACTTCTTAGTAAACAACGCGTTCCCGTTTACGGCTAAAGCAATGGACGCGACGTATGAAGACTGGAAGCACACATTTATGTCAGGTCCCGCAGCGTATGCCCGAATGATCGCCGAGTTCGTCGGTCAAAGGAAGAGAAAAGAAGGAGCAATAGTGTGCGTGTCAAGTATATCGGGACATATTGCACAGCCCCTCAGATGGACATACAATGCAGCCAAAGGAGCAGTAAAGCAGCTCATCAGATGCGCCGCGCTCGACCTCGCGCCCTTTGTAAGAGTCAACTGTGTAAGCCCGGGCTGGGTATGGACAGATGAAGTGGCAAAGGCGACTCCTGATGGCACCCGGGAAAGCGTTCCTAAAGCCTGGGAAGAATACCATATCCTTCAACACTTGCAAGAGCCTTCACAGATAGCATCAGCAATCACATTCCTGTTAAGCGAAGACGCCGCCGTGATTACCGGTCATGACCTGTTTGCCGATTCGGGCTACCTCGCGATGGGACCGGAAGGACTGGGGAAAACTGCTAACTTCGCAGGAAGTAACTGAAGATAAAACTTGTCAGTGTCTAACCAGTTAGAACCCGGATTAAAGCAAAAGACTGCCAGAGGATTATTCTGGGGGGGCTTCAGTATCGCCGTTCAACAGGCAGTGGGATTAATCTTTGGCATCGTGTTCGCCAGACTGTTAAGCGAAGAGGACTACGGACTTGTTGCAGAACTGTCCATATTCACCGGTATTGCCGGCACGATAATCAATAGCGGATTTTCCACCGCTCTGACAAACAAACAGGACGCATCAGACAAAGACTATAATTCCGTGTTCTGGTTTTCGGTCATCGCGGGTTCCGTAATTTATATCGCGCTCTTCTTTTCCGCTCCTCTGATAGCGCAGTACTTTCACGAGCCTTCACTGACATTAATTTCTCGCGTCCTGTTCCTTACATTTCTCATCGGAGGAATTTCCACGTCCTCATACACATATTTATATAAAAACATTAAAATAAAACAGCTGGCAATAATAGACATAATGTCACTCATAACAGCCTGTCTGTCCGGACTGCTACTCGTTCTTAATGGCTGCGCATACTGGGCGCTTGTCATCCAGACCTTAATATTCATAACCCTCGGCTCAATATTAAAAATAATTATCTCCCCGTGGAAGCCGTCGCTTTCTTTAGACCTGTCCCCGTTAAGAGCAATGTTCCCCTTCAGTATAAAGATCCTCGTGACGTGGATTTTTATACAAATAAATAATAATATATTTTCAGTAATCATCGGAAGAATGTTCGGAAAACGAGAAACAGGCATCTACAGTCAGGGACAGAAATGGGCATCGATGGGCTGTTCACTCGTAACGACAATGATATCATCCGTCACACATCCTGTGCTCGTCCGGACCGGCTACGATAAAGCCCGTCAGGTAAATGCTCTTCGCAAGCTGATCCGCTTTGGAGCCTTTGTATCATTTCCTTTACTGTTAGGACTTGCATTTGTCTCCGATGAATTTATAATAATCACGATCGGAGAAAAATGGTTACCTTCCTCACCTTACCTTCAGCTGTTCTGTATCTGGGCGTCCATGCAGTTTCTTTCAACAATATTTACCAGTCTTATTTTTACCCACGGGAAATCCAACATATATATGAACGTAACAGTAATAACAGGCACAGTTCAGATCGTGTCAGTCATTCTGCTTGCATCGTCAGGCATATTCACGATGATAACCGTCTACGTATCAATATCATTATCAAGCCTGTTCGTATGGCATCACTATGTAAAAAAATTAGTTGGAATAAAACTTGCAGAAGCAGTAAAAGACATTTCTCCGTATCTGATTATCACCGTCGGATGCTTCATAATAACAGCATTAATCACACAGCAGATAAAAAATATATACATTCTTTTTGCTGCTAAAATAATTATATCAGGAAGTCTTTATATAATTGTTTTGAAGACCATCAATTCCATTATATATAAGGAAAGCATTGAGTTTCTGAAGCAGTTGCTCAAATCATTTCAGCCCAGTTTTCGCGGTCGAGGTTACGATAGCTAATTGCTTCAGCAATATATTCCTGTTTGATGTCTCTTTCACCTTCGAGGTCTGCAATAGTTCGAGACACGCGCAATATTTTATCATAAGCGCGAGCAGATAAAGAAAGTCGTTCCATAGCGTTTTTCAATCTGGCAAGCCCGGCAGCATCCGGCATAGCATATTTGTTTAAGAGGCGGGCAGTCATTTGAGAGTTGCAGTATATTCCTTCTTCGTTTTTGAACCGGTCAGTTTGAATCTGCCTCGCACTAACAACGCGGTCGCGAATTTCTTCACTTGATTCTGTCGGTCGAACATTAGATATTGCCTCAAACTTCACCGGGACGATCTCAACCTGAATGTCGATACGGTCCATAAGCGGTCCTGAAATACGGTTCAGATATTTCTGCACCTGTTGCGTTGAGCATGTGCACGCTTTGTACGGATTGTTGTAATGACCGCACGGGCAGGGATTCATTGCAGCGACAAGCATAAACCCGGCAGGAAATTCTACAGTCTGTTTAGCCCTTGCGACAGTAATTTTTCGATCTTCGAGCGGCTGGCGAAGTACTTCCAGCACCTGCCTGCTAAATTCGGCAATCTCGTCGAGAAACAAAACTCCATTGTGAGCCAGCGATATCTCTCCCGGCCGCGGATATGAGCCCCCTCCGACCATCGCGACGTGAGAAATAGTGTGATGCGGAACCCGGAACGGACGTATGGCGATAAGCGAATCATTGTTGGTTATTTTTCCTGCCACAGAGTGGATCTTTGTAGTTTCGAGGCTTTCTCTTAAAGTAAGCGGGGGCAATATTGAAGGAATCCTTTTTGCAATCATACTTTTTCCGGCACCCGGACTTCCCACCATTATAATATTGTGTCCTCCCGCGCAGGCAATTTCTACTGCGCGCTTTACATTTTCCTGTCCTCTTACTTCCGCAAAATCAGAGTCGATAAACGACTGTTTTTCGTAGAACTCCCTGCGAGGATTAACAACAGTACGTTCAAGAGTTATTTCATCATTGAAAAACTTTATTACTTCCGCAAGATTTTTGCAGCCGTACACTTCAAGGTCTTTTACTACAGCAGCTTCTCTTGCGTTGCTTGCGGGAAGAATCATTCCTTTAAAACCGCACTCCCTGGCTTTAATTGCGATCGGTAATACGCCATGCACGGTTTTAAGCGAGCCGTCGAGCGACAGTTCGCCCATAATTATAAAATCGCCGATGCGATCGTGTTCAATTTTTTCTGCACCGGCAAGTATTCCTATTGCAAGCGGCAGGTCGTATGACGATCCTTCTTTTCGTATGTCGGCCGGCGCCATATTGATAACTATCTGTCTACCGGGAAACTTGTATCCACTTTCGTTCAGCGCTGAATTTATGCGTTCGTGCGATTCTTTTATACTTACGTCGGGGAGACCTACGAGGAAAAACTTGATTCCTCTGCTGCAATTGACTTCAATCGTAATAATTTGAGCATCTATGCCTTGCAGTGCGGCAGCATAAGTTTTAACTAACATAGTTTAAAAAATTTGTTTGATGATTATTGTTTTATGATTAAAGGCTTTTACTGTTAATTAAAACAATGTTTTTATCCTTTCGGTAGCCTCGACAGTAGATTCGCGGTTCCCGAAAGCAGTAAAGCGGAAAAATCCTTCTCCGGCAGAACCAAAACCTGATCCTGGAGTACCAACAACTTGAATTTTGTTTAACAGCAGGTCAAAAAACTCCCACGAAGTCATCCTGTCGGGAGTTTGACACCATATATAAGGAGCATTTACTCCTCCGTAGCAGGTCAATCCCAGGCTTTCGAGAGCAGTTTTAATTATTTTGGCGTTAACCATATAATATTCAATGGCAGATCGAGTCTGTCTCTGTCCATCGGGAGAATAAACCGCCTCTGCGCCTCGCTGAACGATGTATGCAGTGCCGTTGAATTTGGTAGATTGCCGGCGTTTCCAAAGCGCGTTAAGCGATATTGTTTCTCCTTTTGACGTCTTAGCCTTAATTTCTTTCGGCACGACAGTATATCCGCATCTCAGACCGGTAAAACCAGCCGTTTTGGAGAAACTGCGAAACTCAATCGCTACCTGTCTCGCCCCTTCGATTTCAAAAATGCTGTGAGGGACATCCGGTTGAGAAATAAACGCTTCATAAGCCGCATCGAAGAGTATCAGTGAATTGTTGCGGATAGCATAATCAACCCAGGGTTTCATCTGGTCTCGTGTCAGGACGGTTCCGGTAGGGTTGTTAGGATAACACAGATAAATCACGTCGGCAGATCGTTTTGGGAAAGGAGGAACAAATCCGTTAGAAGGCATACATGGAAGCAGTTCGATTTTCCTGCCGGTCATCAGGTTGGTATCAACATATACGGGGTATGCCGGGTCTGTAATCGCAACTGTATTTTCCTGTCCGATGATGTCGCCGATATTTCCCGTGTCACTCTTTGCTCCGTCGCTGATGATAATTTCATCTTCCTCGACGAGAATACCTCTGTCGATAAATTCATGTTTAAGAATAGCCTGCACCAGGAAATCGTATCCGTAATCCGGTGCATATCCGCGCAGAGTACGGGCGTCAGCCATCTCGTCAGTTGCGCGATGAATAGCCTCAATTACGGCAGGCGCAACAGGCTGAGTAATGTCTCCGATACCAAGACTGATTACGGTTTTATCCGGATTTTTCGCCTTGTATTCTCTTACTTTTTTTGCTACTTCAGCAAAAAGATAATTGTTGCCTATTTCGGTATAATGCTCGTTTATTTTCATAAATTCTATGATTTATCAATGCAAAGGTAGAGCATTTTTTTTGAAAAAGTGCAGTATTTGAATGTAAATATAGAGAAAGTTCATACCTTTGTCGGACAGTGTACATAATTATGATTGACGTAAAAATAGAATCTTCCTGGAAAGAGCGGTTAGGAGAGGAATTTGACAAACCCTATTTCAAAACCCTTACTGATTTTGTTCGTCAGGAATATTCAACAACACAAATCTTTCCGAAAGGAAGCCTTATTTTCAATGCTTTCGACAAGACGGCTTTTGATAAAGTAAAAGTTGTAATTCTTGGGCAAGACCCTTATCACGAGCCGAGACAAGCGCACGGACTTTGTTTTTCGGTAGACAACAATGTTGCGCTACCGCCTTCACTTGTTAATATATATAAGGAGTTAAAAGACGATTTGGGCGTTATTCGTACATCCGGCAATCTTGAATGTTGGGCAGAACAGGGCGTTTTGCTCTTAAACTCAACGCTCACGGTTCGCGCACATCAGGCAGGATCACATCAGAATCGCGGATGGGAACAGTTTACCGACGCCGTTATTCACAAAGTAGCCGAAGAGAAAGACAATATAGTATTTATTCTTTGGGGTGCTTATGCACAGAAGAAGGGAGCATTTATAGATCCTTTCCGTCATCTGATAATTAAGTCGGCGCATCCCTCGCCATTATCTGTTTTCAGAGGCTTTTTCGGTAGCCGTCCGTTCAGCAAAACTAATGAATATCTGAGGCAAACAGGACAAATGCCGATAGAATGGTAAAAATATAACAGTGAAATTTCTTTACAAATCATAATAATGAAGATATTAGTATTAAATTGCGGCAGTTCATCTATCAAGTACAAATTGATGGATATGGACAAAGCAGAAGCTTTGGCGCAGGGCGGAATAGAAAAAATAGGACTTTCGGGTTCATTTCTTAAACTGACGCTGCCTGACGGGAACAAAGTTGTTCTTGAACGAGAAATAACAGAACATCAGACAGGTATTCGATTTATTTTAGATGTTATAGTTAGCAAAGAATATGGCTGCATCAAGTCGCTGTCGGAAATCGACGCGGTAGGACATCGAGTTGTTCACGGCGGCGAGAAATTCAGCGAAAGCCAGTTGATAACAAGCGAAGTGATTCGTAAAATCGTTGAGTGTATTGATTTAGCGCCATTGCACAACCCCCCTAATTTAAGCGGAATTGAAGGTATCAGGGAAATCTTGCCCAACGTGCCGCAGGCAGCAGTTTTTGATACCGCTTTTCATCAGTCGATGCCGGATTACGCATACATGTACGCACTCCCCTACTCTCTCTATGAAAAATACGCTGTCCGTCGCTACGGTTTCCACGGCACAAGCCATCGATATGTTTCCCGTCGCGCCTGCGAATTTCTCGGCGTGGATTATTACAAACAGCGCATAATTACCTGTCATATAGGAAACGGAGCATCTATCGCAGCAATCGCTTATGGCAAAACAGTTGATACCTCGATGGGCATGACGCCGGTAGAAGGCTTGATGATGGGTACACGTTGCGGCGACGTCGATGCAGGCGTACTCACATATCTTATGGAAAAAGAACAGTTAGATGCACAGGGCGTTGCAGAATTAATCAACAAACAAAGTGGCGTTCAGGGCATCACCGGTATCTCGTCGGACATGCGCGAAGTCAGTGCAGCAGCAGAATCAGGCAACCGGCGAGCAAAGCTGGCGCTGCAAATGTATGACTACCGCATCAAAAAATACGTTGGCGCCTATACAGCAGTACTTGGCGGCTGCGACATCCTGGTCTTTACCGGCGGCGTAGGCGAAAACCAGTGGAAAACCCGCAAGTCTGTCTGCGAAGGACTGGAATACATGGGCGTCAAGTTCGACAACTCACGCAACGACGGCGTAAGAGGCATAGAAACCATTATCAGCGCCGACCATTCTGCGGTCAAAGCAGTCGTAATCCCGACAGACGAAGAGTTGCTGATTGCTCAGGACACATTAAGCCTGCTTTAAACACCATATTGCCTGCGTGTGCATCTCACACCTTCCAGAGTGTATGCCTAACACGTTCCAGAGTGTGTGCCTAACACCTCTTACTCATTCACCACACAGCGCACCGCGAAGCCGTAGCTGCGACTGAGGTAGCTCTGGTAAGCTTCATCGCTGTCGAAGTGCAAGCACCAGGCGGTACTAGTACCGTCGGCAGAACTACTCCAGTAGTAGCCGTTGCTACCGGAATTACCGGAACTGCTGACCGAAGCACCATTATTGGGGCGGAGACCGCCTGCGGGCGCAAAAAGGCTGGCGCCGGAGTCAGAAGCAGGATTGGTATACAGGACGCCGATGTAAGCAGCGTCTTTAGTATCCCTACTGACGGCGGAACTTGCTTGACCGCTTACAGAAGTCGCGATAGCGCAACGGTCAAAGTATCCGTCAGCGTAATAACCCCAATAACGATGATTATTACCGTGTTGGTTGCGGGTTGCATCGTTGAAGGGCACTTCAAACAAACTCTGCATAAGTTCGGATCCACTGGCAGCCTGTAATAGGTGGCTATCGTTAATAGCGCCAACAGTAGGACGACGCCAACCCTTAGGACAGGTCTCGTGAGTGGCTCCAAGATCACTCCAGTAACCGGGTAAGTAGTTGTTTACCCAATAGGATACATAAGCAGAAGGATGGAAAGCAAAGGTTTCGTTTCCTGATATTCCTGCCCACTGAAAGAAAGCGCCAATCTGAGTAGGATAGTCAACAAACTTACCTTTGTAAGATCCATCTGTGGCTATACCTACGCCGGTAGCGGCAAAAGTTGTTGTTTCGTTTATGAGTTCATTGGTAAGGTTGTAAGGACTGAACTTGGCAGCAAGATTGCGCTCTGCATTGGTCATATCGCCGCCGGTAGCCTTGTCTTCTTTACGAAAAACATAGTCAGCAGAATGTCCCTGACGACAATAGATTGTATAAGGTGTATTGTTGACAGTCAGGATAACTTTAGCGTAACGCGGTTTTATTTTTGTGTCGTAGGAGTTGTCTGTCTGAGTGTTCTTACTCAAAGCGCCGATGCGGAACAGGATATGACCTGTTCTGCTGGCTATTTCTGTAACGCGAGCAGAAGGCAACTGAAATTCTTCAGCGTCGTCAGGATTGTCTGTCCAGAGGTTAGGGTCGTAACCGCCATTGCCGTCAAGAGTAAGCCACGAACCGGTAGTGCCGGAGTTTTCAATCGAAACAGACCAGGTATCGGAAGAAGGATTAGAGACTTTAGAGGCGATAACACGCTCGCCGGTCTGGTCGTCCCGCCAGAAAGCACCTACCCATCTTTTTTTAGTCCATGTGTCGCCGCCCTTAGTTTCGGGAATAGTAGTGACAGGAGTACCAAATCTTACAGTACATCTAGTGCGGCTGCTTTCGCAGTAAAGACCATCAACATTGGAAATGTAATAAGTGCCAGCAACAAGAATAAAAGACTTGGCAAGAGGCTCGCCGTCGGTGGCAACGGAGTAAAACCTGTATTGAGGGTAATCTCCTGCTGTTATATCACCTTGTTTCGTGATGTCAAGCACCATAGATGTCTGCGACGGAGCAGGAAGGAGAGTATTACAGGGACAACTGGAAATCCAAGCCGCACCGCTCCAGGTCTCAATGCAATCTGTCGTAGTGTTAAAAATCTGCAAACCCTTTGCCTTGTTTGTTTTTTCGGTTTGAAATTGCACAGTTGCCTGAAGCGTCTCTCGCTGTTCTGTTGTCAGTTGCGGCAACCGCAAACCTCCGGAGGTGCTTACTAACTCAAGAATTGAAAACTCCTGCGGATCGCTGAGCGACCCAATAGTTACCTGCGCCTCAGCGCAACTTGCACTCAACATGAAGAGCGCCGTCATTGTTAAAAGAATCATTTTCATTGTCTTATAAAATTTAGAAGTGAATATTTAATAGTTTTTTTATGAAAACCAGACTCTGCAAGGCATCGCAAATTGTTTTTAACATTCACTTTAAAAGATTCTTTCGTGCGATACCTTGCAGAGCCGGCTGTCATACTGTTTTGTTTGTTAACTGTTCCTACGGAATGATCACGCTTTGAATTTCTCCAAAAGGACCTTTCTGTCCGCGGGTGTTTTCCCAGCGTGCGGCGAACCACAGTTTTTTACCGCGGTCTTCGTCTGAAAACGTCAGCTTGAGCGGCGTGTGAGTATCGAAATCGGAGCGTGTCAGGTCTTTCAGCACAGGAATGGCGTCGCTGATTGTCGATATGACCTCTATGCCGTGCTGACCTTCGGGTTTGGATCTCGAGTTTTCCGATGCGCCATAGTGGAAACCGACGGTACGGGCTTCGTCGGCGCGCGCCCTGATGAAAGGTGCGTGTTCGGCGACCGGAGACGGGCTGTGTCCGCCTGATGAATGTTTCGGAAATCCCATTTTTTCGAGGTCGCCGTCGGTAATTACCGGGTTTTCCCGAACAAAATTGTAGAGTTTCCTGACTAAGGGGATAAACTCTTCTTCCGCAGCGTTGAGGTCGTCGAGAGCGACGGGCGTACGGGTCGAGATGTCGTTCCACACGTCGAACGCGGTGCAAAAAATGGTGCATTGCGGCGTGTAAACGGTGTCATACCAGTCGCCGGGAGGCGTTTTGGCGCTCAGCCCTGCCTTGATACGAAGATCGCCGATCAGGATTGTGAAGATTAATACTGCCAACTTGTGGCGAAGTTCGTGCCCGTAGGGCAACCAATCATGTGTTGTCATACAATAAAAATTAAATTGTTTGTAAATAATGATTTTTTATATCCAAATGTGATTTGGCTTGAGATGAAAGGGATTCGGCTTGACCCGAAATAGATTTGGCTTGAGCCGAAAGCAATTTGGCTTGAGCCGAAAGTGATTTGGCTTGAGCCGAAAGTGATTTGGCTTGAGCCGAAAGCAATTTGGCTTGACCCGAAAATGGTTTGGCTTGAGCCGAAAACGATTTGGCTTGACCCAAAAGCAATTTGGCTTGACCCGAAAACATTTTGGCTTGAGCCGAAAATGGTTTGGCTTGAGCCGAAAACGATTTGGCTTGAGCCGAAAACATTGCAGGAAGCCCCGAAGAAAAAGGAAATGCCCCCAAATAATTTTGGGATGAATGAAAAACTTTTCCATTCATCCCAAAACAAAGATAAACCGCCCGAAAAAATTTTCGGTCTGTTTAATACAGAATTTATAAATAGATTGTCGGTTACTGGTTTTAGGGGGGGGCGTGTGGCATAAACTGACACATTTTTTCATGCGTCAATTGCGAATTTTTGATGTAAAAATGTTCGTTTGCCATTTTATTTTTTCGTTTTTACGGCAGCAAAGGTAAAACATTATTTTGAAACGGCAAAATTATTTTGAGTTTTTATTGTGTTTTCAATCCGATTAATAATTTTTGTGCATATAATACAGCAAAATTATTCGAGAATCATATTTTTTTTATAGTTTTGCAAACTTTTTCAAATGTAAAAATATCAAAACGAGCAAATCAAAATCGAAAAATCTATGGACAAAAAAAGAGTTTATCTCTTCGGTAATGGCGCTGCCGAAGGACGTGCAGACATGAAAAACCTCCTCGGAGGTAAAGGCGCTAACTTAGCTGAAATGAACCTTATAGGCGTTCCTGTGCCTCCAGGTTTCACTATCACAACTGAAGTTTGCGCAGAATATACACAACAGGGAAAAGATACAGCTGTATCCCTGATTACAAAAGAAGTTGAAACCGCTATGCAGCAGGTAGAAAAACTTACCGGCACAAAATTCGGCGACAAAGAAAATCCCTGCCTCGTCTCTGTCCGCTCAGGCGCTCGCGTTTCGATGCCGGGTATGATGGACACCGTGCTTAACCTCGGTATGAACGACAGCGCAGTGGAAGCAGTCGCCAAAAAATCGGGCAACGCTCGCTTCGCCTGGGACTCCTACCGCCGCTTCGTGCAAATGTATGGCGATGTAGTTCTCGGTATGAAACCGACTTCCAAAACGGAAATCGACCCGTTTGAAAAAATTATGGAAGAAGTTAAAGAAGCCAAAGGTGTGAAACTTGACACCGAACTCGGAGTTGAAGATCTTCAAAAATTGGTAAAAGAATTTAAAGCAGCAGTCAAAACACAGACCGGCAAAGATTTTCCCGATAGCCCTTGGGAACAACTTTGGGGCGCCGTTTGCGCAGTGTTCGATTCCTGGATGAACGAACGTGCAATCCTCTATCGTCAAATGTACCGCATCCCCGAAGAATGGGGAACTGCCGTCAATGTTCAGGCGATGGTATTCGGCAATATGGGAAACAATTCCGCTACCGGTGTTGCTTTCAGCCGCGACGCTGCTACAGGCGAAGACATCTTCAATGGTGAATACCTCATCAATGCACAGGGAGAAGATGTGGTTGCCGGTATCCGCACTCCGCAGCAAATCACCCTCGAAGGCTCGAAACGATGGGCAGCACAACAGGGAAAGACAGAAGAAGAACGTAAATCGAAATATCCTTCACTCGAAGAATCAATGCCCGAATGTGCAAAGCAACTGATTGAAATTCAACAAAAGCTCGAAGACCATGCCCGCGATATGCAGGACATCGAATTTACCATTCAAGACGGCAAGCTCTGGCTGCTGCAAACCCGCAACGGCAAACGCACCGGCGCAGCAATGGTTAGAATCGCAATGGAAATGCTCGCACAAGGCGTAATTGACGAAAAAACAACCCTCCTCCGTCAGGAACCCGAAAAACTCGACGAACTACTGCACCCCATCTTCAAAAAAACAGCACTCGCACAGGCAAAACCGCTCACAAAGGGACTTCCCGCATCTCCGGGCGCAGCGACTGGCAAAGTAGTGTTTCACGCCGACGACGCAGAAGAATGGGTAAAACGAGGAGAAAAAGTAGTTCTTTGTCGCATTGAAACTTCGCCCGAAGACCTTCGCGGCATGGCTGTTGCAGAAGGAATTATGACCGCTCGTGGCGGTATGACGTCTCACGCTGCGGTTGTGGCTCGCGGTATGGGGAAATGTTGCGTATCAGCTGCTAACGGTATTCATATAGATTATAAAAAGAAAACCCTTGCAGTGGACAATCAACTGCTCAACGAAGGCGACTGGATTTCGCTCAATGGCTCAACCGGACTTGTTTATGCAGGAAAAATCGAAACGCAGGAACCCGAGCTCAGTGGCGATTTCAACGCATTGATGAAACTTGCCGACAAACATGCCCGTCTAAAAGTTCGCACCAATGCCGATACGCCGAAAGACGCATCGGTAGCCCGCTCATTCGGAGCACAGGGTATCGGACTTTGCCGCACCGAACACATGTTTTTTGAAGGCGACAAAATCATCTCTATGCGTGAAATGATTCTGGCGAAAGACGAAGCCGGACGCCGCAAGGCGCTTGCCAAACTTCTTCCGTTGCAACGCGCCGATTTCTACGGTATCTTCGAAGCAATGAAAGGACTGCCCGTAACAGTGCGCCTGCTCGATCCGCCTCTTCACGAATTTGTTCCCCACGACGAAAAAGGTCAGGAAGAAATGGCGAAAGTGATGGGCGTTCCCTATGAAGAAATTCACGTCCGTGTAGAAAGTTTGCTCGAACAGAACCCGATGCTTGGGCTTCGTGGTTGTCGTCTCGGAAACCTTTATCCCGAAATCACCGAAATGCAAACCCGCGCTATTATCGAGGCTGCGTTAGACCTGAGCGCAAAAGGCGTTGAGGTGTATCCAGAAATTATGGTTCCGCTCACAAGTATTCTTCACGAGTTTGAAGCCCAGAAAAAAATCATCGACCAGACAGCACAGACAGTTTTTGCAGAACGCGGCAAGAAAATAGACTTCAAAGTCGGCACGATGATTGAAATCCCGCGTGCAGCGCTTACCGCTCACCGTATTGCCGAGGCAGCCGAGTTTTTCTCGTTTGGTACCAACGACTTGACGCAGATGACATTCGGTTTCAGCCGCGACGACGTTGCCAAGTTCCTTCCGATGTATATTGACAAGCACATCTTGAAAGAAGACCCGTTTGCAGTTCTCGATCAGAAAGGCGTGGGACAACTCGTTCAAATGGCAACCCAGAAAGGACGCGAAGTTCGTGACAACCTCAAATGCGGCATCTGCGGCGAACACGGCGGCGAACCTTCGTCGGTCAAGTTCTGCCACCGCGTAGGTCTTGATTACGTAAGTTGCTCGCCTTTCCGCGTGCCTATCGCACGGCTTGCTGCAGCGCAGGCGGCAGTGGAATAATAAACATCTTATTATTGTTATAAAATGAAAATTCTTATTGCAACCGAAAAGCCATTTGCAGCAGATGCTTCAAGTAAAATTAGACAAATGATTGAATCAGCAGGATATACTGTTGCGTTGCTTGAAAAATATACCGAAAAGCAGCGATTGCTCACGGCTGTTGCCGATGTTGACGCAATCATTATCCGAAGCGATATTATTGACAAAGAAGTGATTGCAGCAGCAAAGAATCTGAAAATAGTTGTACGTGCGGGTGCAGGTTACGATAACGTCGATTTGACAGCAGCCACAGCAGCAAAAGTAGTAGTTATGAATACTCCCGGACAAAATTCCAATGCAGTAGCTGAACTTGCTCTCGGAATGATAGTTTACGCCGCCCGCAATTTCTACGACGGAAGTTCAGGAACAGAACTGAAGGGCAAACGGCTTGGCATTCACGCTTACGGCAATGTTGGACGCAACGTTGCCCGAATCGCCAAAGGTTTCGAAATGGAAATATATGCCTACGATGCTTTCTGTCCATCGGAAATTATTGAGAAAGACGGCGTTCGGTCACTTGCATCAGCGGAAGAACTCTACCGTACCTGTCAATATGTTTCATTACACATTCCTGCAACTGCTGAAACTAAAAATTCTATCAATCGCACTCTTCTCGAAAAACTTCCTGCACGGGCAGCGCTTATTAACACAGCCCGAAAGGAAGTTATCAATGAAGCCGAACTTGAACAGTTTATGGAAGAGCGTCAAGATTTTAAGTATTTGACAGATATTGCTCCAAACAATGATATGTTATTGAAAGAAAAGTTTCCTAAATGCTATTTCGCCACGCCTAAAAAGATAGGAGCACAAACTGCTGAAGCGAATAACAATGCAGGAATAGCGGCTGCAAGCCAAATTGTGGATTTTTTCAAGACTGGCAATAGAAAGTTTCAGGTAAACTGATTGATTGTTTGTTCATACAAAGAAAGTGAAATTGTTTTACAGTTTCACTTTCTTTGCTTTGCCTTTTTTCGTTTCGTTGTGAAATCTGTCCACTGAAGTAACAATGTATTTGAATTTTTCTTTGCCGTCATTGTACGGCAGTTTGTAGTACGTGTTTCGTGTAATAGTTACGATTCGTGCAGGATTATTCAAGTCGGTTTTCTGTTTTTTAGCAAAACGGTAAATCACGTAATATTGCGCTTTTTCGGGATTTTCAGGCTCGCCGTTGCGTTGCCATTGAAGGATATAACCATCCTTTGTCCATTCGGCACGCAGTGATTTAACATCTTTCGGACGATAATTGTGCAGATGAGAATACGCAGGAATCAAAGCGGGATAGCGCTGATAATTGCTTTGCAGACTGTCGGCTATGCCGGCAGTGTTAGACACAAGTTCATATCCTGGCCACCAACAGTTACCTTCAACATTTGGTAAAGAACGTTCGAGCAACATTTTACGCGGCAACTGATTTCTATTTGGATTGATATTGTCGGCTTTCTTGACTGTTCTGGTAATATCCTGTCCAATATAGAGATGTCCGTTGTTTTTGTTGTCGTTCCACCATTCTGCAAGTATCTCGTAATCCGCAGGTCTATAGCCTGTTTCCCAATAAATCTGTGGAATAAGGTAATCAATCCAGCCTTTTTTTGTCCACAGCAAAACGTCTGCATACAAATCATCATAATTTTGCAATCCGTTCGTTTCGCTGCCTGAACCGTCTGGTGTGCTTTTCTTGTTTCGATAAATGCCGAAAGGACTGATGCCGAAACGTACCCAGGGTTTAACGCCTGTAATTGTATGGCGGACCTGCTCTATAAGCATATTTACATTGTTGCGTCGCCAGTCGGCTCTTTGATTTGAAGAAAATCCCTGCCGTGAAGCGTAAACACTAAAACTCCAGTCGTCGTCAAATTTTTCTCCGGAAATCGGATACGGATAAAAATAATCATCGAAATGAATAGCGTCTATATCGTAACGTTTCACTATATCTTTAACTACCGAACAGATATATTTTCTATTTTCAGGCAATCCCGGATCGAAGAAAATTTGATTGCCATAACTTACAAAGCGTTCAGGATAACGGAAATAAATATGTTCAGGACAAAGGATATCATTTCGCGAAGCAATAACCCGATATGGATTCAGCCAAGCGTGAAATTCCATATTTCGCTTATGTGCCTCATCAACGAGAAACGCCATCGGGTCGAAATCGCTGTCTGGCACTTTACCCTGAACGCCTGTCAGGTAGCGGCTCCAAGGTTCAATGTCAGATTTGTAAAACGCATCGGCAGCGGGTCGTACCTGAAAAATCAAGGCATTTATATTATTTGCGGCAAGATTATCGAGCAGACGGACGAAATACTGTTTCATCGCCTGTGAGCTCATTCTCGCATACTGACTTTGATTTATAACGTGAATCCACGCGCCGCGAAATTCCCTCTTGGGCGCCGACTGTGAAAATACTGTAATTGTGAAAACAAGGATAATAAGCACTGCAAAAAAGCGTTTCATACGAAATCTTTAATATTCAGGCGCAAAGGTACGTTTTTTTTGTCATACAATCAAAAATTATATAAAAAAATCATTACCTTTGTCTTGTTTTATGGGTTGTTTTTTTTAGGCGCTGAAAAAAAACTATAACATTTGCATGATTTTTGCCCATTATATTCACTTTTAAATATTTTTAACTAAAAATATTTTGCGGATAAAAATATCCTTTGTAATTTTACATCGTGAAATTTTTCACAAAAAACTTTAATTATTTATGTTCATGAAAAAAATTTTTATTCTTATTTTATTCACTGCCATAGCAATGGTAGCAGGAATCAACATGAAATTAGGCATATCGAGTTCAGACTCTATGCCCGTGTTGACACTCAACAACGTTGAGCAATTGAGTAATGCCGAACTTGTCGTTATCAATAACGGCTATGTCGGTCTTTTCAACGGGAGTCCAAGTTATGTGTTGGAAATTGGCACAAGCGGTCAATCGAGGGTTGCCAAAATCAACGGAACATGGATTGCGACTTCCGACAGTCGCGCTAAGGAAAATGTACGCGACCTGCCAAATTCACTCGATCT
>JAIRYM010000051.1 GCA_031267615.1 Dysgonamonadaceae bacterium
CTCTCTTTTAAGAAGAAAAGCGTCAAAACATTCATCGTACCCACCGACTGAATCCTCCCCGTTATCAGCCTCGCGAAATCATAAGTACCATACCCGCCGGTACCAGTCAGATAATACCCCACAAGGGTTTTCCCGCTGTTTATAGCGTCAATCAGTTTGCTTTGAAATTCCTCGTTAACGGTAGACCCCTGTCTAAACAGTATGTCCGATTCCGCATTGCTCAATAAGCATTGCCCAAAACAACAAAAAGTTTAATGAACGGAAGCAAAAAGCGGTGGAATAAAAATAAGGACGGTAGGAAACTGAAATTGACAGAAAAGGATGTGCGCAATAAGTACAGATGGGCAAAAATTCTTTTTATTTTCAGGCTTATGTTTTCAGGCAGAAAATCAGATTCATTGACAAGGTAGTTGTCTACTAGAATACCCATGTCTGTGAGAATTGTTGAGAGCATAAATATAAACATTCCAAAAATAGATCGTGGGTTACATTGGATGTTTTGGAGATTTTCGCAGTCAATGTTAATGATTTTTTATGGATACGCAAAATTATTTTTGTTATATTCGTTTTTTCATTACCTTTGTACCAGAGTTGTTTGGAACAATGGAAAAACGTGGAAGCACAAAGCACCTCGCTCGTTTCCAAATCGTTACCCATTGAGGAGCCAATAATGTACAATTTGTACCTTTGCAACAAGTATTAAACATACAAAAAAATTACTGATGAAAACAAAAATCTTTTTTCTCGTTTCAATGCTCTCGGCGACGATTTTGTTGCCCGTTGCCTGTCAAAAATCCTCTTTTGAAAATAATTTCGTTAATCCTCCGAAAGACGTTCGAATAGGCGTTTACTGGTATTGGATTTACGACAATATCTCGAAACAAGGCGTGATTGCCGATCTCAACGCTATGAAAAAAGCAGGCATTACCCGCGCTTTCATAGGTAATATCGGCTCGGAAACAAATTTTCCCAAAGGCGATGTAAAAATTTTCACCGACGAATGGTGGGATATACTGCACACAGCCCTCAAGACGGCTGGCGAACTTGACATCGAAATTGGAATGTTCAACTGCCCTGGCTGGAGCCAGTCGGGCGGACCTTGGATAAAATCCGAACAGTCGATGCGTTATCTCGCTTCAGCAGACACGTCAGTAACAGGTCCGGCAACATTTACGGGAACGCTCTTGCCGACAATGATTGGCGAACCACAAAATTTTCAGGACGTTAAAGTACTTGCTTTCCCGAGTAATAAAGCTATTACGCCAATCCGCAAGATAGAGATGACGAAAGTAGTATCACCCGCCCAGACACGCGAAAGTGTCGAACGTGCACGTTTCGATGCGGTTTTTACGATTCTTCTAAACGGTCAGCAAACATCTAACTCATTCATTTTTCGTCCAACAGAATATGTGAATACAAAAGCGGAAATTCAATATTTAGACATAGACGGCGAATATAAAACAATCAAAGAGTTTACCGTTGACCGCTCGAATCCACGTCTGCAAGTAGGTTTTGAGCCTTATGCACCTATCGTCATCGGGCTGCCGGAAATCACAACAACCGCTTTCCGCTTCATATTAAAAAATGTGTCGCAAGTTCCGTGTTATACCGATTTATACGTTACACACCAGCCGGTTATCGAACGTTATCCTGAAAAAACGCTTGCCAAAATGTTTCAATCTACGCTACCGCTTTGGCACGATTATATGTGGGATACCGAAACTTCGGAAACCGCACTTTCTATTCCTCTAGATAAGGTTTTGGATATTTCAGACAAGCTTAATGATGGCGTAATTACGTGGGAAGTACCTGAAGGAGAATGGACTATAATGCGAACAGGAATGACTACGACGGGTGTAACCAATGGTCCTGCGTCGAAAGAAGGTACGGGACTTGAAGTTGATAAAATGAACTACGAACACGCTCAATATCACTTCGATAACTTCATCGGAAAAATTTTGGAACGCATCCCGGCCTCCGACCGCAAATCGCTGAAAGTGGTTGTAGCAGACAGTTATGAAATGGGCGGACAGAATTTTACCGACGGCTTTCTGGAAGAATTTAGGGCAAAATACGGCTATGATGCTGTGCCATTTCTGCCTGTATTACAAGGATTTTCTATCGGCAGTCCCGATATTTCCGACCGATTTTTGTGGGATTTGCGGCGATTGGTTGCCGACAAAGTGGCATACTGCTATGTTGCAGGACTTCGCGACGCAAGTAAAAAACACGGCTTGACGGTTTGGCTCGAAAACTATGGACACTGGGGCTTTCCTGGCGAATTTTTGCAATATGGAGGTCAGTCTGACGAAATTGGCGGCGAGTTCTGGGCAGACGGCGACCTTGGCAGCATCGAATGCCGTGCAGCCTCGTCTTGCGCGCATATTTACGGCAAAAAAACCGTTTCCTGTGAATCATTCACTTCGGGCGCTGACTGGGGACGCAACCCCACATCGCTCAAACGTCGAGGCGACTGGTCGTTCACCGAAGGCATCAATAAAACGATTTTGCACGTATATATTCAGCAGCCCTACGAAGATATTTACCCAGGTATCGACGCTTGGTTCGGTACAGAATTTAACCGTAAAAACACATGGTTCAGCCATATAGACCTGTTTATCGACTATCTGCGCCGCTGCAACTATATGCTCCAACAGGGACAAAACGTTGCCGACGTCGCATATTTCATCGGCGAAGACGTGCCGAAAATGACGGGAGTACGAAACCCTGAACTGCCGAAAGGCTATTCTTTTGACTATATCAACGCCGAGATCATTATCCGCGATTTGACGGTTAAAAACGGTATGCTCACGTTGCCTCACGGCACCACTTACCGTATGCTCGTTCTGCCTCCGCAGGAAACGATGCGCCCCGAACTGCTCGAAAAAATTGGACAACTTGTTGCTGACGGCGCAATCGTCGCAGGCAACCCGCCGACCAGATCGCCAAGTTTGCAAGATTATCCGGCAGCTGACGAAAAAGTCAGTGAATTGGCAGCAAAAATTTGGGGAGACGGCACCGCAAAAGGCAACGTATTTGCAAACACTTCTCTCGAAGACATTTTCACCCAACTTGGCATTGTTCCTGATTGCGAAATCGACACTGTTACGCCTGTTCTCTACGCCCACCGCTCAATGGAAGGCGCAGAAATATATTTTCTTACCAATCAATCGACTGAAACGATTGAGTTCAATCCAAAATTTCGCCTGACAGGGCTGAAACCCGAACTTTGGGATGCTATCACAGGATCTGTCCGTCCGTTGCCTGCTTTTGAACAGACTGGCAAAACGACAACCGTGCCTGTTCGTTTGCTGCCGCAGGAAAGTGCATTTATCGTTTTCAAGGAAAAAGGGAAACCCACAGGAGAGTTGAGCGCAACGTCCATACAAGACAATTTCCCTGCTGAAGAGACGATTGCGGAATTTACAACGTCTTGGACAGTTAGTTTCAATTCCGACGAAATTCATCGTGGACCAGCTCGACCTGTTACTTTCGAGACCCTTACTGACTGGACACAGAACGCCGACAGTGCAATAAAATATTATTCCGGCGCAGCAGTTTACAAAAATACGTTCACCGTTTCAAATCTTCACCGTTTCAAATCTTCAAACTTGTTTCTGGATTTGGAAAAAGTTGCTCAAATGGCAAAGGTGAAAATCAATGGCAAAGATGCAGGCGGAGTGTGGACTTATCCCTATCGCATTGATATTTCACAGTTTGTCAAAGACGGCGAAAACACGGTAGAAGTGGAAGTTGTAAACACTTGGAAAAACCGCATTATCGGCGAAAACAACCTGCCGGAAAAAGAACGCCGCGTGGTTCCCGCATCGGCACGGGTGCGCCCTGGCAAACCGATGATAGAATCAGGGATAATCGGGACGCCGAAGGTGGTGGCGGTGAAATATAAGTAAAATGAACAAAGATTTGTCTGACATATTATCCACTATTCCCGACAATCCGGGATGTTATATGTATTTGGACGAGAACGATACGATAATATATATCGGCAAGGCTAAAAATCTAAAAAGACGGGTTCATTCTTATTTTAACAAGACTGTCGACAACCCCAAAACGCAGGTTATGATGCGTAAGGTGCGGAATATACGCTACCTGGTTGTCGAAACGGAAGAAGATGCTTTCCTGCTCGAAAACTCACTGATAAAGCAGCATAAGCCTCGCTACAATATTATGCTGAAAGACGACAAAACTTATCCGTGGGTTGTCGTCAAAAATGAACCGTATCCCCGCGTTTTCCTTACCCGCAGCAAACTTAACGATAAATCACATTACTACGGTCCATATCCATCCGTCACTACGATTAAGCATCTTTTAAGACTGCTGACGACTATATATCCCATAAGAAACTGCAACTATGCACTTTCAACAGAGAGTATTGACAAAAAGAAATTCCGAGTTTGCCTGCAATACCATATCAAACGCTGCCTTGCGCCCTGTGCAGGGCAACAGTCTGAAACCGATTACAACAAAAACATCAGCGCTATAGAAGAAATACTGAAAGGTAATGTACGCGCAGTCAGTCGACATATTTACGACGAGATGATGCAATGTTCGGCTGAGCTCAAGTTTGAAGAAGCAGCCTGGCTGAAGGAACGTTACCGTATTCTTGAGAACTATTCGGCACAGTCGCTGATTGCAACGCCAAGCATTAACAATGTTGACGTTTTTGCTTACGAAGACGGCAGTCAGTCTGTGTTTATCAACTATTTGCATATAGTACAGGGCTCTATCGTTCAGGGATATACAGTCGAATACAGCATACAGTTAGACGAGCCACGCGAACAGATTCTCGGGATGGGCATTATAGAACTTCGTACACGTTTCGGAAGTAATGCAGCGGAAATTATTGTGCCCTTTGAACCCGATATACAACTTAATTCTGTAACCTTCACTGTTCCGAAACGCGGCGACCGCTATAAACTGCTCGAACTGTCGAAAATGAACGCTCGACAGTATCGTATCGACAGACAGAAACAGGCAGATAAACTTAATCCCGCTCAGCGTGCAACCCGAATACTGAAGACTGTACAGAATGATCTGCATCTCAAAGAGATGCCGGTTCACATCGAGTGTTTTGACAATTCAAATCTTCAGGGAACAAATCCTGTTTCGTCCTGCGCCGTATTTATAATGGCGAAGCCGTCGAAAAAAGACTACCGTCATTTCAACATAAAGACAGTTGTCGGACCGGATGATTTCAGCTCGATGTTCGAAACCCTGTCGCGCCGTTACAGACGTATGCTTGATGAAGAACAGCCGCTGCCGCAACTCGTTGTGATTGACGGAGGTAAAGGGCAGTTGCACGCCGCCGCCGATGCACTTAAATCCGTTGGTCTATATGGAAAGATAGCAATTATCGGTATTGCCAAACGGCTGGAAGAGATATACTTTCCCGAAGATTCGATACCGCTTTACCTTGATAAACAGTCGGAAACGCTTAGACTGATACAGCGTCTGCGGGACGAGGCTCACCGGTTCGGCATAACTTTTCATCGCAGCAAACGCAGCAAACAGCAGATTGTATCGGAACTCGACACTGTCAAAGGCATCGGGCGAGCGACTAAAGAACGTCTGTTAAAGGAATTCAAGAGTGTTAAACGCATAAAGGAGGCGTCTGAAGAGGAACTTGCTGCTGCGGTTGGTGAGAAGAAGGCCGAACTGCTTCGCGCCTTGACGATTCCCGTCGTCGTGTTTAAACGATTACCGTCGTCGCGCCTTGACGATTACCATCGTCGTGTTTAAACGATTACCGTGCAGCAGCGGCATCGAAATCCTTTTCTATCTGGCTTTCAACCGCTATTCCTTTCTCGTTCTCAAACCGGCTTACACTCAATATTATGCCGATGAATGCGCAGGTAATAAGAGTTGAATTGATGCCCCGACTTACAAGCGGCAGCGGCTGTCCCGTTACGGGAATCAGATCAACAGCAACCGCCATGTTTACAAGCGCCTGCGTAACAATCATTATCGCACTGCCCATCACGAGTAACTTGGGGAAAACGCGACTGCAGCGCTGCGCAATTATCCCTGCCCTGATAAAGAGAACGATATACAGAATGAGGACAAACAGCCCGCCTGCCAACCCTGTTTCTTCCAGAATGATTGCATAAATGAAGTCGGAATACGCCTGCGGGAGAAAGTCGCGCTGCTGTCCGTTGCCCGGAAATACGCCTATTATCCCGCCTCGCGCCACGGCGATCTTGCCCATCGTTACCTGATAATTATCTTTCGTTAATACCAGCGTGTTTTCTTTGCTGTCTTTTGCGTCGTCGTTTTCCACGAAGTTTATAAGACGCTTTTTCCATACAACAGCCCGTTTAAGCCCTGCTTTTTCAAAGCTTGCTTCCGGAACTGCGAACAGAGATGCCGCGAACAGCCCTCCGGCAACCGTACAGGCGCCTGCGAACAGCAGTAACTTGCGCACTGGTATCTGCCCTATAAACATCATTATTATTACAACGGCAAACAGGATGAATGCTGTAGAGAAATTGTCGATCATAATTAAGGCGCATGTTATTACTGCAATTCCGATAATCAGTCTGTAAAAAACATCCTTTTGTGTAACTTTATATCTTTCGAGAAAAAATGCTGTTGCCCCTATCAGAAATAGTTTGGCGTACTCTGAAGGCTGTATGTTAAACCCTGCAATTGCAAATGTTCGTGTAGCTTCATTGACAGTGGATCCGAGAACTTTTGTTATAACAAGCAGCAGCCAGACGACCGGTATGCCTAAAATTAATACTGCAAAGAACTTGGGCTGTAAACTGTGTAATATTAACACAATAACAGTGCCGAGGAAGAGAAACAGCGTATGCTTCACTATTGGTTTATAATAATCTGTCTTGTACGTCAGCGTGCTTGAGGCGCTGTAAACTTCCACTATTGAGATGATGCACAGGAAAAGGAATATCATCCATATTATCCTGTCGCCTCTAAATATCTTACCGATTGCTTCCATTATAATAATGTTATTGAAGGTGTATTGCTATTGTGTTTCCTTTCTGTACCTGAGTTCCTGCTGTCAGCGACTGACTTGTTACTGCGCCGCGTCCTGCGAGAGATACGCGAAGTCCTGCGCTTTCGAGTGCGAACACTGCATCGCTAGCGCCCATTCCAATGACATTCGGTACCAGGTTTCCATCTATTTTCCTGTCATTGACTACTATTTTGTCTTCTGTTGATCTTGTGCTTACCCACTGTCCGGAAGAGTCATTGTTGAAATCTACGTCAAGCTTTTTCATTGCGTATCTTATTGGTTTGAACAGTCCGCTTTTTACAGCCGGCAGTTTCGGAGCAGCAGTATCGACAGCCGCAAAAACGTCTCGAACATTGGTGCCTAATCCTGAGATTTCTTCTGCTATCCGTTTGACTACGGGTCCTGCCATATATCCGCCGCCCGGACTTCCCTGTGGCCGACGCAGTACTACTATGCAGGAGTATTGAGGCGCATTTGCCGGAAAATATCCACAGAATGTTACCTGATGACCTCCATTTCCGTCTTGAAGCTTTGCTGTGCCTGTCTTGCCTGCTATACGCACTGTTTCGGAACGCGCTTTAGCGCCTGTTCCTCTTGATCCGTTTACTACGCTGTCTAACATAGCACGGATACAGGCTATATTTTGTTCTGAACAGATATGTTTATTGATAACTTCGGTTTTTTTACGTTCAATGACTTGTCCTCCGTCCATAATTGATTGCACAAAACGCGGTTTGACCATCTTGCCTCCATTTGCGATGGCATTGTAAAATGTTAGTGTATAAATAGGCGGAATACCGGTTGAATATCCGTATGACATATTAAACAAATCTGTTCCTGACCAGTATCGGTCAGGGTCTTTAGGGTCCGGTATGACTGGTACGGCATAACCTGGAATTTCAAGGTGCATGTCGGTAAAGCCTGTCTTTTTTATTCCTTCCACGTATTTTTCCGGTTGATTGCCATAAGCCTTAACAGTTAGTTTGCCGACTCCTATATTAGATGAATATTGTATGCTTTGTGATGCGGTATAGATTCCATCGCCAACGCGGACTGCATCTGTTATCGTAAATTTGCTTCTGGGAAGATTGTATGAGCCTCCGCCGGTATCAACGGTATCATATGGTTTTATGAGTCCGTCTTCGAGCATTAACATCATTGACACGACTTTGAATGTGGATCCTGGTGGACTTAAATCGGATACTGCATAGTTCTTTGTTTCTCTCCATCCGTCTTTATGCTTCCCCATATTTGTGATTGCTTTTATTTCTCCTGTCGATACTTCCATTACAACGGCGGTACCGGATTCCGCTCCGTATTCCTGTAATTTTTCTATTAATGCGCGCTCTGTTATATCTTGAATGTTTACGTCTATTGTTGATACGATATCGTATCCGGAGACTGGTGCTTTTTCTATTTTTTGAATCATCGTTGATTCTATTTTCTGACTGGTTGCCAGTCCGTTTTTACCGCGAAGCAGAGAATCGTAACCGAGTTCCAGTCCATTTTTGCCGCCTTTATCAAATTCTCCGTAAATGCTTCCGATTGTGCGAAGGGCTAATGTTCCGTATGGATTGGTTCGCAATACTTGACTGCTGGTGTACAGTCCGGTTTTATTTCTTCCTAAACGAAAGAAGGGCATTGATCTGATTTCTTTTAGCTGCAGATAATTTACTTCTTCGATGTCAAGCCGGTATTCGCGGTTCTTTACTGCTTTTTTTCCTGCCTTTATTTGCTTTAATGCGTTTTCTTTTTGATTCCAGCCGGCCAGTATGTTTGATTCGTAGTGTGAAACAGGTTTTGAGGGGAGAAGACGGTTGAGTTCTACGGCTAACGGATGTAAGTACTTTTTAAATACAGCGCTATCTATGCCTTCTGCCCAAAAGTCCATGAAGAGACGGTAACTGTTTTCGGATGTTGCCATAAGTTCGCCGTTGCATGAATAGATGTTGCCGCGGGGCGCAGAGACTGAGATATTCTTCTGAATGCGCGATTCGGCAAATTCTTTCCATCTTTGTCCTTCTATTATTGCGGTGTAAAATGCTCTTACAGGGATCGCGATTGCTATACAGGCAAAAAATAGTGCTACAAAGAGGTAATTGCGCTGAATTTTTTTGTGTATGATGTTTTCTGGTTCCATTTGTTATTTTATTTTAAAGGTTGTGGATTGCGATGATTCCAGGTTTATGCCTTTTTGTTTTAGCATTTTTTCTATTTGTGATCTGCGGGTGTGTGTTGTGACTTCGGTGGATATTAATAAGTTTTCGTACTTTACTTCGCGAAGTTCTGTTTTTAATGCTTCGATTTTTGTGAGCTTTTTTGCGCATGCGTAGCGGTTACTGATGAATGCGAGGAGTAATAATACGATTAATATTATTAACTTGAAGTTTTTGGCGATGAAATCTTCGCTTAATACGTCGCCTTGAATGATTTTTAACAGGTTTTTTGACATAATTTTACAGTTTCTCTACGATTCTTAATTTCGCGCTGCGGGAGCGTGGATTGCTTGATATTTCTTCTTCTGTTGGCGTGATTACTTTATTGTTTATCAAACGGAACGGTGTTTGTTTGTTGCCATAAAAATCTTGTTCCGAATTACCTTCTATGTTGCCTATACGAAAGAAATTCTTTACTGAACGGTCTTCCAGGGAATGGTAGGTGATGAATACTAACCTCCCCGATGTATTCAGGAGTTCCGACGCTTGTGTCAGGAGGTCTTTGAGTGCATGCATTTCGTCGTTTACTTCTATCCTGAGCGCCTGAAATGCCTGTGCAAGGTTCTTTTTTTCTTTTTCTTTACTGAAAAATGGTTTTAATATCTCAAGAAAGTCTCCTGTGGTGACAAATTTTTGTTCTTTGCGTCTCTTGACAACTGTATTGGCTATCGAACGTGCCTGATGGAGTTCGCCATATAAAGAAAAGATGTCTGAAAGTGCTGTTTCTGTATACTGATTTAGTATATCGGCTGCTGTTTTTGTCGAATTGTGATTCATGCGCATATCAAGGGGACTGTTTTCGAAGCGAAAGGAGAACCCGCGGGCTTCATTGTCTATGTGATATGATGACAGACCTAAGTCGGCAAGAAGACCGTCTATCTTTTTTACTCCATACCATCTCATACAGTTTGACAGATACCTGAAATTGCTGTGTACAAACGTAAAGCGTTTTCCTCCTATATTATTTATTTTTGCTTCTGCATCCTGA
This sequence comes from Dysgonamonadaceae bacterium, assembly GCA_031267615.1. Taxonomy (GTDB): domain Bacteria; phylum Bacteroidota; class Bacteroidia; order Bacteroidales; family Azobacteroidaceae; genus Azobacteroides. Next base: position 10,199 of record JAIRYM010000051.1, read on the forward strand.
TCGAATCCATAGAGCCTCCCCTTGAGTCCCATGTGATTGAGAATAAGCCGCGAGTGTCCACCGCCTCCAAACGTGGCATCTACATATACGCCATCCGGCTTAATATTTAATCCTTCTATACTCTCGTCGGGAAGTACGGGTATGTGATATGCTGTTTCTATACTCATAATATATTATACTGGTCTCTGCTGTTTTTTCCGGTGTATATTTTTTATTTTATTTGTCGCTGATTTATTTTTCGGGCAAAGGTAATAACTTTTTTTTAGAATCCTGAAGATTTTAGCATTAATCCTGTTTTTTCTTCGAGTCCAAACATAAGGTTAAAGTTCTGCACTGCCTGTCCTGATGCGCCTTTTAAAAGATTGTCGATTAATGATAGTATTAATAATTTATTTCCGTGTTTTTCTATATGGATCAGGCATTTGTTTGTGTTGACTACTTGTTTTAAGTCGGGGTTTGCGTCGGTTATAAATGTAAATGCAGAGTCTTTGTAGAAGTCCCGGTATATATTATTGGCTGTATCTGAGGATAATTCTGTGTCTGTGTATATTATTGTGAAGATTCCGCGAGGGAAGTCTCCGCGCACGGGAATTAAGTTTATTTGCTGTGTTATTGATGGCTGTAACTGACTGAGTGATTCGGTTATTTCTTTAAGATGCTGGTGGGTAAATGGTTTGTAGATTGAGATATTGTTATTTCTCCAGCTGAACTGTGTTGTCGATAATTGTTTTACTCCTGCTCCGGTGGAGCCTGTAATTGCCTGAATGTGTATTTCATTTGTCAGTTTGCCGGCTGCGGCAAGTGGTAACAGGGCTAATTGTATCGCGGTGGCGAAACATCCGGGGTTGGCGATGCGCCGGGCTTTGTATATTTTGCCCCGGTTTAGTTCGGGGAGACCATAAATAAATCCTTCGGCTGTTTCGCGATGCCGGTAGTCCATTGATAAGTCTATGATTTTGATTCGTTCAGGTACTTTGTGGTCTGCAAAAAATTTGCGGCTGTCCCCGTGAGCCGAGCAGAGGAACAGTGCGTCAATGTTGTCTAAATTTTCAACTGTACCGGTGAACGTTAAGTTTGTTTCACCTGTTAATCCGCTATGTACGTCGGTTATTTTGTTTCCTTGATTGCTCGTGCTTTGTACAAATACGATTTCTGCTTTCGGATGGTTTACTAATAAGCGAATCAGTTCGCCTGCTGTGTATCCGGCGCCTCCTAATATTGCTGTTTTTATTTTATCCATAATATTATTGTTATTCCACAAAGGTACAAATATTTTTTATATAAATTGTATTTTCCTAAAAAAAAACAGTATTTTAATACAAATTATTTATAATACTGGTATTTTTAACATTTTTTTCAATCGAACATCATGTTCTTTATTAATTGTTATTGAACATGGGGACACTATATTATTTATGCAGTATAATATTTATTTTTCCATGTTTATGAAATATTTTTCGGTCATCAAGTTTTAAAAGCTGTAGGACAATATTTTCTTTCCTGTCATACAGCTTGTTTATATTGTCCTTAATCTCTTTCTTACGAAGGACAATATTTATTTGGCGGGAATACAGCTTGCTTATATTGTCCTTAATCTATCTCTTGCGAAGGACAATATTTATTTGGCGGGGATACAGCTTTTAAAGCTGTAGGACAATATTTCTTAAAATGTCTTACAGAAAATTTAATTTGTATTATTGATAAAAAATCCAAAAATTATTATTACCTTTGCAGTCTAAAAAATATAAAAGTGGACAGCAGCATAAAATTATTAAGTCTGAAGACTTGGACAGATTACGAACTGATTGACAGTGGGGATTACGAAAAGCTTGAAAAATATGGAAAATATGTATTACGGCGTCCTGAACCACAGGCAGTCTGGAGAAAAACTTTATCTGATCATGAATGGGAAAAATTAACTGATGCCTGGTTCAAAAAAACAAAAGGCAGTGTAAACAAAGACGGTCATGAGAACGGAGAATGGAGTTTATCAAAACAAATGCCCGGTCAATGGAATGTTTCATATTACTTAAAAAACAGTCAAATACGTTTCCGTCTTGGGCTTACCGGCTTTAAACATGTGGGAATTTTTCCTGAGCAAGCGTTAAACTGGGACTATATATATGATTCCGTAAGCAGAATAAATTCTCCCGAAGCGCCAAAAGTACTTAATCTCTTTGCATATACCGGCGGCGCTTCCATGGCAGCAAAATCGGCAGGAGCAGACGTAACTCACGTCGATTCGGTAAAGCAGGTGCTTACCTGGGCGCGGGGAAACATGGAATCATCAAACCAGCGCGATATTAGATGGGTGTGCGAAGATGTAATGAAATTTATTCGCAGGGAAACAAAACGCGGTAATCGCTATCAGGGAATAATCCTCGATCCCCCTGCTTACGGTCGCGGACCACAGGGAGAAAAATGGCAGCTTGAAGAAAACATTTCCGAACTGATGTCATGCTGCCGCAGCCTTTCCGACGACAAAAATTTCTTTTGCGTACTCAATCTTTATTCAATGGGATTCTCTTCTCTCATAGCCGAAAACCTTTTGAAAGACAGTTTCCCGAAAACGGACATTGAATACGGCGAACTCTGTATCCATGATAAATCAGACAGGAAACTGCCTTTGAGTGTCTTCGGACGATGTTCAACCTTCGATACAAGCAACAATAATAATCAACACATCATTAATTTATTATAAATATGAAAACAACTGTTCTATTAACAATCATGATGTTAGCTCTCTCGTGTTCACAACAAAAAGAGCATACATATAAAAATCCTTTAACCGGCGTAAGTTTGCCTGACCCGTCAATAATTAAGTCTGACGACGGATATTTTTATCTGTACGCCACTGAAGACATCAGAAACACCCCAATCTTTCGCTCAAAGAACCTGACGGACTGGCATCATATCGGCGAATGTTTCACAAAAGAAACTCGTCCTTCATGGGGCTCAGAAGAGGCAGGAATTTGGGCACCCGACATCAATCATATCAACGGAAAATACGTTCTGTACTACACACATGCCGCTCCATACTGCCATGAAACCTGCGGAATCGGCGTTGCGATCTCCGACAGCCCCTGCGGTCCGTTCACAGACCTCGGACCACTCATTCAATCCGACTCCATAGGCGTAAAGAACTCCATCGATCAATTTTATATCGAAGACAGCGGAAAAAAATACCTCATCTTTGGAAGTTTTGAAGGCATCTATATTATTGAGTTGACCAGCGACGGTCTCGCGTTACAAGAAGGATCAGAAAAAGAACAGATTGTTGGAGGCGGATACGAAGCCTCGAACATATTAAAGAAAGGGAAACATTACTATTACTTCTCCTCAATCGACGGATGCTGCGCCGGGTCAGAAAGTACCTACAAAATATCAGTTGGCCGTTCCGATAATCTTTTTGGACCCTATCTCAACAAATCAGGAGAATCCATGATGAATTTTCGTCCTAACGTAATACTTCACGGAGACTCAATATTTGCAGGACCGGGACACAACTCCGAAATCATAACCGACGATTCCGGAGATGATTGGTTACTCTATCATTCCTTTATAAAAAGCTCACCCGAAAAAGGCCGCGTCTTATGTCTCGATAAGATTGTATGGAAAGAAGAATGGCCAGAAATAGAAGGATCAGTACCCTCAAAGGAATCAAGAGTCCCAGTCTTCATGAATGATAAATAAATATTATTGTTTAGTCATTAGATTTACTGTTTTTTAATATCTTAACGAGAGTTTGAAATAAAATTATAACAGTAAAATATGTCTATCACCTAATTAATAATATCTCCATATATGACATCTAGTTTCGCACCCACTCGCAGATCCCATTCGCCTCCATTGCGAAGTTTGATTTGCGAATTATTTTGTAAAATCACATTGCCGCCGGGGAACACTCTTACGTTACAATTCGACAGATTACCTTGATTGAGATGCAGCGTGGCGTCCTTCTTGACAATAACAGTTGATGAAGCATCCATTGCAACATTCGCATTACTGTTGATCGTTAGTGTTCCCGACTCGATGATTAAATCGTTACATAGACTGCGAGATGTATTCCAAACAGTATTCGTTTGAATAACTGTCGGACGGCACCGGTATTCCCCTGTATTTCGTGCATCACGACGAGCGCTTCCCCATTCAATACGATCCGAATGACCGTTGGTTTCCCAAATATAAATTTTTCTATCATTGCCGGTTCCAGCCACAATTTCCGATTTTCCGTTATTATCCAAATCGGCAATAACAGGCGTAGCATCTTGAAAAGGTTGTGCGGTTTCCAATGGAAAACCAAGTACACTGCTTCCATTCCGTTTCAAACCGTGAATTTTTCCTTCCGTAAATGAAGTAACTATAATTTCGATTTCAGAGTCGCCATCTATATCCGCTAATACAGGTGTTCGGAATTGGCTTTCCAGTCCGGATAGATTATTGATTGTATTAAAAAGCGTTCCATCGTTGTTCCATATTTTAATGCAATCTTTTCCGACAGCCACGACTTCCAAATTACCGTCACCATTCAGGTCTCCTACTGCTATTTCTTTGGTTAGATTCGTAGTATAAGGACTATTATTGGTAGAAATATAATTATTCGTTCCAATTGTTCCCCAACCGGAAAGTGTTTGTCCATTTGTGTTTATAGCTAATATTCGACATGAAGAAGGAGTGGTTTCTGGAAATACGGATAATAATATATCTTTTTCTCCATCATTATTAATGTCGCAAATTAATGGAGATGAACCGAAACGATAGTTGGGTATGGAATAAAAAGGATTTGTCGTTCCGAAAGGAGTTCCATCGTG
>JAIRYM010000085.1 GCA_031267615.1 Dysgonamonadaceae bacterium
AAGTGAAGAGGCGCAGGATATTGTGCCTGACATATAATACTTACAAACAAGCACGATAATAGCAGTAATTTCGTTTTCATCACATAAACGCTTACTTCGTCAAAATCATCCGTTTTGTATCCACTTCCTGTCCGTCAGCCACAAGCGCATACAGATAAATTCCCGCCGGCAAGGTCGAACCTTGAATCGTTACACTGTTTTGACCGGCGACAACGTCTATCTTTTGCAACATCTTGCCCTGCATATCGAAAATACAAATATAGGCTTCCTTTACTCCATTCGCTACGAAATATTTAATTTCCGTTTGGATTGTAAAAGGATTCGGTGCATTTTGAGTTAATGCACATTGTTTCGCCAATTCGGAAATACCTGTTGTTCCTGACTCATCCGTAATTGAACGCAAAACGCTCTTCCCCTGAAGCGCTTCCATTGATTTTTCCAGTTCCTTGATTTTTTCATACTGAGCGTCAATTATTTGTTGTTGTTCCTTGATGCTTTCTACAATCACGGGAATCAACCCGATATAATCCACGCTCAACATGCCTTGCTTGTCTTCGCTAACCAGTTCGGGGAAAACTTTTCTTAATTCCTGCGCCACAAAACCCTTACGCAAATTCTTGGAATTTTGCAAATCTTTTTCCCATTTCTCGAAAAAAGCCATGTCTCGCTTTTCTTTCTCGGACAGCGATGAGTTATCTCCTGCTGATTGTACATCTATCGACGTCCGCATAGTTGGCGTTTTCAAAAAATAACTGACACCGTTCAATTGCTGCAACAATGATAAAGACTCGTTTAACGGACTGATATTTTCTTTCAGCCGTTCATCGGAAGTAAGTTTTATTCCGCTCGAATATACATCGCAATTGAACCGGAAAGCATTTCCTGCGTTCACATCATAATAACCCCATACGGAAGAACTGTTGCCGTATGTAAAATAAGTTCCCGATTTTCCCTGTAACCACAGTTGGTCGGTATCGGTCGTTCCATATTCTCCGATAAATACATTCCAACTGCCGTTTGCATAATTACCCAAATCCCCGAAAGATAATTTACCTCCGGCTTTGTATTCCCCATTTTTGCCGAAAATCATCAGATTAACAACATTATCTCTGTCTTGATTCGGCCGCTCCAAGCCAACTTTAAGTCTTCCTGTTGAATCTACCTTGATCTGAGCATTTGCACCGAGGGAAAAGAAAAAACAAAAAAGGGAAAAGGTTACAAAAAACTTTCCACTAAAATAAATTTTTTTCATAATATAATGATAATTAAAATTTGTGCAAATTTAGATATAATTTTTTAATTATACAAATTTTCAATAAAAAAACGTATTTTAATGCATTAAAATACGTTTTTTTATTGATTGCAAAGATACTTTTTTCTTGTTCTGTACGCTTACATTACTGTAAAAATCTTATTTTTTCGAGGTCTTTCAGTCTTTCCATCATTACAGCGCTTCAGTGATTTTTTAACATAATTACTGAATAAAACAAACCCCGAAAAACAGATTAGTCTCTCGGGGTTGGCTTAGTGTCGCGCAGATTTGCTTAAAAAATGTATTTTACTCCGAATACTGCCTGCCAATAGGAGGCGTTATCGTCTTTAAATGTCTCGGTGAGATCGCCGCGCATCTTGTATGTCATGGTGTAGTTATTTGCTGCGGCGGGTTTTTGCACAACTTCGAGGAACTGATACTGGTTCGAGGTGTAACTGCCTAATACGGTGGTCGGTTGCACGCCCCAGTCTTTGTTCAGGAGGTTCAGGAAGTTAGCGATGTCGAGACTGAACCTCAAGGTGTGTGCACGTTTGTTCTTCTGGAGAACTTTAATGTCGTGGTAGAGGCTGAGGTCTAACTGATTGGCAAAGGGTACAAGTGCGCCGTTGCGCTCGGCATATTCGCCGCGATGCTTGCTGAGGTAGGGGTCCTGTTCGATAAAGCCGTTCAGGGCTGCCCATGCGTCCTGCTGTGATGCGTAGTTGTCGGCGAGGAGGTTGTTTTGGACTTCATCAAGGGTGCGGGGGATGTAGATGAGATCGTTGCTCGTTGCCCCGTCGCCATTTGCGTCGCCGGAATATGTGTACGAGTAGCGGAAGGGGCGGTAGCGCTGGTAGATGAGACCGATGTTGCTGGCGGAACGCTTACTCCACTCGACGGTGTAGGAGGCGGACAGGAGGAGGCGTCCGTCGACGGAGAATGCGCTGTAGCCTGTCTCCTGGGCGTTGGGGTCGATCGATTGCCGGTACTGCCATGCCGAGAATGCGACGGAAGATGTGCCGTCGGTCACGCCGCGGGCTTTGCCGAAGGTGTACGCACCGTTGAGGTAAAGTCCTTTAAGTGTGCCGTCGTCGATGGTTTTCTGCAACTGGAGGGTTGTATATAATGAATAGCCTTTTGAAGTGTTGCGGAGGAGGATGACGTTGTTTGCGACGTTTGTTTGTGAGGCGCTGTAGTAGTTGTCGTAGAACGGGCGGGCGTTTTGCGGGCTGCCGTCGTCGACGTATCCACCGGTGTTGATTAGCCCGATGTTGTCGTGATATATGGCGTTTATGTCCTTGTTATACAGTACTTCGACGGTGGCGATCCAGCCGCAGTATTTGTAGTCGAGGGCGATATTGTTTTTCCAGATTGTGGGATATTTGAATTTGGTGTCGGTAACGTTGATGGTTGATGTTGCAGGTATTCCGTTTGCAGGTCTGTAGGTGTCGATGTTGTCGGTGAAACCGAGGTTTTTGCGGTCGGCTCCGCTGATGACGTTGTCGGCGAAGAGTACGCCGTTGTTGCCGGCCTGATTGGCTATCCAGACGTAGGGGGGCGTACCGGAGAATATGCCGCTTCCGCCGCGGATTTGGAGTGATCCGTCGTCAAGCGGGCGATAGTTGAAGCCGAGGCGGGGAGAAACGATGGGCTGCGCGCCAGGGTATTTGGATACGTCGTAGTGGATTCCGTCGCGGTATGTTTCCTGCTGCACGCGGTCGTTGGTCGGCAGGTCGGTTAAGAAGACAGGTATGTCCACGCGGAGCCCAAGGGTGAGGTTCAGTTGGTCGCTGATGTTCCATTTGTCTTGCGCGTATAGTCCTATCTGGAGGACGTTGAGCTTGACGTATGGAAATTCGTCGCCGAGGGCGTATTTTTTGGTGTACCTTGTCAGTCCGGTCGTTCCCGAGTTGGCGAGTCCGGTGACCGTTGGGTCGAAGCCGTAAGCTGCTGGATCGTATGCTGTGATGTCAAATCCGCTGACGCCGCCGTTGGCTGCAATGTAGTCTTTTGTGGCGAGGGCGTTGAATTTGAAGTCGTCCACGGAGTTGAATGCCCATGAGCCGGTGTAGTCGGAGGCGTAACCGTTGAGGAAGGTGCGGTAATCGCTCTGGGTGCCGAACGTAATCTGGTGGTTGTCAAGGTTGAGGACGAGGTTGTCCTGTATCTGCCAGATGTTCTGATCGACGCGGTTGTTGTAGGAGTTGCGCTCGGTACCGAAGGTGGTCATCGCGTTCTGGGCGCCGTTTACCGTCTGAAGGATGTCTACCTGAGGGAAGAAGCCGCCATCCATGTCGCGGAAGTTGCGGATGCGGGAGTAGCCGGCTTTGAGGTAGTTGGATGTGTTGTCGCTGATCTTGGTGCTGAGGTCGGCGAGGAAGATGTCGAAGTTGCCGTTCTCGCGGTAAAAACTTGATGAGAACGGTATGGCGTATGCGTTTGGTCCGCGTCCATTGGTCGGTGCGCTGGAGGTCGAGGGGCTTTTTGTTGCGAATGACTTGAGGTGATAGTATTTGACGCTCAGCGCGTTGTTTGCGTTTACGTTCCAGTCTATTCTTGCCGTCAAACGGTCTGCCTGGTTGTTTTGTTTCGTAACGTCAAATTTTCCTGGATTGTAGTTATATTGAGTCCGGAGGAAGTCCGACAAATCCTGCAATACGGCTGCGTCGGCTGCGGAGTTGGCTGTCGTGTAGTTGATGGGGGTTTCCTGACGGTCTATCTCGCCGTTTATGTAATAAAAGAGTTTGTTTTTTATTATTGCACCTGAAAGGCTTAGCCCGTACTGGTGGTCGGCAAATTCGGAGACACCGAGGATTTCGTCTTTGACGCGGTAACCTCTAAGGTCGGGGCTTTTTATATATGTGTAGGCGGTAGCGTGGAAATCGTTGCTGCCGGACTTGGTTACGGTGTTGATGCCGGCGCCGGTGAAGCCGCCGTTGCGGACGTCGTAAGGGGCGATCATGACTTGTACCTGGTCGAGTGTTTCAAGCGAAATGGGTTCGGTATTGCCGGAGCCGAGCGCCGATGCGAGTCCGAAGGAGTTGTTGAACGATGCGCCGTCGATTGTGATATTGTTGAAGCGGTAGGAGACGCCGCCGAAGCCGCCGTTGCTGCTCATGGGCGACAGTTTGGTGAAATCACTCAATGAACGGCTTATTGTTGGCAGTTTGTCCATCTTTTCGCTGGTTATGATTTCCTGTGCACCGGTGCGACTTGTGGAAAAGACGGGGTCCTGGGTGCCGGTGACGACGACTTCGGACAGCGTTTCATCTGATTCTGACAGCGCTACATTGAGCCTGTAGTCTTCGCCGAGCATGAGGGAGATGTTGCTGTGTGTCGCGGTTTCATAGCCAAGGTAGGATACGGTGATGGTGTACGGTCCGCCTGTCCTGAGGTTCATGAGGTAGTACGTGCCGGTTGCGCCGGTTGCCGCTCCGTACACTGTTCCCGAAGGCTGGTGCGTTGCTTTGACGGATGCTCCAACAAGCGCTTCGGCGCCGTCGGTAATACGTCCGCTCATACTTGATGTTGTTACCTGTGCGTATGATAATGTGCTTACCATTAACAACAAGGCAACCAAGAGATGTTTGATTTTCTTCATAAAACTTATAAATTTAAAAATACATTAAATAATCTTTTAATAAAAATTCGCCGCAAAGGTAATTATTTTTTTGATAACTGAGTATTAAGTCTTCATTATTTTTATTTAAAATAAATGTAACGAAAAAATCTTCGTTGTTGAAATGCCAACGAAGATTAATGCGAAGTCTATATAATAAAACCACTACTACTGCTTAGTCTCTTTCTTATCTGCTACACAACGCACAGGAAGACCGTACGACCTGGTGTAGCTACCGTTACCGGCGTACAGGCTGTTGTTGTAGAAGCTCAGAACTATCACGTTTGGGTAGGTGCTATTATAGGACGTACTGCTCCAGTAGGCGCAATGTTCGCTAACATTTTTATGCAAACCTGTTTGGGATTCACGAAAGCCGGAAGTCGGGAAATAAAGAATTTCACCGTCAGCATTGGTAACAAGAACGCCGCCCATAATGGTCAATGTGGAAGAATAGCCTGGGAAATAATAAGGAGCACGCCAAGCCCAATTGTTGTCTTCGGATACCGAGTAATAATTGCTGCCTGATGGTTGATCTGTACCAACACCGCCTTTTAAGTCCCAAAAATTATAACCAGAAGGAACGCGCCAACCAGAAGGACAGGGATTATTATCTCTGTATGTCCAACCGGCAAGAGAAATATCTGCAGTGCGGGATGAATAGTTAGAAGCATCACCCCAATAAGGTGTGAACTGGCCAATAGCATCGCCCCAATCTCCGATATTGTTCTGCGATATAAAACTACTTTTATAAGTATCATCATTAGAAGTATCTAACTGATGATTAATATTGTAAGTAATACCGGATGCTTGGCGATCAACAACAGCAGAAGTATTATTTGCTCCGCCGGTCATTGGTAAAATACTGTCAATTTTGTAAGTTGGACCTTTTCTCCAGACAGTATTCTGATGTCCGTCGGCAACGCGCCCCCACTGGTAAAAGTCGCCAAGATCACCGGCATCGCCATTGAAAGTATAAACAGGAGGCTCGCCGGTATCTGTTGGCGAACGCCCGTCCCAGTCGGCGCTCTGACCAAGATTAAGAAGAGCAACCTTAAGAAGAGTATTAGAACCTTTTGCAGCAGTTTTACCATCACTGCCATAAAAAAACGCGTCTGCAAAGTGAGCAGGAACAGTGAAGAAAGCAGAGTTTGGAGCGTCAGGAACAGGACTAAAGGTTGAACCGTTATCTGTACTGTATTCCCAAATAACATCTGTAATAGTAGGGACGAGGTAGCTGTTATCGTATGCCTCAAGTGTCTGGTGCTGGAAGTCGTACATAACGTTGGTAAAAGTAGTATTACGTACAGATGAAACAGCATTTCCACAACTGTAGATATTAACACTTACAGGCGTGCGGGTGGGTGATACACAGTTCCCGATACTCTGCTCTGCCCAGTAAACGGTTTGAGCATCCAGAACATCATCAGAAGCATACTTGTAACTACCGGTTTCAGAATAGTACCACGAAACATCGCGGTCAACCTTCTCAGTCAGATCGGAAATTGTAGCATTTTGATCGGCGCAAAAAGAGTAAGAAGCGCTAAAAGCAGGAAAGGTAATGCCGTTACATTCGCAAGCCAGTATCCACTCCACCCCGTTCCACGTCTCGACGCATTTGGTTGTAGTGTTGAAAATCTGCAAGCCAATAGCATCTGTAGTAGCTTTTGCAGTAAATTCAGGTGTTGCCTGCATAGTTTTGCGCTGTGCGGTAGTCATCTGCGGAAGCCGCAAACCGCGTCCGCCGCTGCCTTCCAGTTCCAGGAGTGAAAAACTCTGCGGCTTGTCGAGGGATCCGATTGTTACCTGCGCCGTAGCGCAACTTGCGCTCAACATGAAGAGCGCCGTCATTGTTAAAAAGATCTTTTTCATTTTATATAAAAGTTAATGTTTTGATTAATACTACTGTAAATTTTGCTGTTTTTATTATTAAATCCTTTATTGATGAGCGTTTCCAAAGACATGGTAGAAATCATTCCTGCCATGGTAGAAATCATTCCTGCCGTGGTAGAAATCGTTCCTGCCGTGGTAGAAATCGTTCCTGCCGTGGTAGAAATCGTTCCTGCCGTGGTAGAAATCATTCCTGCCGTGGTAGAAATCATTCCTGCCGTGGAGTAAACCATCTACATTATTGTAAAAGATATTCCCGCCTGAATGAAAACTGTTTGCATCCATAGCTGAATTGTTATTATTTAAAAGGAAATGTTTTCGGGAGTTCCCGAAACGGATTATGACATAATCCGTTGGTATATTATCGTTTACTGGGGGAGGAAGGTAAAACAAAATATTTATACTTCCAAATTATTAAAAAATTTTCTTTTATCTTCAGACGCCTGCTTTTTTTTATTGAGCAGAATCAACGTTGAATTTATAAATGAATCTGCGAATAAGAATAAATATCTGAATATATTTTGAATGTCGGAATAAAATTTCTAAATTTGCACAAATTCTAAATATATAACAATATGAAAAAGTTAAGTTTATTGTGTTCAGTGATAATTCTTATGACGGCGTTAAGCAGTTGCCTGGAGAGCAAAGATACATCATCTGCAGATGTGATTGTTCCGGTGGTTGTCGATTACAATATGTCTTATGGCTCATACTTGAGCGCTTTTTACTATGGACCCGTTGTTCCTGACAATATCAATGTGTTGAATGATTATGCGACAGGTGACTGTGCTATCGCAAAAATAACCATCGATTTGAACAAACAAAATCCCAGTGCATATTACATCACAGGCAGCAACGTAATGTTGGAGAAAATCGAAACAACCACTCCACATTATGATCTGCAACCTGACGATACTGCAGGTTATTCCTTTCCCGCTTTATCTGTTGATTTTTTCAGTATGTCATTCAGTCCATATTATCTGGGAAAGTTTTTTGTTAGCGTTAGTGACAGCATTGCCTCAAAGCAGGCTGTAGAATATGATTTGACATATAAACAAATGCCTGATGAAGATGGAATTTTTGATTTTTATCTGAAAGGTAAAGTAATAGGAATTTCGGGTAAGAAAGAATATATTACACAATATCACGCTTTTGATTTTACAGACATCATTATGGCAGCAGGAAAAGATACTGTTATTACTTATGGACAAGAACAAGAACAACGATGGCGCTATCTCAAATTTCGCCTCAAATATTTTGGTGGTACTGGTGATGATTTGCAATTTAGAAATGTGGGAGTTGGTATTGATACGATAGCCTGTAATTTAGACAACTGAAATGTTTATCTCTCTATTTTCCAAACTTTTCCGTCTGATTGTCGAACCGGGCAAAATTTGGCGTGAACTTTTCCCTGACAGGGATTCCAATAATGAGGATTTTTACCGAAATTACTTTTATCCTGCGCTTGGAATCATTGCGCTCTTGACTTTTGTCGGCTCGTTTATTGGCGTAAAATCGTTTACGGACGCTTTGAAAGATGTTATTCGTGAAACAGTTGTCTTCTTCGTCGGTTTTTATCTGGCTGTCTGGGGAATTGTTTATTTAGCAAAACAGCGATTTGGAATAACTCTGCCTGTGACGGTTTGCGAAAAATTTACAGGTTACTCCTCGGCAGCAGTTTATGTAGCCGCGATGACAGTAGCCCTGCTTCCTGCATTTTCCATCTTGCATGTTTTTGCACTTTATGCGTTTGTTACTGTGTGGCATGGAGTAAAAAATTATCTGAAAACAGATAATTTGCGAGAATTTTCGCTCTATGCAAGCCTGATTATCATTTTTTTACCAACGATTTTAAGATACCTGCTGAATGTCGCAACAAAGTAATATACTGATTAAGAATAAAAAAGCGTCTTTTGACTATGAATTTGCCGAAACCTTCACCGCAGGAATTGTGCTGACAGGAACGGAAATAAAATCTATCCGTCTCGGCAAAGCAAGCTTGGTTGATACTTATTGTATCTTCGTCAACAATGAACTATGGATAAAGAATATGAATATTTCGGAATATTCTTACGGAAGTTACAACAACCACGTTGCTCGCCGCGACAGAAAACTGCTTCTCAATCGCAAAGAACTCAACAAGATATATCGCCTTTCGGAAACAACGGGATTTACTGTTATTCCAACCAAAATGTTTATCAACGAAAAAGGACTTGCAAAAGTTGTTATTGCCGTCGCTAAAGGTAAAAAGGAATATGACAAGCGTCAGTCGCTACGCGAAAAAGACGATAAGCGCGACATAGACAGAGCATTTAAACGATAAAAAATTGATTTAACAAAATGGTTTTGAATTATATTTGGATAGCATTTTTTGTTGTCGCATTTGTTATAGGAATCTGTAAATTGCTGTTTTTTGGTGATTTAAATATATTTTCCGAAATGATGAATGTCGCCTTTGATGCAGCCAAAAACGGTTTTGAGATTTCGCTCGGACTGACGGGAATATTGTCGCTTTGGCTCGGATTTATGAAAATCGGCGAGCGAGGCGGGATTGTCGGCGCACTGGCTCGGTGGGCATCACCTGTGTTTTCGCGTCTGTTTCCAGAAATTCCAAAAGGACATCCGGCAACGGGTTCAATTTTTATGAACATCGCCGCTAATATGCTGAACCTCGACAATGCCGCTACACCGGCAGGGTTGAAGGCAATGCAGGAATTGCAGAAACTGAACAAAGACAAATCGACTGCGAGTAATCCGATGATAATGTTTATCGTGCTTAATGCATCGGGGTTGACGATAATTCCAATAAGCATAATGGTTTACCGTACACAGATGGGTGCTGCCAATCCTGCCGACATCTTTGTACCGCTGATGCTAACAACGCTTGTTGCAACGCTTGTCGGAATGATTTTTGTCTGCCTTAAACAGCGAATCAGTCTGCTTGACAGGATTTTGCTTGGATTTATAGGCGCTGTAATAGCATTTATCGCTTTGATTTTATGGCTTGTGCATCTGTTGCCACAAGACAAAATTGCGGTTTATTCGTCGCTCACGGCAAACATTTTTCTCTTTTCGGTAATTATCGTATTCATACTTGCAGGCGTACGTAAAAAAATCAATGTTTATGATGCCTTTATCGAAGGCGCAAAAGACGGATTCAAAACGGCGATAATGATAATTCCATATCTGATAGCAATTTTAGTGGCTGTAGCGTTATTTCGCGCTTCAGGAGCAATGGATTTCCTGACAGACGGACTTGCTTCGATAGTTGCACTTTGTCATCTGCCAACAGACTGGGTAAACGCTTTTCCGACTGCACTGATGAAACCTTTGAGTGGCAGCGGTGCGCGAGGATTGATGCTCGAAGCGATGCAGACTTACGGCGCCGATTCGTTCACAGGACGCCTGTCTTCGCTGTTTCAGGGCGCTACTGATACAACGTTTTACCTTGTCGCTGTATATTTTGGTTCCGTCAATATACGCAACAGTCGATATACTGTTCCCGCTGCACTTTTAGCCGATTTGGCAGGAATTGTGGCGGCAATATTTGTTTGTTATTTGTTTTATAATTTTGTATAGAAAGAAATATTTATGGCACTTACTCATCAAGATATACGCAACTGTTCCGCAAAAATTACGGAAGCGCTTGAAAACAAACGTCTGAAACTTGCTTTTGACACTATCGGACAGGCGCTTTCAAGCCTGTCTGCATGGCAACTCAAAGAGCGCCTGACAGAACTTGAAGACAACTACCGAATGATGTTGCGCTATATGTCTGATGGAGTGAAAGACCCGCGTCAGGAAAAGATTTATCACGATTTACTGCGGGCTGTATGGCAAATTGCAGACCTGACTGTTGTTGAACTTAAAGCGCAGTCTGCGTATTCTGTTTTGTATGATTACCGTAAAAATACAGGTCGTTATTTCCCTGAAACGCCATTACAACTAATTCACGAACAGGACGAACAGAAACTGTTTAATGTACTGAGCAGTACATTGCTTTGGTCTGCCGACGAACAGCGCATTTGGGCAGATTACATCGCCAATGATTTATATTCCGATTCAGGACGATGCCTTTCTATTACGGCATTGACGCTTAATCTCGAAGAACTTTTCGACGAGCGCAAAATCAATATCTTGCTCGAAGCCGCCGAAAATTTCAATGAAGAAATACGCCAACGCGCGCTGACAGGCGTTTTGCTCGCTCTACGTCGCTACGACAGTCGCCTCTATCTCTATCCTGCAATAAAAAACCGGCTCGAATATCTTGCCGAAAACACACAATTTGTTCGAGACATACGCCATATCATTCAGCAGTTCATTTTGAGCCGCGAAACAGAAAAAGTGTCCCAAATAATGAAAGACGAAATCATTCCCGGAATGATGAAAATAAGTCCCGTCCTCAATGAAAAAATCAGGATGAAAGATTTATTCAACGAAACAGGCATTGACGAGAAAAATCCCGAATGGCAGACGCTTATCGAAGATTCAGGACTTGCAGGACGTTTACAGGAGTTTTCTGAAATGCAGATGGAAGGCGTTGATGTGATGCATTCGTCGTTTTTACACCTTAAAAATTTTCCGTTTTTCAGCGAACTTCACAATTGGTTTCTGCTTTTCAACAAAAATCATAGATCACTCGAAAACAAAGAATTTAGCGGATTTGCCAATATTCTCGCTGAATCGTCAATCCTTTGCAATTCGGATAAATATTCATTCTTTTTCAGTATAGGTATGATGCCCGAAAAGTATCGGGAAATGATAGCAGGACAGTTTTCGGTCGAGAACGATGCTATCAAAGATATGCTAAAAGAAGAAATTACTGAAAAAACCAAAAAGGCACATCCTGCGGCGCGGCAATATATTCAGGATTTATACCGCTTCTATAAACTTTATCCTCGCAATGTAAATATAGAAGACGTTTTCGCCGCCAAGCCGGAATTTTATCGCGTCCCTTCCATCGCACAGTTCATCGCCGATGAAGACAATATGCGAATCATTGGCGAGTATTATTTCAATCGCAACTATTTCGAAGAAGCGGCGGACATTTTCACACACCTGCTCGAAGGCGAGATAAAAGATGAAACGCTGTTACAAAAACGCGGCTACTGTTATCAGATGCTCGGCAATCTTCGCTATGCGCTCAACGATTATCAGAAAGCCGAACTTTTCAATGAAAACAGTTCTTGGACAATCAAAAAAATTGCATACTGCTATCGCGCGCTCAAACAGCCAGAAGAAGCGCTTGCATATTATCGTCGAGCCGAACAGATGACCAAAGACAGTCTTTCGCTTGAAATGAGCATCGGACACTGTTTACTCGAAATGCAGCACTATGACGAGGCTCTTAAACACTATTTCAAGGTTGAATACCTTGCAGAAAAAAAAGAAAAGGCGTGGCGTCCGATTGCATGGTGTTCGTTTCTTTGTAGAAAATATGAACAGGCGAAAGATTATTTCCAAAAAATTATTGCCTTCAATCCTAATGCTACGGATTATTTGAATATTGGACACGTTTGTCTTGCAATGGGAAATAACCGTGAAGCCCTGCAACATTACGCTTCTGCGCTCGCACTTCACAACGGGTCTTACGAGAAGTTTCTTGAAGTTTTCACGCCCGACATTCCCGATTTGCTTGCGGCAGGCGTTAAAGAAGCGGATATACCTGTGTTTCTCGACAGTTTGATGTATGGAGAGAATATTTCATAAAATATACAAAAACCTTCACTCGCGAACTATGCCATCTTTGTCTATCAAAAACCATTGTGGGAGTACCTACGAAACCTTTGAAATCACAGAAATTTTTAAAGCGTCTTTTTAACCTCTATTTCCTCAAATGCTTCAACGATGTCACCAACCTTTATGTCGTTGAAATTCTGAATATTGAGTCCACATTCGAAGCCCGATGCGACTTCTTTAACATCTTCTTTAAAACGTTTCAATGAGCCGAGTTCGCCGGAATAGGTTACGATGCCATCGCGAATAAGGCGAACCTTGTTGCCGCGCTTAATTTTGCCGTCACGCACGATGCAACCTGCTACAGAGCCAACTTTTGTGATTTTGAACACTTCGAGTATTTCTACGTTGCCTGTGATTTCTTCTTTGATTTCGGGCGCAAGCATACCTTCCATAGCGGATTTCACTTCTTCTATCGCGTTGTAAATCACGGAATAGAGGCGAATATCGACACCTTCTTTTTCTGCTTGCTTGCGAGCTTGCGCCGAAGGACGTACTTGAAATCCAATAATAATTGCGTCAGAAGCAGCGGCGAGGATAATGTCGGATTCTGAAATTTGTCCTACACCTTTGTGAATAACTTTAACTTTGATTTGTTCAGTTGAAAGACGCAACAACGAGTCGGACAGTGCTTCGACAGAGCCATCCACGTCGCCTTTTACAATAATATTGAGTTGGCGGAAACCTCCGATAGCAATACGGCGTCCGATGTCTTCGAGAGTTACGCGAACGGATGTGCGCAAGCCTTGTTCACGTTGCAACTGTTCGCGCTTGGTTGCTATTTCACGGGCTTCCTGTTCGATTTCCATTACATGTATAGTGTCGCCTGCAGTGGGCGCACCATTGAAACCAAGAATCTGAACGGGTTCAGCAGGTCCTGCCTGTTTGATTTTCTGATTGCGCTCGTTGAACATAGCCTTGACTTTTCCATAATGTGTTCCGGCAAGAATAACATCGCCTTGACGCAGAGTGCCATTTTTAACAAGCATCGTTACAACGTAGCCTCGTCCTTTGTCAAGCGACGATTCGATAACCGACCCGATTGCTTTTCGTTTAGGATTCGCTTTTAAATCAAGCATTTCGGCTTCGAGGAGGACTTTTTCAAGGAGTTCCTGTATCCCTATGCCCTGTTTTGACGAAATGTCTTGCGACTGATATTTGCCGCCCCAGTCTTCGACAAGGTAATTCATCGCCGAGAGGGCTTCTTTTATTTTTTCGGGATTTGCTCCCGGCTTGTCTATTTTGTTGATTGCAAACACTATGGGAACGTTTGCCGCTGTAGCATGGTTGATTGCTTCAATCGTTTGAGGCATTACGCTATCATCTGCTGCGATGATAATGATAGCGATGTCGGTAACGCTTGCTCCTCGGGCGCGCATTGCGGTGAACGCTTCGTGTCCGGGGGTGTCAAGGAAAGTTATGCGGCGTCCATCGGACAATTCGACGTGGTAGGCTCCGATGTGCTGTGTAATTCCACCTGCCTCGCCTGCGATAACGTTAGTTTTGCGGATATTATCCAAAAGAGAAGTTTTTCCATGGTCAACGTGTCCCATAACTGTAACGATAGGCGGGCGTGAAACTAAATCTTCGATGGCGTCGTCTTCTTCGGGAATTGCTTCAAGCACTTCGGCACTAACATATTCGGTTTTGTAACCAAATTCGTCAGCAACGATATTGATAGTTTCGGCGTCGAGGCGCTGATTGATAGAAACCATTATACCTATCGACATACAGGTAGATATGATGTTTGTAACTGGTACGTTCATCATCGTCGCCAAGTCATTAGCTGTAACAAATTCAGTCAGTTTGATAACTTTGCTGCCCCGCATTTCGAGTTCCTGCATCTCTGTACGCTTGTCGAACCCTTTTTCTCGTTTTTCGCGGCGATGCTTTGCACCTTTGTTTTGCGTTTTGCTTTGCAGGCGAGCGAGTGTTTCCTTTACTTTTTGCTGTACATCTTCTTCGCTGACTTCGTTTTTAATCGGTTTACGAAGATTTGATTTAACCAGTTTTCCGTTTACGCGAGGTTTACCGGGGATTGGAGGAATACCTTTTTCTATGATAATCGGATGTTGATGAACACGTGGGCGTTTTACTTTTTTGCTTTCACTGTTCTCTGTTTTGGCTACAGTGCCATTTTGATTTGTTGTTTTGTCCTTTTCCTGTATGACTTTTTTGACTTGTGTCGCCTTTGCTTTTTCTTTTTGTTCCTTTTCCTTTGCTTCTCTTTCTCTACGGCGTTCAGCCTTGCTTTTTTTCTTCGGACGCATAGACTGATTGATTGACGACAAATCTATTATTTTCAAGACTTTCGGTCCTGTCAATGTTTTAACGTCAAGACGAAATAATGGTTCCTTGGGCTTGTCAGCTTCTTTTTCGACTTCTTGTTTGTCATCATCTTCTATATTATCGTAGTCGGCTTTCTTCTCATCTTCGTCATCATTTTTTTCCTCTTCGTTATCGTCTTCAATTATTGCTGTTTCTGTCGTTTTCGGAACAAGTTCTTCAACAGACTTCTGTTTTGATTTTGAGGCGTCTTCCTGTTCGGCAGCAGGTTTAGATTCAACAATTTGCTCTATTATTTGTTCGGTAGTTGGATCAACAATTGATTGCTCTGGAATTTGTTCTATAGTAGGTTTTTCTACGATCTTTTCTTCTTCAAACGCGATTTCCTTTACAGGTTCCGGAACAGCAACTTTCGATTCTTCTTTTTTGGGCTCTTCCTTTTTTACAGGTTGAGGAGTCGGTTTTTCCTGTTTTTTCTTTTTTCCTGACGCAGGCAAATCTATTTTGCCAATAATATTAAATGTCGGTTTGATTGTGTTTAGAATTTCGGTTTTGATTTCTTCCATTTTTGGAAGTTCGTAGCCTTCTGCTGCCACAGATTCCTTTTTTTCTTTGAGATGGCGTTCCTGACTCATCTTTGTTGATTCTCGCTTGATGGCTACGTCTTTGTTAAATTCCGCTATAAGCAGTTCGTATTGTTCATCGGAAATCTTGGAATTTATATCCATATTTTCATCGACAACAAAACCTTTCTTTTGTAGAAATTCAACAACAGTCGAAAGCCCTACATTCAAGTCTCGTGTAACCTTGTTTAATCTTATCGGCATATTTTATTTTTCTTCTTCTTCAAATTCCACTTTGATGATGTTTAATGCTTCATCAATTGTATTTTCTTCCAAATCAGAGCGCTCAATCAGTTCGGCTCTGTCCATTTTGAGAACTTCCCTTCCTGTATTCAATCCGAGTCCTTTCAGAATATCAACAACCCACTGTTCAATGTCAGGTACAAAGTCATCAAGGTAAACATCGTCAATAACATCGTCGAGTTCGCGGATTACTTCAAGCGAATGTTCTGTCAGCATACTTGCCAATTTAATATTCAAGCCGCTTTTGCCGATTGCCAATGAAACTTCTTCGGGACGAAGGAAAACTTCGGCTTTCCTTTCTTCCTCATTGATTTTGATGGAAGAAATTTTTGCCGGGCTTAAAGCGCGCTGGATAAACAACTGCACATTAGATGTGTAGTTTACTACATCAATATTTTCGTTACACAATTCGCGAACGATTCCGTGAATACGTGAGCCTTTCATACCTACGCAGGCACCTACGGGGTCGATGCGTTCATCATACGACTCAACGGCGACTTTCGCTCTTTCTCCCGGAATACGCGCAATTTTTTTGATAGTAATCAGTCCGTCGTGAATTTCGGGCACTTCGATTTCAAACAGCCTTTGCAGGAACAGGTTTGATGTGCGCGAAAGCAAAATTTTCGGATTATTGTTTTGATTATCAACTTTTACGACAACGGCGCGGCAGGTTTCGTTTTTACGAAAGAAATCACCAGGAATCTGTTCTGTTTTCGGCAAAATCAGTTCGTTATCTTCTTCGTCAATAAGCAGGATTTCTTTCTTCCATACTTGATGAACTTCACCTGAAACGATTTGCCCAATTCTGTCTTTGTATTTATTGTAAATATTGTCTTTTTGCAGTTCAAGTATTTTTGAAGCAAGCGCCTGACGAAGATTCAACACGGCGCGGCGTCCAAATTTGGAAAAGTCTACTTCATCGGTAATTTCTTCGCCGATTTCATAACTCTGGTCAATTGTATGGGCTTCTGTCAGTGAAATCTGCATACTAGGATTTGTCAATTTATCGTCTGCAACTACATTACGATTTCGCCAGATTTCAAAGTCGCCCTTGTCGGGATTGACGATAATGTCGTAGTTCTCGTCAGAACCGAACATCTTGCTGATTAGGTTGCGAAATGCTTCTTCGAGAATACTGATTACCGTTGCTCTGTCGATATTCTTTTCTTCCTTGAACTCGGCAAAAGTATCAATCATACTTACTTCTCTTTTTGCCATAATTTATTTACTTAAAACGTATTAAATATTTTGCTTTTTTAATTTCTTCGTAACTAAAAGTCAGATTTTCTTCTACTTTGACTTTTCGCTTTGCCCCTTCGGGCTTTACTCGTTTTTCTACTGACAAAACAAAACTGTTTTCATCAGCTGATTTCAACACTCCCGACAACTTTCTGCCGTCGCGTGTCTGTGCTTCGATTTCGTTGCCAATATTTTTACGATACTGCCTCACACAGCGTAATGGACTGCCGATGCCTGCCGAACCAACCTCAAGGCTGAAATCTTCACTGTCTCTATTGAGTTGCGATTCGATGTGTCGACTCAATGCTGCACAGTCGTCTATTGACACTACGTCATCACTGTCTATCTCTACCGTAACAGCGTTATCGGGCGTTACCTTAACTTCTGCAAGAAAACAGTTGGTACATTCGAGATAACTGTTCACGATGTCTTCTATGTGCTGAATTTCAATCATAAAATAAACAAAAAAGAGGGTGAATCCCCCCTCCTCCTGAATTTGCCACAAAGGTAATACATTATTTTGTGAAATCCAAATATTAGATAAAAAAAGTCTATATAGTAATGAATCTTTTAACAATAATATCTAAATTGAGAAATTCACGCAAGTTTATGAATAACTAATCCTGAACGTAATTTAGGTTCAAACCATGTAGTTTTGGGCGGCATAATGTTGCCTGTATCGGCAATATCAATCAGTTGCTGCATGGAAACAGGATAGAGTGCGAGTGCAAGCGCCATTTCGCCGCTGTCAACGCGACGTTTAAGTTCGCCAAGCCCACGCAATCCTCCTACAAAATCTATACGTTTGTCGCTGCGTAAATCTTTAATCTCAAGTATTTTATTTAAAATAAGATTTGATGAAACTGTAACGTCAAGTACGCCTATTGGGTCATTATCGTCGTAAGTTCCGGGCAAGGCGTCAAGCGAATACCATCGTCCGTCGAGATAAAGAGAGAAACTGTGTAACTGTTCCGGATGATACATTTCTTCTCCTCTGTCTGTTACGGTAAAATCAATTTGCAGTCGCTCAATAAACTGTTCTGCCGAAAGTCCGTTCAAATCCCGTACTACGCGGTTGTAGTCCATAATTTTCAACTGTTCGGCAGGAAAACATACTGCCATGAAGTAATTATATTCTTCTTTTCCCGTATGATGCGGATTTTGTTTGGCTTTTTCTGCACAGACAAGCGCTGCTGCTGCCGAGCGATGATGACCGTCTGCGATGTAAAGACAGGGAATTTCTGCAAAAAGTTCTGTAATTTTTTCTATAAGAGATTCTTCATCAACTACCCAAAACTGATGCCTGATTCCGTCGGCAGCAACGAAGTCATATTCGGCATTTTGACGTGCAACGGCAGATACAATGGCATTGAGCGCTTCATTTTCGGGATATGCGAAAAACACTGGTTCGATGTTGGCGTTGTTGATGCGAACGTGTTTCATTCTGTCTTCTTCTTTGTCGCGGCGCGTGAGTTCGTGTTTTTTGATGTTGCCGTTCATATAATCTTCAACGCAGGCGCCGACAACTATGCCGTATTGTGTTCGTTCGTCCATTGTCTGGGCATAGATATAATAGTATTCTCCGGTATCCTGAACGAGCCATCCTTTTTCCTGAAATTTTTGAAAGTTTTCTGCTGCTTTTTCATAAACTTCAGGTGAATGTTCGTCTGTGCCGACTGGAAAATCTATTTCCGGCTTGATGATGTGATAGAGAGACTTTTCGTTGCCTCGCGCTTCTGCTCGCGCTTCTTCTGAACTCAACACGTCGTATGGACGCGAGGCGACTTCAGACACGAACTGGTTTACAGGACGTATTCCGCGAAATGGTTTGACTGTTGCCATAGTTGATTAAAATTTGGGATACAAATTTATGTAAATATTTTGAGAACGACAAAATATTTATCTTTCTAACGCTGTTCTATATTAAAAGCCGTCCAAAAAACCTTTTGAAACAGCCTCTTTTCTAACAGTCAATTACCGACTTATAATTTTCAGGCTACTACCTGCACACAACCCGAAACCCACAGTAGTAGTCCCGGTTAAACGGGCTGCCGCTGTTCCGGTACGAAACGCGGCAGCCGTTAGCGCTATTGCCCCAGCCGCCGCCGCGAAGAACGCGGACGGAAGAAGTGCTACTGGCAGAGGCAACATAACTGTCTGCTGTCGGTGTAGCAATGGGGTATACACTGTTGTTTTCATCAGACCAGCCCCAGCACCACTCATAGATATTACCAGTCATGTCATAAAGACCAAATACATTGGCTCGTTTCGTCTTTACATCCTTTGTACCGTTAACCTGGGAATCACCGGAGCAGGTATTTGACACATTATTATTGTTGCTCCACCATGCTACCAGACACAAAGAATCGGACGCCTCTGAGCTATTATAAGCCCCTCTATAATAAGAACCGGAAAACATGGGATGAAGATTTGTTGTGCCGCCACGGGCTGCGTATTCCCACTCGCTGCTGGTAGGAAGGCGATAACCGTTCTTTGCGAAATTGCAGGTGGCTGCATCCCACTCAGCATTATTTATGCTGTTGCCGGGTATACCGGCGTAAGTAAGGTTTTTCCAGTCTACTTCCTGACCGCTGACCGTTACGCTGTAACACAGCTCTTTGCCTTCCATCGCGCTAAGCTTGTTGCAGTACGCTATCGCTGCGTACCAGTTAATATTATCTGCCGGCAAGGCTGAGGTCGGACGAGTGGTAACAGAACTGGCTTCTTCTTTGCCACATCTGAAATAATTGTCTCCATTGGCAGTAGTAAAAGTGATTCTGTCCGGAAAGACAGCATCGAACTGCGCCTGTGTGATCGGGGTTTCCGACATATTAAGGTCGGGAATGGCAACGGTGGTAGAAGTGCCGTCGCCACCAGTGGACGAAGTGCTGTGATACCAGGTTTGGCCGCCGTTGCCGGGAACCGGAATCATCGCCGGCTTCAAGAACGAG
Source organism: Dysgonamonadaceae bacterium (assembly GCA_031267615.1). GTDB lineage: Bacteria > Bacteroidota > Bacteroidia > Bacteroidales > Azobacteroidaceae > Azobacteroides. Next base: position 19,837 of record JAIRYM010000085.1, read on the forward strand.
GATCTGTAATAATACTTTACGCCTACTGTTCCGGCTGGACTGGCGGCAAATGTAATGCTGTTGCTGATTTGATAGCCATGAGAAGCATTGTCGATAAAAAATTCGTAGCCGGTAGCTGCCGGGTCGGCTTTTGCGGTAAAGGTCAGGTTATTAGCAGTGCTGACTTCGCATGTAGTACAAACGCCTGTGGTTTGCGGATCAAGAGGCTCGCCGTCGCACTGCTGTATCCACTCCGTGCCGTTCCACGTCTCGACACATCTGGTAAAAATGTTGAAGATCTGCAAACCGAGGGCTTCCGTCTCGTGTCCTGAGAAATCAAGAGCTTTGCGCTGCTCGGTGTCAAGCTGCGGCAATCGCAAACCGCGTGTGCCGTTGCCTTCCAGTTCAAGGAGTGAAAAATCCTGCGGCTTCTCGAGCGACCCGATGGTTACCTGCGCCTTGGCGCCTGCTGCGAACATAATGATGATCGCAATGTTTAAAAAGATTCTTTTCATTTTATATAAAAGTTAATATTTTGATTAATACTACTGTAAATTTTGCTGTTTTTATTATTAAATCCTTTATTAGTGAGCATTTCCAAAGACTTGACGGAACTCATTCCCGTCATAACGGGAACCAATTCCGTCGTTACGGAAACCATTTCCGTCGTTACGGAAACCATTTCCGTTGTTACGGCAACCATTTCCGTCGTTACGGAAACCAATTCCGTTGTTACGGAAACCATTTCCGTCGTTACGGAAACCAATTCCGTCGTTACGGAAACCATTCCCGTCGTGACGGAAATTATTCACGCCTGAATGAAAAATTATTCCATTCATATCTGAATTATTTAAGATTGTATGTAAATGTTTTCGGGAGTTCCCGAAACGGATTATGACATAACCCGTTGATGTTTTGGCGTTTATTGGGGGGGGGGGGGGTAAAATGGCATCAACTGACACGTCATATTGAGTGTCAATTTTGCATTACTGCTGTGGAAATATTCGATTGCCATTTTCATTTTATTATTACAGGCGACAAAGGTAAAACTTTATTTTGAAACTGCAAAATGTTTTTTTTTTATCCTCGCGCTTCGCGCCGCCGAGCGTGAGGGATTGAAGCGGATTGTATGGGCGTCCCCTTGTGGGCGCCCATACCAGCGGAAAGCCCGACGGCGACCGGAGGGAGACGGCACGCCCCAAAAAAAAGAAGCCCGACGTCTCGTCGAACTTCTTTTCCAAACATGAAAAACAAACTTATTTTATTGTTGTTGATTGGGTCGAAACAACTTCAAAACTGACTTCAAAATCGACTCGACGGTTTTTGGCGCGGCCGGACGGGGTTTTATTGTCTTCTACCGGTCTGGAATCGCCAAATCCGAGTGGAATAATACGTTTATCTTCTATTCCGTGCTGTACTAAATAATCCTTGACGGACTGTGCACGGTTTTCCGACAGAACTTCATTTTTATCGGGTTTGCCAACGTTGTCGGTGTGTCCGCTGACGGTGAGATTGTAGTCCGGATTTTCTGCCATTACCTTGACTATGTCGTCAAGAATGGGGTACGATGTTTTCTTGATTACTGCTTTGCCGGATTCAAACTGGATGCCGTTGAGCGCTTTTTTGAACAGGGTTTTTACTTCTTCCTTTATTTCAGGACATCCGTTATTGGCGGGGATGCCGGGCAGTTTGGGGCATCTGTCGAGGTGGTCGGGGATGCCGTCGCCGTCGGTGTCTACCGGACAGCCGGATGCGTCGACCTGAACGCCGGCGGGTGTATCGGGGGACAGGTCAAGATAGTCTGCTACGCCGTCGCCATCAGTATCTACCGGACAGCCGGATGCATCGACCTGTACGTTTTCCGGCGTGTCGGGGCATTTGTCAAGCCAGTCTGCAACGCCGTCGCCATCGGTATCTACCGGACAGCCGGATGCATCAACCTGTACGTTTTCGGGTGTATCGGGGCACAAGTCAAGCCAGTCTGCTACGCCGTCACCGTCGGTGTCTACCGGACAGCCTTCTGCATCGACCTGAACGCCTTCCGGCGTGTTGGGGCATTTGTCTACATTGTCTGCAATGCCGTCGCCGTCGGTGTCAACAGTGCATCCGTATTTGTCGACCAGATAGCCGGCAGGCGTTTCGGGACATTTGTCCTTGCGGTCGAGTATTCCGTCGCCGTCGGTGTCTTTCATATTCTTTCGCCTGTCTCCGAAGGCAAGTATCATACCTGCCTGTATGGTGGTTTTTTTCATATACTGCGGGAAATAATCCTGTGTGAAGGCGTTGTTTCCGACGGGTATGTGGTCTATTGCCAAAAAGGTGCTCCACCATCCGAGTTTAGCCTGAATACCTGCGCCGAGGGTATGAAATTTATTGTTTAGAATGGAATAACTTACTGTGGGCTGTATGAATCGTGACGGACGGAAGTTTACGGAAGCGGTCAGGTCTGTAAAATTAGTTTTATTGGTAAAGAGAGTAGATGACAGCAGCCCGATGCCTATTTTATTGTTCAGCAGTCCGTATTCGGCGCCTGCATTGAAGCGGGTGTGCAGCCAGGTTGTATAGCTGCTTCCTGTTCCGCCGTCAACAATAATGTTGTTGAAATCATCGCTGAGTTCATCTGTCCATTGATCCATGCCGTTTTCTTCTTCTACAGCATATTTGAATCCTTCAAAACTCCAGTCTTTGTTGAAAGCAAAGGTTGAAGGATTGTTTTTCCACCTGATAAATCCGAAGTCGGTTATGGCTGCCGACACTTCGAGGTTTGGCATTATTTTGTATGCAGCGCCCAGATCAATCGCGAAACCGCTGTTTCTCATGTAGTCGGTATTAACGATATCGCCAAACTCAGGGTCATCGGGAAATGCATCGCCGATTTTACTTAAATCTATCGTTCCGTCCGGTCTTATATAAACGCGGGTATCTACGCAACTCGGCAGTGAGGCGCGAATTTTGCCTTCGGCGTCCAGTCCCCATTTATCTCTGCCAGTCTGCAGGTTCAGGCTTTTTATGTCTGACGAAAGATTAATCAAACCCATGAGATATTTAACTTTTAAGCCGGCAGTCAGTTTATCGTCGAACTGACGTGAAAATCCGATGCCGGTTTCGATATACATATTGTTATCAATACCAAGTTTGCTTAAGTCAACCAGATTGTTGTTTTCTCCTGTACCGTTCAGCATGACATCAAACAGGCCTTTGGGCAGATAAAGCGCTCCGTTTTGTTTGTAAGCCATGTTGAATGTATAATAGTTTTGTCCGTCGCTGAATCCGAACCCAAGCAAGTTTAATGAAAATTCTGAATAGGTGCGTGTTGTATTGTGTAAAGCCTTGAAAAAATTGCCGCGTTCTTTTCCTGTCGCTGCAGGGTGCAGAAAAGAGATGGTGCTGTCCACGCCGTTGATTTTCTTATTGAAAATGATGTCGTGAGTAGACAGCGAGTTGTTGCCAATTCCAAATTTGAAGTTAGGGAGAACGGGCAAGTCAATGTAGAACTTGTATGGTGACTGAAAGGCAGGATTATAGTCGCTGCGTTCTGTAACGCCTTCCATATAATACACAGTGTTTGCCTGCTGTGAGAACAGTGAAATTGAAATACAGAAAACAGTTATAAACGCCGTGAATCGTTTTATATAGTTGAGTTTCATATCTTTTTTATTTTAATTGTTATTTTAGTTAATAGTGATTCCGCCTTTAATGGATGCTGATATTTTCAGAGAAATCCAGTCGGAAGTCCTGAGTTTTATTTCCTGCTGGTAATTCTCATCATTGTCAGGTTCGGTGGAGTATTTCAGAATAATATTTTCAACATCTTTCAGCATGTCGTATTCTGTTTTTGAGAGAGAGAGGCTAAATTCTCCTGTTGTGCTGCTTGAAACCAGTCCGTCGCTGCCAACAACACCTCTTTTTATCGGGAAACTTTTCTTTTCGATTGCAACGGATAAATTGTCTTCGTCAAGGAAGGTTATATCAACATTGAGCGGTAACGGTAAATTGTTAACGTACTCGAAGTACAGAGTGACTTCGATATCTTCGTCGAGTTCCATATCTTCTGTTACCAAATCGACGCCTTTTACGGTGTCGGAATATTGCAACACTCCCTTGTGGAGCCAGAAAGGCAAAACTGCTTTAACGTCAAGTCCTATCTTTGCTTGAGAAGAGATAAACTGCAATTTGCTTAGATTGGTGAACCCTGAACTTTCAGCCTCTGTATAATCATTGAGATTAGTATAGAACCCATAATTCGTAAACAGATTATTAACATCTATATCAAGTAGCTGTGTGTAAGTTAGCGAATCAAAACCATAAGTAGCGTGTTCGTCCTTATTTAAATATATGGGAAGCAATGGAACATCTACGCTGTTTAATTCAGCGACAGGCAGTTTAAATTCATAGCCTCCGGGGCTGTTGAAGTCAAGTAATCGTGTAGCAGAATTTGTAACTGTACTTATGCTTTGCAGATTCATCACCAGTGGAACGCCCAGATTATAGTTTTTCACTGTCAGTTCAAACCTTGGGTCTATAAATTGAATGCCATGGCTGCCTTCTGTATATGATGCAATATCAACGCTAACCGAATCAAGTTTATCGGGTGAAAGCGTGAAATCAAACCATCCATAAATAGTAAAATCTTCCAGTGTCGAAACTGTAACTGCGATGGAATCAAGCGTTCCCGGACTCATATCAAATTTGATATTAAATGTGGATGCGCTGTCCATTCGTAAAGAAACGCCGTTCAGTTTATTGTTTACAGGATAGAATGTCTGATTGTCGCCGATTGTAATTTCGTTTATGTGAGCAACAGTATTATCGGGAAACAGTTTAACATCTATGTCTGCCTTGATAATGTCAATGCTATAAATCCAGTATCTGTCGCCGTCGTTGCCACTGTGTTTAGTCGGAATATCTCTGTTCAGAGAAAATAATCCTTCATATTGCTGACTGCTAATCGGAATTAGACGTGGAATCACGAGATTCAATCCGCCAATCCCAAATTCCTGTTCCAATTCCATGAAGCTCTCGTTGATTTTATCATCAGTCCGCAAACCATATTCAAAAGAATTTTTATAATACAGAGCAATCAGTGCATCTTGGTTTGGATAATCCAATGTATCGAGATAAATCGTACTGTCCGAATTACTTCCATACTCTTTCAGTAAATCTCTAATCGTAACCGAGTCAACATGAATAATAGGAAAATCAAGATTCCCCTTGTAATAAATGTCAGATGCAACGTTGTTGTAATCAATGTTTTTATCCACGCAGGAAACAAGGTTCAATCCCATCGCGAGAAAAAGGAGCCACAAAAATCTTTTTTTGATTGTATTCATATAATTAAAAGTTAAATCATTATAAATCGCGGCAAAGGTAGTGAATTTTTTTAAATATTAGAATTATTCGGAATTTTTTAAAAATTTGCGACGACAAATCAAAATAAATTGGGCATAAGAACACAAACATGAGTTAATGTTTTTCTTCAATCTTTGATAGAATTTATAAGGGAAATATAGAGGCAGGAATAATCATATTTTGCTGTCTCAAATAAAAGGTATATTTTTGTATCTTGAAAATTAAAAATTAATTATGAAATTATTCCGTAATTTATTTACATTATTCGTATCTCTTTATTTTTCTCTTTGCACGGCAAATTCTCAACTGACAGAAACAGAGCGGTTAGACATATTAAAAAATCTTGATATTTACAATTCAGTATTTAAGGAATTGAGTCTGTATTTTGTTGACTCTATTGCTTTTGAAAAAACTATCCACGAAAATATAGACTTTATGCTGCAGCGTTTAGATCCTTATACAGAATACATTCCCGAAGAAGAGATGTCTGATTTTATGCTGCAAACAACAGGTGAATATGGCGGTATTGGCGCTATTATCAATTCCGACAGTACAAAAATCTTTATTTCTGAGCCTTACGAAGGTATGCCGGCAGCAGAGGCGGGACTTATTGCTGGTGACGTGTTGCTAGAAATAAATGGTGAGAGTCTGGCGAACAAAAAATCTGATTTTGCAAGTGAGCGGCTTAAAGGACGGCCAAATACAAAGGTGAAAATAAAATATCGGCGAATAGGAGAATGGACGAGAGAGGAAACGATTACACGCCGTCTCATCGAAATAAATCCGGTTACTTACTATGGTGTATTGCCATCAAACATTGGATATATCTGCCTGTCGAGTTTCACAACTCACAGCGCACGGAGTGTTCGCGACGCTATTAATGATTTGAAACAGAATCGCGGCATTACTTCTCTCATCATTGACCTGCGCGACAATAGCGGAGGCGTTGTAGAAGATTGCATCGAAATACTTAATTTATTTATCCCCAGAGGACAGACTCTGCTGACGATGAAAAGTAAAGCGCCATTACCAGACAAAGTTTTCCGCACTTTACAGGACGCTGTCGAGCCGGAAATGCCAGTTGCCGTACTTGTTAACCAGATGTCTGCATCTGCATCTGAAATTTTTGCCGGCGCAATGCAGGACCTGGACAGAGGTACAGTTATAGGAAACCGCACTTTCGGAAAAGGACTTGTGCAGACGTCACGCCCATTGCCATACAACGGACAGTTGAAACTTACTGTCGCTAAATATTACATTCCGAGCGGACGCTGTATTCAGGCTATCAACTACTCTCACCGTAATGAAGACGGCAGCGTATCGAATATTCCCGACAGCCTGACGCATATTTTTCACACCGCTAAAGGACGCGAAGTTAAGGACGGCGGTGGCATTACGCCGGATATTATTGTCGAAAACAAACAACTTCCAACAATGCTGTATTATCTCGACGGACAAAATATCTTTTTCAATTTTGCAGTTGAATGGCGGCAGAAACATCCCAAAATTGATTCGCCGGAAACATTTGTCCTGTCGGAAGAAACATATCTGGAATTTATCTCTTATGTAAAATCCAAAGATTTCAAATATGACATACAAAGCGAAAAAGCACTCGACAGACTGAAGGAAATTATGAAACTTGAAGGATATATGGACACTGCTGCCGATGAATTTAAAGCACTGGAAAACTTGCTGAAACCGGATCTCGAACGAGACCTTTATCTTTATCGCGACCAGATTTCTGATTTCCTTTCAACTGAAATAATGAGACAGTATTATCTGGCAAAAGGCGAAATTATCTATTCGTTACGCAACGATGACGGTGTTAAAAAAGCAACAGAAGTGCTGACAGGAAGATAACATCCTCGCGTTCTCTCATTCATAAAGAGGACCTCTCGGGCGCGAACCGGCAAAAGCATACCAGCAAATAACGCAGTAAGAAATAATTATGACGCACATTCCAGCCGCAATCTGATGAGTATCAATCCCTGCTGCCAAGCCCCAGTCTGACCCTGCGAGACTGCTGATGGCGAGCGAGCCAAGCGCGCCTCCGATAAGCGACATCACAAGAATTGAAGCGCCAAGCTTAGCGTTCGGTCCCAGTCCCTTGACGCCGGATGCGAAATTGGTAGGATACATCAGCGACATAAAAAACGCTGTAAATATCAAAGCATAAATACTTACCGGCACTTGAAAACCCGTAAATGGAACCGGAATCACAATCCCGTTAAGCCCAAGACCGAAATGCGCCTCGCCCCATTTAGATCCGATTATTGCAATCGAAATCAGACAAAGATTAATGACAGCATAAACACCCATCAACCGCGCCGGTTTGAAAAATTTCATCAGCCAGGTAGCAAAAAACCGTCCGGTCATAAACAAAATCATATTTGCGATAACAAATCCCCCTGCCGCCTTTTCGCCAAGCGCGCTGTTTTGAGTAATATAAAGAACAAGATATGACCACGTTCCGAGTTGCGCCGCCAGATAGAAAAACTGCGAAATAATAGCGCCCCACCAGTGAGGGTATTTCAGCAAAGCCTTAAGGCTGCCCTTTTCTCCGCCTGATTTTTCTGTTGCCGGTTCAGGGAATTTCGTTCTCCTGACCAGAAACGCTATAATCAGAATCACCGCCGCGAGAGCAATATAAACAGGAAAAACCCTAAAGTTCTCATCTTTCAAAAACTGCTGATATTCGTTCCCTCCAGCCGCAATCACAGACTCCTTCATCCGTTCTATTTCAGCCGCATCCGGCTCATTACCGGAAAAAATAAACACCGTTGCCGCCGTCGAAGCCATAATATTTCCTATCGGATTAAACGACTGCGCAAGATTCAGTCGCCGTTCCGAAGTTGCTTTATCTCCCAGGCTTACAATGAAACTGTTAGCCCCTATTTCAAGAAAAGCACATCCCCCCGCCATAACAAAAATTCCAAACAGGAAAACAATATACTGTTGCGTGCTTGCCGCCGGATAAAACATCAAACAGCCTGCCGCAAACAGCATAAGCCCCATCATAATCCCCGCTTTGTAACCTTTTTTCTGCATATACAGACCGGCAGGAACAGACACCAGAAAATATCCGGTTTTAAGCGCAAACGGAAGAAAACCAGTCTGTGCGAGGCTCAGTTCAAGCGATTTTTTAAACTGCGTTATCAGAAAATCATTCAGAGTATTAGGCCACGACCACAAGAAAAACAGCGACGTTATCAGCACAAAAGTACCCAGATGTCCCTTAGTTACGAGATTAGATTTTTTAGGAAAATCAGACATATTTATACGGTTTAATATTATTTTTTTCAAGTCCTCGTTCGCTTCGCTCCATGCGGGCTTTTCGCTGCAATCCCCTCAAAAGCGCCCCAAAGATACAAAAAAAACAATCACTAACATTAATTTTATCGTCTTTATATACATTATATATAAATATTTAAATAGTAATTTTGGCAGTTTAATTTTTTTGTTTTACCTTTGCACCCGTAATGAAAAAAATAAATACAAATATCGCATTATTTTACGCCAGTAATTTGGCGGTCTCGGATATTTTGTTAAACACACACACACACACATTCGCGCAGGTCAGCTTTAAAAAGCGCACGCGCGCACGTATATACAAAGAATAGTTCAATTACACAAATAGATTTCATTTATTTTCAAGAGAAAACAGTGAAATTATACAACCTCCGGAAATGGACAAAATCCTTCTTCCGGAGGTTTTTCATTTCCCCGATAGAGTTTCCAAAACATTATTATCTAAATTTAAAAAGCAAACATTTATGGCAACAATCCTACACAGAATCAAGGCTTATCTTTATGACAACGTCTTGACAAAAGAAGATGTAAATGATTACATCGCACGAGTGAGTTCCGAAGAGTCGCTGAGTGTGAAACAGATAGCCGAATCGGCAGCCCTGCGAGGCGGAGCTGACATCTCGGCTC
>JAIRYM010000105.1 GCA_031267615.1 Dysgonamonadaceae bacterium
ATCTCTTTAATCTTTACCCTTCCTGCGGCAAGGTAGCAAACCCCGTTGGGTCTGATGCTAATGACCCTTTCCTTGCTTTAGTGCAGTCTTCCTACCGCGTTCTTCGCGGCGGCAGCTGGAACGATTACGCTAACTTCTGCCGCGTTTCGTTCCGGTACGGCAACGACCCGTATTACCGGAACAGCAACTATGGGTTTCGGGTTGTTTCCCGCCAGTTCTAATACTTGACGTTAAGTCATAAAAAACAAAGAAAGAGAGAGAAAGAGAAAAGAACCCCACAGCGAGCGAACGTCTGAATGAGTGGAGCCAGCGATAGCGTAAGGCGAAACGAATAGACGGGAGCGAGCACATTTTTCACACAACACACACACATGCAATTCGAGCATTATGCCATTTCCGTCTTCGATACCGAAGCGAGCGGAGAAATGGACACATTTCTCCGCTCGCGCAAGATCGTTGATTTTGAGCGGCGTCTGCTCGAAATACCGTGATTTCATGCACAGGCATAATCGTCCGGTATAAGGATTTCCCTCTGCTGCCAATTTGTCGTTTACCGGTCATTGGCAAACTATTTGCGGTTTTAACCGTTAAAAAGAAAGGAGAAAAACTTATATGAACTTTAATAATTTTACTATCAAGGCGCAGGAAGTTGTGCAACACAGTATTGATCTTGCGCGTATCAAAAGTCAACAGGCTATCGAACCCGCCCACCTCATGAAATCTATTATTGACGAGGCGGAAAGTATTACTAATTTTCTGTTTCAGAAACTTGGAGTTAATATCGCACAAATCAATACCGTACTTGATAAGGAAATAGATTCTGTGCCTCGCGTGTCGGGCGGCGAACCGTATCTTAGCCGGGAAACGAATGTAGTATTGCAAAAAGCAGTCGATTTGAGCGCTAAAAGGGGCGATCAGTACGTCTCAATCGAACTGATTATTCTCGCTCTGCTGCTCGAAACAAGCAGCGTTTCAACTATTCTCAAAGACGCGGGCGTTACCGAAAAAGAACTCCGCGCCGCTATCGACGAACTGCGAAAAGGCGAAAATGTTACGAGCCGGTCGGCTGAAAATACCTATCAGTCGCTCTCGAAATACGCCATCAATCTCAACGAGCGTGCAAGGGCAGGCAAACTCGACCCCGTCATCGGACGCGACGAAGAGATTCGCCGCGTGTTACAGATTTTGAGCCGCCGCACGAAAAACAACCCTGTACTCATCGGCGAACCGGGTGTAGGTAAAACCGCTATCGCAGAGGGACTGGCTCACCGTATTGTGCGCGGCGACATACCCGACAATCTGAAATCGAAACAGATTTTTTCACTCGATATGGGCGCGCTTATAGCAGGCGCAAAATATAAGGGAGAATTTGAAGAACGGTTAAAATCGGTAGTCAATGAAGTTACTAAATCGGAAGGCGAGATAATTCTTTTTATCGACGAAATTCATACCCTCGTAGGTGCCGGTGGAGGCGAAGGAGCGATGGATGCCGCAAACATTCTGAAACCCGCACTGGCACGCGGCGAACTTCGTGCTATCGGCGCCACGACATTAAATGAATATCAAAAATATTTCGAGAAAGACAAGGCTCTCGAACGGCGTTTCCAGCAAGTGATGATAGACGAGCCGAGTGAAGCCGACGCCGTATCTATTCTTCGCGGACTGAAAGAGAAATACGAAAACCACCATAAAATCCGTATCAAAGACGATGCAATAATTGCTGCCGTGCAGCTTTCGACGCGCTACATCAGCAACCGTTTTTTGCCCGACAAGGCTATTGACTTGATGGACGAAGCCGCTGCCCGTCTGCGTATGCAAGTCGATTCCGTACCCGAAGCATTAGACGAAATAACGCGAAAAATAACGCAGTTGGAAATTGAGCGCGAAGCCATAAAACGCGAAAATGACAAGCAGAAATTAGAAATCCTCAACCGTGAAATCGCTGAATTGAAACAGGAAGAATCGCAGTTTAAGGCTAAATGGCAGTCAGAGCGCGAAATCATCAACAAAATTCAGCAGAACAAAATCGACATCGAAGACCTGAAATATCAGGCCGAACGCGCCGAACGGGAAGGCGATTATGGAAAAGTGGCGGAAATCCGCTATGGACAGTTGAAGGCGAAAGAATCAGAAATCGAAAAATTTCAGGAAGAATTGAGCAAGATGCAATCAGGCTCGGCGATGATAAAAGAAGAAGTTGATACAGACGACATCGCAGATGTTGTTTCACGTTGGACGGGAATCCCTGTCGGGCGGATGTTGCAATCGGAATCCGACAAGCTGCTTCATCTCGAAGAAGAATTGCACCGCCGCGTTGTCGGACAGGAAGAGGCGATCGCAGCAGTGAGCGATGCTATTCGCCGCAGCCGTGCGGGACTGCAAGACCCGAAGCGCCCTATCGGCTCGTTCATCTTTCTCGGCACTACCGGCGTGGGCAAAACCGAACTCGCCAAAGCGCTTGCCGAATACCTTTTCAACGATGAGAATATGCTTACTCGCATTGATATGAGCGAATATCAGGACAAGTTTACCGTTACGCGACTTATCGGCTCGCCTCCGGGCTATGTAGGCTACGATGAAGGCGGGCAACTGACCGAAGCCGTCCGCCGAAAACCTTATTCGGTAGTGCTTTTTGACGAAATAGAAAAAGCGCATCCCGACGTGTTCAACATCCTTTTGCAAGTCCTCGACGATGGTCGTCTGACCGACAATAAGGGCAGAACAGCTAATTTCAAGAACACGATTATTATTATGACGAGTAATTTGGGAAGCCATATAATCAGCAATCCGCAGGATTTTCTTAAAGATTTTAAGCCCTTTGAAGATGTTAAAGTAATTAATGAGAAAATAAAAGAGGCTGTTTTTGATCTTTTGAAGAAAACCATTCGCCCCGAATTTCTCAACCGAATTGACGAAACAATAATGTTCACCTCGCTCGACGAGAAAGAAATACGTCAAATAGTTGGACTACAGTTATGTGGTGTGAAACGTATGCTTGCCGAAAATGGCATAGAAATCCGTTTTACCGATGCCGCTGTCACATTGCTTGCCGAAGAAGGCTACGACCCTCATTTCGGCGCCCGTCCCGTGAAACGCGTTATTCAGCGGAAGGTACTTAACCCACTGTCGAAAGATATTTTGGCAAGGAAAATTGACAACAAAAAAGGTATTGTAGTAGATGCAAAAGAAGGGGTGTTGGTGTTTGTAAATTGAAGTTTTTAATTGTTATAATTTTGCACAGAGTTTTATTAAAAACAAAAGATGAATACGGATTTGAATATTAGCAGAAAATCAAGTTGTGAAAAGGTGATTTAACTTAACATAACCTGTCCGCCCGTAATAGGAAGCGCCTGCCCTGTTTCGCCACACTGTTCAATCAGATATAGAGCGCCTCTGGTAACATCTTCGGGGCTGCAACCCTTTTTCATCGGCACCTGCGAAAGATAAAAATCTTTCACTTCTTCGACTGTCTTTGCCCCAGGAACTTTACCCGCTTTCAGATACTGAACAAAAAGCCCGTTATTGGGATCACTCCACAGCGGACCTTCATAAAAATTGCCCGGACATATTGAATTAACCTTAATCCTGAACGGCGCAAGTTCGAGCGCAAACGACTGTGTAAGTCCAATGCCGCCAAATTTTCCACCAGAATATGCAAAATTGGCTTTCGAACCACGAAGTCCTGATTTGGAATTGATCTGTATGATATCAGCGTAATAATCCGCTCGTGAATATTTCGTTTGCAATTTCATTACGCGACTCACAACCTTTGCACAATAAAAATATGAATAGTAGTTAATCCTTGTTACAAATTCAAAATTTTCAGGCGTCATATCATCAAGTCCACCTGCTCGCAACACACCTGCATTGCTTATAAAACAGTCAATTGCACCAAAATTGGAAATTGTTTTATTTACAAGATTTTCCAAACTTGCTATTTCACTCACATCAGTTTTTACAAAAATTGCCCGGTTGCTTTTCGTCAATTCATTAAAACGTTCAATCGTTTTATTCCCAACAGACTCGTTCAAATCGGCAACTACTATGTTTGCTCCTTCAAGAAGAAGGCAACGGGCGATGCCTTCTCCAAAGCCCTGTGCAGCGCCTGTAACAACGACTGTTTTGTTTTCAACCCGTCCTGACGATACACCAGCGCTAATTTTGCGGCGATAGTTCTCTACTTCCCAATTGTCTATGAAATCAATTTGTTTCTGTGTCATCGGGTGTTCGCCACCGAATGATTGAGCGAGATACGCAATCTTCATTGCGTCTTCAAACACATCAAGAATTATATCGCACTGCGCAGCATTATCACCAACAGCAATCAATCCCGTGCCTTTAATTAATAATACTTTAGGGTTTAAACCTGTCAGGCTTTCTTTGAACGATTCTATAATCTTTTCAGGCTCTGTTTCGTTAACAAAAATATAGTTTGATTTGCAATACACTATAGCGTCGGGTGTAAATGGCTTCGCAATTTTACGCTGATTTTCAACGTTCTCCGAAAAATATTCAACAAGCGCATTGTTGCGAATTTTCAACGTTTTTAAACTCCCTGTTGAAAGCAACATACGAATAGCAGGGATGATTTCAGCAGGAGCATATGGAATATGCACTCTTTCGCCCCGGTTTTCTGGATATACGCAACACGCCACTGTGTCCAATTTCTTGATTATATCTTCATAAATTTTCTTTATTTCTTCTATCTTGTTTGCTGCAACGAAAATACCGTGATTTTGCAACCAAATTGCTTGCGGCTCCGAATTATATTTCTTGCGATATGCGACAATTTCGTCGTTTACCTTTTTAAACAGTACATAACCAGGGTCTGTGTAAGGGATATAGATCGCTTGTTCACCGAAAAGTTTTTTCAGTTCACTTTCCGCATTTTGTGAACACATAAGAGCATTGACAGAGGTTGGATGAAGATGAACTACAAAAGCATAATTAATCACGTTGTGCATCGACGTTTCTACCGATGGGCGTCTGCCTTTTGTAACTGTCGCTGTCGCCAGATCATTTTTTACCTGTTCTTCACGCTCGGCGGCGTTGGCGCTGTATGGTTTTTCTGCCATCTGGTTGAGCGGTGCACGATTGAGGACAGCAAAACCATCTTCAGTAATAGTTGCCAATGTCGAGCCGCTCGCTTTTACCCAGATTTTCTCTGCATTTTTGTAAGAAGTATTTCCTCCGCCTGCAATCACAAAACGACTGTCGGCGCCGTAGAAGCGGGATATTTCAATCAGTTGTTCTATTTCTTTCATTGTTGTATACAATTATTTAAGAAGTGCAAAATTACTAAAAAAACTCATTTAGGACAATCAAAAGTCAAAAAACCATATAAAAAAACAAAAAGTTTTTTGTACCTTTGCGGCTTGAAACAGAAACTTAAAAAGTTATATATGAACGATTTTCAAAAATATGCAACTAAACATTTGGGAATGAGTGCAATTACTCTGAATAAATATACCTCCATTCTCGATAATTACATCTCGCCGACAATAATTGAAGAACGACAGTTGAACGTTGCGCAAATGGACGTTTTCTCACGGTTGATGATGGACCGCATCATCTTCCTAGGTACTCAAATTGATGACTATACCGCAAACGTGATTCAGGCACAGCTGCTTTATCTTGATTCGGCAGACAGAGGGAAAGATATTTTTCTTTATATAAATTCACCCGGTGGCTCTGTTTATGCAGGTTACGGCATTTACGACACTATGCAGTATATCGGCAGTGACATTCATACAGCCTGCACGGGTATGGCTGCCTCAATGGCTGCGGTATTGCTCGTTGCGGGAACAAAAGGCAAACGCACGGCGCTCACTCATTCCCGCGTGATGATTCATCAACCTCTTGGTGGAGCGCAGGGACAGGCTTCCGACATTGAAATCACGGCGAGAGAGATTGTTAAGATAAAAAAGGAAATTTATACAATTATCTCTGAACACTCGGGTAAATCCTACGAACAGGTTGTTAAAGACGGCGACCGTGATTTCTGGATGACGGCGCAGGAAGCGAAAGATTACGGAATGATTGATGAAATTTTGACAAAAAGAACGAATGAGTAAAGATAACCAGCGATGTAATTTTTGCGGACGTTCGCAAGGAGAAGTGAAATTTATGCTCACTGGTGCAGGCGCTTATATATGCGATGATTGTGTGAAACGGGCAAGTGAGATTATCGTTGAAACTCAAAAATCTGCAACCAGTCATACCAAAGACGAAA
Organism: Dysgonamonadaceae bacterium; assembly: GCA_031267615.1. Taxonomy (GTDB): domain Bacteria; phylum Bacteroidota; class Bacteroidia; order Bacteroidales; family Azobacteroidaceae; genus Azobacteroides. The sequence goes on from JAIRYM010000105.1 coordinate 6,233, forward strand.
TTTCACGCAAAGACATACCGACGCCGACTCCCAAAGAAATCAAAACATTTCTCGACAAATATGTTATCGGGCAGAACGAAGCCAAACGCTATCTGTCGGTTTCTGTTTACAATCACTACAAACGCCTTTCACAAACGTCAACCGATGATGTGGAAATAGAAAAATCTAATATCATTATGGTTGGGGCGACAGGTACAGGTAAAACGTTACTTGCAAAAACCATAGCCCGACTGTTGAAAGTACCGTTTGCTATCGTTGATGCAACTGTGCTGACTGAAGCAGGATACGTCGGCGAAGATATTGAAAGTATTCTCACGCGCCTGTTGCAAGTTGCCGATTATGATGTTAAACAGGCTGAACGCGGTATAGTCTTTATAGACGAGATAGACAAAATCGCGCGTAAAAGCGATAACCCTTCGATTACGCGCGACGTGAGTGGCGAAGGCGTGCAGCAGGGGTTGCTCAAACTGCTGGAAGGCTCTGTGGTAAATGTTCCGCCACAGGGTGGGCGCAAGCACCCGGAACAGAAACTTGTGGCAGTAGATACAAAAGACATTCTGTTTATCTGTGGCGGCGCTTTCGATGGTATAGAAAAGAAGATTGCCCAGCGAATGAACACGCAGGTTGTCGGATATACCGCTATTCGGAAAACTGCACATATTGACCGCAATAACCTTTTGCAATACATTCTCCCGCAGGATTTGAAATCATTCGGACTGATTCCCGAAATCATCGGGCGACTGCCTGTTCTTACTTATCTCGAGCCTCTCGACAAAGAAGCGCTGCGACAGATCCTTACCGAGCCGAAAAACTCGATAATCAAACAGTATGTCAAAATGTTTGACATGGACGGCATTACGCTGAGAATAGATGAAGATGTATTTGAATATATCGTAGACAAAGCGATTGAATATAAACTCGGCGCACGGGGACTTCGCTCAATCACGGAAGATATAATGATAGATGCGATGTATGAATATCCCTCTTCCAAAGAAACTGTTCTGCATATTGATATTGATTATGCACGCGAAAAATTAGAAAAATCCAAAACGTATTTCGTTGCTGTAGGATAAATAGACTTCATCTGTATCTTTTTGCTTATATACGACTTTATAAGAGTAAATTCAACTTCAAAATGTAAACTTGTTTTATTCCGAAACTCAACTTTCTTTGCGAAGAAATAAAGTTTTAAAAACAACCTTTTCACTTTACAGAGAAAAGCATTTGTTGCAATAATGGCGCCGTTTTCGTATGTCACCGGTTTTTCTTATAACTCACTACCGCCCAGCCGTTAAAAAACAACGCAAACGCACATAAGGCCGCCAGTTGCGTCGTCAGATGAGCAACGCCGCTTCCCTTGAGGCAAACCGCCCGCATCACCTGAACAAAGTATTTCAGGGGATTAACCGCCGTCAAATATTGCGCCCAGGCGGGCATGCTCGTGACCGGAGTGAAAAGGCCACTCATCAAAATCATGATAATCAGGAAGAAAAATATTACAAACATGGATTGTTGCAGCGTCTCCGAGTAATTGGAGATGACCAGGCCGACCCCCGAAAGGGCGATGATGTAAATGCCGGCAAAGAAATAAATCGTCAACAGGCTGCCGGACGGAATCAATCCGTAAACGAAGGCCGCGACGAACAGGCAAACGGTGAGCACGAAAAG
>JAIRYM010000069.1 GCA_031267615.1 Dysgonamonadaceae bacterium
ATGCCTCCGGCGACGTATCACGAATTTATGCGGCTCGGCGCTGATTACGAAGCGAAATTTGCGATAGCGGAAAACTCCCTGACGCGGAATTCGAAGACGATCAACGACCGGCAGGAAGCACGGGCTACGTACGAAAAATTTATCCGCGACATGGTGCAGACGTACCTCGTCAGAAATCCGAATCTGACGGACGGTCAGAAGATTGCAGCCGGCATACCGGTGCACAAAACGACGCATACTCCGGCTCCGGTGCACAATGTTGCGCCCGGATTCAGAATAAAACTGCCGTCGCCCGGAGTTGTCGAAGTCGATTTTTTCGACGCCGAGAACAACAAAATGGCGAAACCCGAAGGTCAGCACGGCGCCGGCTTTGCGTGGGCAGTGCTCGACAGTCCCCCGTCGTCATACGAAGAACTGATCCATTCAGCGTTCGACACCCGGTCCCCATACGTCTTTGAGTTTGACCTTCCGTATTCCGGAAAGCGTCTTTACTTCGCGATGAGATGGGAAAATACACGCGGAGAACAGGGACACTGGGGAAAAATCGAAAGCACAATAATTCCGTAGGAGTAATTAAGAATTAATATTTACCAATTAACAGACAATAAAATGAAAAGAATCTTTTTAAACATTGCGATCATCGTTATGTTCGCAGCAGGCGCTCAGGCGCAAGTAACCATCGGATCGCTCGACGATCCGCAGCCGTTTTCAGTACTCGAACTGATCAGTAACAGCGGAGGTCTTCGTCTTCCGCAACTTGACACCGACCAGCGCGACGCGCTTGATTTCGAAGGACACGCAGATGAAGCCCTCGGCCTGCAGATTTTCAACACCACTACCAAATGCGTCGAGACGTGGAACGGGGTGGAGTGGATTGCTGCGTGCTTTACCTGTCCAGCCTGTCCTTCCGGACAGGTTTCGGATTATGAATGTAACTGTTATACTTATTCTGAATTTGGCGATGCAGGTACTTGGATGACGCAGAACCTGCGATCAACAAAGTATTCTGACGGAACTGTCCTGACACTATCCTCTGATTATAACTATCCGACAGAAGGAAATGTAACACCAACCTCCGCCAAATTTGATGCTCATCCTGAATACGGATTATTATACAGTTGGGCGGCAGCAAGTGGTCGCACAGGCGTTTCGACCAATGAAGGAGCCACTGACCATGCTGTTCATCAGGGCATTTGCCCCAAAGGATGGCATTTGCCGAGTGATAAAGAATGGAGTCAACTAGAAAGTGAGATTACCAACAACAATACCAACAATAAATATGGCACAGGGTCTTTCGCTGGTAGTAATATGAAAAGCCAGACTCCGGTAGTTTCAGACAATACTCCTTTCACCTCTGATGGTACGAGCAACACGCCCGCCAACAATGGTTTCAACGCTTTGCTCGTAGGCATCGTGAACGGTAGCTCGGCGAGCAGTTATGGCTCGGGCGCGATCTTCTGGTCCAGCAGTTCCGGCAACACGAACTTATCCTGGTACCGGTCCCTTAGCGTGGGCGAAATCGGAGTGCGCAGGTTAGGCAACTCCAAGGCCATCCTGTACTCTGTCCGCTGCAAGAAATAAAGTGACAATTTGTCCATTTGACAATTTTAAAAAATTAAAAAATATGGCTACCTATGATCAATTGGCCGACTAGCACCGAAGTTCGCTGGAAGGTAAAAAAGGCGACATCCGGCCGGATGTCGCTCTTTTTACAGGAAAATCTTACGGCAATATTAGAAGAAATATAGTTGTTGTATCATTGTTTTTTTTTGTTTTAATGTTCGTTTTTGAATCATTGAAAATAATTTTTTAATTTTTTTCTCAAAACCCATTGTTGTTTGAAAAATAATTTGTAACTTTGCAGCCCGTTTATGTATTTTGCAAAGGCAATAATGCGACAGATGGACTGATTTCCAAGGCGTAATGAGGAATTATGCGAAACAGAAATCAGTAATGAGTGTTAAATATTGTTCGGAAAATCCGAATCAATTTAATTTAAATTTTATGACAGATCCAATTGCAGATTATCTGACAAGACTGCGGAATGCTATCAAAGCAAAACATCGAGTGGTGGATATTCCGGCGTCGAACTTGAAGAAGGAAATAACCAAAATCCTCTTCGATAAAGGCTACATCTTGAATTACAAGTTTGTAGAAGAAGGTCCGCAGGGTACAATCAAAATTGCCCTCAAATATAACCTCGTTAATAAAGTGAACGCAATCAAAAACCTGAAAAGAGTTTCTTCGCCGGGTTTGCGACGTTATGCTGGTTACAAAGAAATGCCCCGCGTCCTCAACGGACTCGGTGTTGCCGTGCTTTCCACCTCAAAGGGAGTGATGACAGACAAAGAAGCCCGCGACCAAAAAATCGGGGGTGAAGTTTTATGCTACATCTATTGATTAAAGGAGGAAAAAAATATGTCAAGAATAGGAAAATTGCCAATCACAATCCCGTCGAAAGTAACCGTAAGCATAGAAGGTACAACACTTACAGTAAAAGGACCAAAAGGAGAACTGAAACAGGAAATCAACCCAGCCATCAAGATTGAAGTCGCCGATGGCTCGCTTACCGTTTCCCGCCCCGACGATGAACGTCAAAACCGCGCTTTTCACGGGCTTTACCGCGCGCTTATCCAGAATATGGTTATTGGCGTGTCGGAAGGATATAAAAAAGAACTCGAACTTGTGGGCGTTGGTTACCGCGTTACAAATCAAGGAAATATCCTTGAATTTTCGCTTGGTTACACACATCAGATTTTTCTTCAACTACCGAAGGAAATCACAGTTGAAACCAAAGCAGAGCGTAACAAAAACCCGCTCGTCATCATCGAATCAGCCGACAAGCAACTGCTTGGACAAGTTTGCGCTAAAATCCGCTCATTCCGCAAAGTTGAGCCGTATAAAGGAAAAGGAGTTCGTTTTGTTGGAGAAGTGGTACGCCGTAAATCAGGAAAATCGGCAAGTAAATAACTTTAAAACCGGGAAAAGATAAAGATTATGACAACAAAAGAATTAAGAAGAATAAAGATAAAAATGCGGGTACGCAAGTCGATTTCGGGTTCTACTGTACGTCCGCGTCTGACAGTGTTCAGGAGCAACAAGCAGATTTACGCACAAGTTATCGACGACCTATCGGGTAAAACTCTCGCTGCTGCCTCCTCTCTCGGCATCACCGAAAAAGCACCTAAAAAAGAGATAGCATCAAAAGTAGGTGAGTTGATTGCTCAGAAATCGAAAGAAGTAGGCATCGAAGCCGTAGTATTTGACAGAAACGGGTATCTCTACCACGGAAGAGTAAAAGAACTTGCAGACGCTGCCCGTAAAGGCGGACTTAAATTCTAAATCTAAAAGAAAATGGCAATATACAATAAAGTAACGTCAACAAACGATCTTGAATTGAAAGACAGACTCGTCGCAATCAACCGTGTAACGAAAGTTACAAAAGGGGGTCGTACTTTCAGTTTTGCAGCAATCGTAGTAGTAGGCAACGAAGACGGCGTAATCGGGCACGGACTCGGTAAGGCGGGCGAAGTTACCGCAGCTATCGGCAAAGGCATAGAAGCAGCGAAGAAAAATCTCATCAAGGTTCCGATTTACAAAGGGACCATTCCTCACGAACAGGTTGCCAAATTCGGCGGAGCGCAGGTTTTCCTCAAACCCGCTACACATGGAACGGGAGTTAAAGCGGGAGGTGCTATGCGCGCTGTACTCGAATCAGTAGGCATCACCGATGTCCTCGCAAAATCGAAAGGTTCGTCGAATCCCCACAACCTGGTGAAAGCTACAATCGCAGCGCTCGGCGAACTGCGCGATCCGGCAATGGTGGCCAAAAATCGCGGAGTTTCGGTAGAAAAAGTATTTAAAGGATAAAAACAGGAGGAAACGATATGGCAAAGAAAAAAGAAACAGAAGGCGTAATCAAGATTACCCAGGTCAGAAGCCGCATCGGCTGTCCGAAAGTTCAAAAACAAACCCTTGATGCTTTGGGCTTGAGAAAAAACGGTCGCACGGTGGAACATAAAGCCAACCCCGCAATTTTGGGAATGGTAGAAAAAGTAAAACATTTAGTAAAAATTGAACAATGAATTTATCACAATTAAAACCAGCGGAAGGAGCAATAAAAACGCGGAAAAGAATAGGACGCGGACCCGGTTCAGGACGTGGTGGCACCTCTACCCGTGGACATAAGGGAGCTAAGTCACGCTCGGGATATTCTCGCAAAATCGGGTTCGAAGGCGGACAGATGCCAATTCAGCGTCGTCTGCCAAAATACGGCTTCAAAAATATTAATCGCGTTGAATACAAAGCGATTAATTTAAGTACGTTGCAAGAACTTGCCAATGCCCGTCAACTTACAAAAATCGGTATAGATGAACTTATCGCAGCCGGTTTCGTATCAGCAAAACATTTAGTAAAAATCCTCGCTAAAGGCGAAATCAAAACCGCTCTTGAAGTTACGGCTCACGCCTTCTCTAAATCTGCGGAAGAGGCAATCGCAAAAGCAGGAGGAACAACCGTAAAACTTTAAAGCAGATGAGACTGATTCAAACCATAAAAAATATATGGAAGATTGAAGATCTGCGAAACAGAATTTATTGGACACTTGGTTTGATTACTGTTTACCGTTTTCTGTCTGTCATCACGTTGCCTGGCATCGACCCAGAACAACTTACGGCTTTGCACTCGCAAACGGCTGGTGGCATTATGTCGATTCTTGATATGTTTTCGGGAGGTGCATTTTCCAACGCATCAATCGTTGCGCTCGGAATTATGCCCTACATCTCGGCTTCAATCGTTATTCAGTTGCTCGCCATCGCAGTTCCATATTTTCAGAAATTGCAGCGCGAAGGTGAAAGTGGACGGCGGAAAATCAATCAATACACACGTTATTTGACTCTCGCGATACTGCTTTTGCAGGCTCCGACCTATCTCATCAACCTCAATGTACAGATGGCTCAAACGGGTGGTATCCCAACAGGATGGTGGTTTACTTTCTCTTCTACTGTTATACTGTCGGCAGGTTCAATGTTCGTCCTGTGGCTTGGTGAAAGAATTACCGATAAGGGCATCGGCAACGGTATCTCATTTATAATAATGGTGGGTATCATCGCCCGACTGCCGAGAGGACTTTATTCCGAATTTTACTCCAAACTTTCGGAATCAACCGGCGGCTTGGTGCTTTTTCTCTTTGAAATACTCATTCTGCTCGGTGTCATCGCAGGTGCAATTCTGCTCGTGCAGGGAACTCGCCGCGTACCAGTGCAGTACGCCAAACAAATGATAGGCAACAGGCAGTACGGAGGTGCCCGTCAATATATTCCTTTGAAGGTAAATGCCGCAAACGTGATGCCCATCATCTTCGCACAGGCGATAATGTTTATCCCCATCACTCTGATTGGATTCGGAGTGCAGGACACAGACAAGTGGTATGTACAACTGCTCGCTCCGCTGTCAGATCACAAGAATATATGGTATATGCTTATCATCTCGTTCCTGATTATCGCTTTTACATATTTCTATACCGCGATAACGATTAATCCGAAACAGATGGCGGAAGATTTGAAACGAAATAACGGTTTCATCCCCGGAGTCAAACCGGGCAAGAAAACCGCTGAATATATCGACGAAATAATGTCGAGAATCACGTTCCCCGGTTCTATTTTTCTCGCAATAGTGGCTATTTTGCCCGCTTTTGCCGAAAAATGGATAGGAGTCGAACCCTACTTTGCCCAATTTTACGGTGGCACTTCGCTGCTGATTCTGGTAGGCGTAGTGCTCGACACACTCCAGCAGGTGGAGAGCCATCTGTTGATGCGCCATTACGATGGCTTATTGAAATCAGGAAGGATTAAAGGACGTCAAGGCAATGCCTATTAGTTGAGAGATGATATATCTTAAAACTGATGATGAAATAGAGTTGATGCGGCTTGCAAACCACATGGTGAGCAAAACCCTTGCAGAAATAGGAAAAGCCATAGCGCCAGGTGTTACAACCATATCGCTTGACAAATTAGCTGACACATTCATCCGCGACCACGGAGGAATCCCGATTTTCAAAGGATATAGAGTCGGTAAATTAGCGTTTCCCAACTCGCTTTGTATCTCGGTAAACGAAACCGTAGTACACGGAATTCCCGGTGATTACTGCCTCAAAGAAGGAGACATAGTTTCAGTCGATTGTGGCGTAAAAATCAACGGTTACTGCGGCGATTCAGCCTACACGTTTTGCGTAGGCGAAGTATCCCCCGAAGAGAAAAGACTCTTGAAAATTACGAAAGAAGCCCTCTATGAAGGTATCAGTTACGCAGTCGAAGGCAAACGAATAGGCGATATATCGCACGCCATTCAGGAATATTGCGAGCGGAGCGGATATAGTGTAGTGAGAGAACTTGTCGGACACGGTATCGGACGGGTGATGCACGAAGATCCCGATGTTCCCAATTATGGGAAACAAGGATACGGACTTCTCTTGAGGAAAGGAATGTGTATTGCTATAGAACCGATGATAAATATGGGCACTAAAAACGTGAAGTTTGGAAAGGACGGCTGGACGGTGTGCACTTGCGACGGAAAACCCTCTGCACACTTCGAGCATACGGTAGCAATCCGAAGAGGACAGGCAGATATTTTATCAACGTTTGACTATATAGAAAACTGATTTATGGCTAAACAGGCAGCAATAGAACATGACGGAACAATAGTGGAGGCTTTGTCTAATGCAATGTTTCGCGTTGAACTCGAAAACGGGCATGAAATAACCGCCCACATTTCAGGAAAAATGCGGATGCACTACATCAAAATCCTTCCGGGCGACAAGGTGAAAGTAGAGATGTCGCCGTATGATTTGTCGAAAGGGAGAATTTCGTTTCGATATAAATAGTCGACTTAGTTGAAAAAATGAATTAAAATTTTTAAAATAAAAAATGAAAGTAAGAGCATCAGTCAAAAAGCGGGGAGCAGATTCAAAAATCGTGCGCCGAAAAAGACGTTTATACGTTATAAATAAGAAGAATCCCAAGTTTAAACAGCGTCAGGGATAAAAATTAGTAACTTTGCAAAATTTTTATAAAAGATGGCAATAAGAATCGTAGGGGTGGATTTACCCCAAAATAAAAGAGGCGAAATTGCGCTGACGTACATTTTCGGCATCGGACGTAGTTCGGCAAATGAAATCTTGACGGAAGCGAAGGTTGGTCGCGACATCAAGGTGAAAGACTGGACCGACGAGCAGGCGTCGGCAGTGCGAGACGTTATCGGACGCAGTTACAAAGTAGAAGGCGACTTACGCTCGGAAGTACAACTGAACATCAAACGCTTGATGGACATCGGATCCTATCGTGGCGTGCGTCATCGTATCGGACTTCCTGTGCGCGGACAAAGCACGAAAAACAACGCTCGCACCCGCAAGGGAAAGAAGAAAACGGTTGCTAACAAGAAAAAAGCTACTAAAGGATAAAAAATAACAAAGTTTCAAGTTGAAAAGTTTCAAGTTGAGAAAACAACCCGAAACCCAAAATTTGAAACCAGAAACAAACAAATTAATATGGCAAAGAAAACAGTTGCAGCAAAAAAAAGAGTCGTGAAAGTTGACGCAAACGGACAACTTCACGTACATTCTTCTTTCAACAACATTATTGTTACCCTTGCAAACAGCGAAGGACAAGTGATCTCGTGGTCGTCGGCAGGCAAGATGGGATTCCGCAGTTCGAAAAAAAACACGCCCTACGCAGCGCAAATGGCAGCGCAGGATTGCGCTAAGATAGCATTCGACTTGGGTCTGCGTAGAGTGAAGGCTTACGTTAAAGGACCGGGCAATGGACGCGAATCGGCTATCCGAACAATACACGGTGCAGGGATAGAAGTAACCGAAATAATCGACGTTACGCCGTTGCCACACAATGGTTGTCGCCCCCCGAAAAAGAGAAGAGTTTAAATTAATAACAGCAATAAAATGGCAAGATATACTGGACCAAAAACAAAAATTGCACGCAAGTTCGGCGAAGCAATCTTCGGACAGGATAAGGTTTTGAGCAAGAAAAACTATCCTCCCGGACAGCATGGCAATGGACGGAAGAAGAAAACTTCCGAATACGGCATTCAGTTGCTCGAAAAACAAAAAGCAAAATACACCTACGGCGTTTTGGAATGTCAGTTCCGCAACTTGTTCGATAAAGCGCAGCGCTCAAAAGGCATTACCGGTGAAGTACTGCTACAGTTGCTCGAATCGCGGTTAGACAACATCGTTTACCGCATCGGACTCGCAAAATCGCGCGCAGGAGCTCGCCAATTGGTTTTGCACCGCCACGTCATAGTTGACGGCAATGTAGTGAATATTCCTTCCTACACCGTCAAACCCGGACAGGTAATTGGTGTGCGCGAAAAAGACAAATCACTCGAAGTGATTCTTGACAGTGTTACAGGAGTCAATCACAGCAAGTATCCGTGGATAGAATACGACAACGGCACAATGAGTGCTAAGTATCTCCATATTCCGGAACGTACAGACATTCCTGAAAATATTAAAGAACAGTTAATCGTAGAATTATATTCTAAATAACAAGTCATAATGGCGATATTATCATTTCAAAAACCTGACAAGGTATTAATGCTCGAAGCGAATAGCACATACGGAAAATTTGAATTCCGTCCGCTAGAACCGGGTTACGGTATTACCATAGGTAATGCCTTGCGCCGAGTTCTATTGTCGTCTTTGGAAGGGTTTGCGATTTCGTCAATAAAAATTAACGGAATCTCAAACGAGTTTGAAACAATACCTGGTGTGCTTGAGGATGTAACTAACATAATCCTCAATTTTAAAAAAGTGCGGTTTAAACAAACAATAAATGATACCGATACTGAGAAAGTATCAATCACAGTATCTAATACAGAAGAGTTTCGCGCCGAATCAATCGGTAAAGCCCTTTCGTCATTTACCGTACTCAATCCAGAACTTGTTATCTGTCGACTTAACAAGGGCGTAAGTTTCAATATCGAATTGACGGTAATTAAAGGGCGAGGTTACGTTCCTGCCGATGAAAATCGTAGTGAAAATGACCCTACGAATCTGCTCACTATCGATTCAATATTTACCCCTGTTCGCAATGTCAAATATTCAATCGAAAACTATCGTGTAGGACAGAAAACCGACTACGACAAACTTGTACTCGAAATCACTACCGACGGTTCTATATTGCCTCAAGGCGCTCTGAAAGAAGCAGCGCGAATTTTGATTTATCACTTCGCTCTTTTCTCTGACGAAAATATTGATTATGAACTTCCACGCCGGGAAAATACTGACGAGTTCGACGAAGAAATAATACACATGCGACAACTTCTCAAAACTCGCCTCGCCGATATGAACCTCTCTGTTCGCGCACTCAACTGTTTGAAAGCAGCAAACGTAGAAACAGTTGGAGAACTCGTTAAGTTACAGAAAAACGATTTGTTGAAATTCCGCAATTTCGGACGCAAATCGCTCGTCGAACTCGACGACTTGCTTGATAATCTGAAATTAAGTTTAGGAATGGACATATCAAAGTACAAAATCAATAAAGACAATTAAAGATGAGACATAATAATAAAATCAATCATTTGGGACGTACACACTCACACCGTGAGGCGATGCTCTCTAATATGGCTGTTTCGTTGATACAACACAAACGTATTTTCACAACTCTTGCTAAAGCCAAAGAATTACGTAAATATGTCGAACCGCTGATTACGAAAAGCAAGGAGGATACAACTCATTCGCGCCGTGTAGTGTTCTCGAACCTTCGCGACAAATATGCTGTAACAGAACTTTTCAAAGAAGTTTCGCAGAAAATCGGCAACCGCCCCGGAGGTTATACCCGCATCATTAAGACAGGTAATCGCCTTGGCGATAACGCAGAAACCTGCTTCATCGAACTCGTCGATTACAACGAACTGATGCTCAAAGAAAAAGACAGTAAGGCGAAGAAAACACGCCGTTCAAGACGAGGTTCAGGAAAAAGCATTGAAACTACTGCTCCAAAGGCACAAAAGGCAATAGAACCAGCAGAAGAAGTTGCTGCCGAAGCTCTTGTAACAGAAGAATCCAAAGAAAATTAATAGTTTTTTTCATAAATCCTTACAGCCTGTCAGTTGAGAAATTGGTGGGCTGTTTTTGTAATTCTAAAAAAAAGTTGTAACTTTGTACCTTGATTTATACATATTTTGCATAAAACAAAACATCTAATAATAACATAAATATGAATCAAACTAAACAAAAAATTTTTGCGGAATTTCCGGCAATCACCACCCAACAGTGGATGGATAAAATTACAGCTGACCTGAAAGGTGCCGATTTCGCAAAAAAACTCGTTTGGAAAACAAACGAAGGTTTTGACGTAAAACCGTTCTATCGCACGGAAGATATCTGTGATTTAAAAACAATCTGCGCTCAGCCGGGTAAATTTCCATACGTGCGAGGTACTCGTAAAGATAACGATTGGTTTATACGTCAAGACATTAAAGTCGAAGACGTTGCGGCGGCAAACAAAAAAGCGCTCGAAGTACTGAACCGCGGCATCAATTCGCTTTGTTTCATCATTCCGAGCGAATTAGTTACGAAATCCAATATTGCAGTGTTGTTGAATGACATTCAACCCGAATGTGTCGAGTTGAATTTTAAAACTTGTAATCTGAAATCGGTTGAGTTAATCACGATTTTGACGGATTATTTCAAATCGAAGAATTGTGATTTGTCGAAAATAGAAGGCTCAGTAAATATTGATTTTATTGGCAAAATCCTTGCCGAAGGCGTTGTGAAAAAAGAATGGATCGACGTGATGACTACTGCAGTGAAAGTATCGGCTGAAATTCGCAAATTTCGCGTCATCGTCGTCAATGCTTGCCTTTTGAGCAATGCAGGTTCTTTTATTACGCAGGAATTGGGCTACGCTCTAGCTTGGGGCAACGAACTCTTGAGCCGCCTCGTCGCAGCAGGAATTGAACCGACTGTTGCTGCAAAGAAAATTAAATTCAACTTTGGAATCGGTTCCAACTATTTTATGGAAATAGCCAAATTCCGTGCTGCACGCTGGCTTTGGGCGGAAATAGTCCGTGCATACGAGCCGAAGTGCGACCACGAATGTCCCAACGAAGACGAAAATAAAGAATGTCGTTGCGCCGCAAAAATGAACGTTTTTGCACGTACTACGGAGTTCAATCTCACAGTGTTCGATACTTATGTAAATCTATTGCGCACACAGACAGAGGCTATGTCGGCATCACTTGCAGGCGTCGATTCGTTGCTCGTTACTGCTTTCGACAAACCGCTGAAAACGCCCGATGAATTTTCGGAACGCATCGCCCGCAATCAACAACTACTTCTAAAAGAAGAATGTCATTTCGACAAGGTTGTCGACCCGTCAGGAGGTTCATATTATATAGAAACGCTGACCAATTCTATTGCACAAGAGGCGTGGAAACTTTTCCTCGAAACCGAAGAATGTGGATTCTACGAAGCAGCCATCGCAGGCGAAATACAAACGGCAGTTAATGCCAGCGCTAACAAGCGTTTTGGACAGTTTGCACAACGCCGCGAAATACTGCTCGGCACGAATCAGTTCCCGAATTTCACGGAAACAGTTGGAGCGTTGCATACAACAACCGAAACCAATGTTTGCGGCTGCGGTGCTCACGAACCGACTTCAATTTCCGTATTGAACCAGAAACGTCTTGGTGAAGCCTTTGAAACTTTGCGTCTTACTACCGAAAAATCGGGACGTGAAGTTAAAGCGTTTATGCTCACTATCGGCAATTTGGCTATGCGTCTTGCCCGCTCGCAGTTTTCGTGCAATTTCCTTGCCTGCGCTGGCTACAAAGTTATCGATAACCTTGGATTCGAAACTGTTGCCGAAGGCATAGAAGCCGCACGTAAAACAAAAGCCGACATAATTGTCCTCTGTTCGAGCGACGACGAATACGCTACATTCGCACCCGAAGCGCATAACCTTGTTGACAACAAGGAAATCCTTATCATCGCAGGTGCTCCCGCCTGTGTCGAAGAGTTAAAAGCGAAGGGCATTACAAACTTCATCAATGTCCGCAGCAATGTGCTTGAGACTTTGCAGGCATTGAATGATAAGTTGGGGATTTGATTCATACACAACATTTATTCACAATTAAAAAACAATTGTTATGGTAAAACGAGAAAAATCAATCGAACTGCTTAACCAAGCGGTAAACGACGAGTTGATGGCGGTACATCAATATATGTACTTCCATTTTTTGCTTGACGATATGGGTTACGACCTGTTATCGACCTATTTCAAGCGTACTGCTATTGAGGAAATGATGCACGTGGAACTGCTTGCAGAGCGTATTCTTTTTCTCAAAGGCGAGGTAGAGATGATGCAGTCGCACGCAGTGGAAAAAATTCACGATGTGAAAGCTATGCTCGACAAGGCGGAAGCGATGGAAACGCAGACCATTATGGACTACAACCAGTTTGCGCAGGAAGCCTCTACCGCACTTGATTCGGCTACAAAAAAACTGTTTGAGGACTTGATTTTGCAGGAAGAAAGACATCAAGACCAGTTCGATATAGAGAAGGACAACCTTGCCAATTATGGCGACAATTATCTTGCCCTGCAATCTATCGAACACGCCAAGAAAGCTTCTGTTGGTACACAAATGACCTAAGGCGAAAACGATTGGACTTTCCAAGATAAATCATAAATAAATTTGTTATAATGAAACCAAATTTCAAAAATATCAAAATTGCCGATATTGCTGAACCGACAATAAGTGCGGTAACGGCAGAACAGGAAGACTGGCTGACGCCCGAACAAATCGCCGTCAAGCCCGTCTATACCAAACAAGACCTCGAAGGAATGGAACACCTCGAATACGCTTCGGGTATCCCGCCCTTCCTGCGCGGTCCTTACAGCGGAATGTATGCTATGCGTCCGTGGACCATCCGCCAATACGCCGGTTTTTCGACCGCCGAAGAATCTAACGCCTTTTATCGCCGCAATTTAGCATCAGGTCAAAAGGGACTTTCCGTCGCTTTCGACCTCGCTACCCACCGCGGTTACGATGCCGATCATCAGCGTGTTGTAGGTGATGTTGGCAAAGCAGGCGTTTCCATCTGCTCGCTCGAAGATATGAAGGTTCTTTTTGACGGTATTCCATTGAAAGATATGTCAGTATCGATGACAATGAATGGTGCTGTGTTGCCCATTCTTGCATTTTACATCAACGCAGGTCTCGAACAGGGCGCTAAACTCGAAGAATTGCAAGGCACTATCCAAAACGATATTCTAAAAGAATTTATGGTGCGCAATACATACATCTATCCGCCCGAATTTTCGATGCGTATAATTGCCGATATTTTTGAATATACTTCGCAGAAAATGCCGAAATTCAACTCGATATCCATTTCAGGCTACCACATGCAGGAAGCAGGCGCAACAGCCGACATTGAACTTGCTTACACCCTCGCCGACGGTATGGAATACGTCAAAGCAGGCATCAAAGCAGGCATCGATGTGGACGCTTTCGCACCCCGCCTCTCGTTTTTCTGGGGCATCGGAATGAACCATTTTATGGAAATCGCTAAAATGCGCGCAGGTCGTCTTCTCTGGGCAAAAATTCTCAAAAGTTTCGGCGCGAAAAACCCGAAGTCGCTTGCATTGCGCACCCATTGCCAGACTTCAGGCTGGTCGCTTACCGAACAAGACCCGTTCAACAATATCGGTCGCACTTGCGTAGAGGCAATGGCAGCTGCGCTCGGACATACGCAATCGCTGCATACAAATGCCCTCGACGAAGCAATAGCGTTGCCGACCGACTTTTCGGCTCGCATCGCCCGCAACACGCAGATTTATATTCAGGAAGAAACGCAAATCTGCCGCGAAATCGATCCTTGGGCAGGCTCGTATTACGTTGAATCTCTGACAAAAGAGATTGCAGAAAAGGCTTGGGCACTTATCGAAGAAATTCAGGAACTCGGAGGAATGGCGAAAGCCATCGAAACCGGTATTCCTAAAATGCGTATCGAAGAGGCAGCAGCACGCACTCAAGCACGCATCGACAGCGGAAATCAAACCATAGTCGGACTGAACAGATACCGCCTCGAAAAAGAAGATCCCATCGACATCCTTGAAGTTGATAATACGGCTGTACGCAAACAGCAAATAGAACGCCTTAATTCACTGAAAGCCAATCGCAATGAGGCAGATGTAAAGAAGGCGCTGACATTAATTACCGAAGCGGCAAGCAGCAAGGGTAATCTCTTGGAACTTGCAGTAGAAGCAGCACGGGTACGCGCCACACTTGGCGAAATCTCCGACGCTTGCGAAGCAGTATGTGGAAGATATAAAGCAATAATCAGAACAATTTCAGGCGTGTATTCATCGGAAACAAAAGGCAACGACACATTCAAAAAGGCTTGCGCGCTTGCCGAACAATTTGCAAAAAAAGAAGGGCGTCAGCCGCGTATTATGGTGGCAAAAATGGGTCAGGACGGACACGACCGCGGCGCCAAAGTAGTAGCAACCGGATATGCCGATTGCGGATTCGACGTAGATATGGGACCGCTGTTTCAGACGCCGGAAGAGGCTGCCCGGCAAGCGGTTGAAAACGACGTACATGTTCTTGGCGTCAGTTCGCTCGCGGCAGGACACAAAACTCTTGTCCCGCAGGTCATCGCCGAATTGAAGAAACTTGGACGCGAAGACATCCTCGTCGTGGCAGGTGGTGTCATCCCTCCGCAAGATTATGACTATCTCTACAAATCGGGCGTTGCAGCAATCTTCGGACCGGGTACTCCGGTAGCGCAGGCGGCAATCGCGATTTTGGAGTTACTGACATCGTGAGCAAAACTTTGTTGTTCTAAAAAAACATCCGGAGATTCATTCGATTCTTCGGATGTTTTTTTTTTGTGAAAGAGAAGAAAACCTCTTTTAAGTCACTTTCAAGTGCATTAAGCAAAATTAATTGATAAAAATTTTTGCAATTACAATAATTTATTTTACCTTTGCACCGTAAAAACCAAAAAATAAAATGGCAAACGAACATTTTTACATCAAAAATTCGCAATTGACGCATGAAAAAATGTGTCAGTTTATGCCACACGACCCCCCCTTAAACGGGTAACCGACAATCTATTTAT
>JAIRYM010000099.1 GCA_031267615.1 Dysgonamonadaceae bacterium
GCGGTACTTTAAAACCCATGGGCGGTACTTTAAAACCCATGGGCGGTACTTTAAAACCCATGGGCGGTACTTTAAAGACTTTGAGCGGTAAGTTACCCCCAAATGGAAAAGAGTTGTAAAAATATTCGGGTGCCATTTTTTTTTGTATTTCGGCAGCAAAGGTAAGCACTATTTTGAACCGGCAAAAAGTTTTACTGTAAAATTTTCAATATAATTTAATCCTGTCTGTTTTAAACTTTTTACTGCTTAAATCATCAAACGCTAAACAATTTTATATTAATCTTATGAAAAGACGTGAATTTATTAGAACTGCAGCCGCGGTTGGCGCTGCTGCGATTTCGTTCGACAAGTTGCAGGCTGCTGTCAACTCAAGCACTGTTGCAATTGAAACTGCGCCGGACCTGGTTGCCGTGATGGGAGGCGAGCCTGCTCAAATGCTTGAACGGGGACTGAAAGAACTTGGCGGTATCAGCAAGTTTGTAAAAAATGGACATAATGTCGTTATCAAGCCGAATATCGGATGGGACAAGGCGCCGGAAATGGCTGCCAATACTAATCCGGAACTCATAAGAGCGCTTGTCGAACAGTGTTTTAAAGCCGGCGCAAAAAAGGTAACTGTATTTGATCATACCTGCGATAACTGGCAAAAATGTTATGAAAATTCGGGCATAAAAGCGGCAGCCGAAGCAGCAGGCGCAGTACTCGCTCCGGGAAACGACGAATCATATTATAAAGAGGTAAATATTCCTGACGGCGTGCAGCTTAAATCGGCAAAGATTCACAGATCACTTCTTGAGGCTGACGTCTGGTTTAATGTTCCTGTATTGAAAAATCACGGCGGCGCAAAAATGTCTATCGCTATGAAAAACTATATGGGAATCGTCTGGGACAGAAAATATTTTCACGCTAATGATCTACAGCAGTGCATAGCAGATTTATGCCTGTTTCATAAAAAACCCGCGCTCAACATTATTGACGCCTACCGCTGTATGCGCAAAAATGGTCCGCAGGGACGTTCTCTGTCAGACACAAGTCTGCTTAAAGCGTTGATAGTTTCGTCCGATATTGTTGCAGCCGATACCGCTGCCGTAGGACTTTTTAATCAGGTTGAAACGATGGATATAAAAGAAGTCGGACATATAGCGATCGGCGAAAACTTTAGACTTGGAACTCAGAATCTTGGCAAACTGAACGTGAAGAGAATAAAACTTAACTGATAAACAGACAAGTTGAAAACTAATATCTTAAAGGTTATTACAGTCGCCGTTGCATCAATCGTGTTTGCTGTTTTATTACTCCTGTTCTGCGACTTTGCGGGATGGATGCAAGATTTCCCGGACCTTGCACGGATACAGTTTATCCCTGCCCTGTTGCGCGGAAGTATTATCGCTGTCGTTTCCCTTATTTTAATGACATTTATCTTTGGCAGGCTTTACTGTTCAATTATTTGTCCGTTTGGTATTTTGCAGGATATAATTTCATGGTTTACGCGTCGCGGGAAAAAGAAAAATCGCAGGAGACTGTGGTTTCGATATGCAAAACCACAAAATATATTGCGCTATTCTATTCTCGCATTGTGTATTATTTCACTGCTTTCAGGCACTACTGCCCTGATCTCCCATCTCGACCCGTACAGTAATTTCGGTAGAATTGCAACTAATCTGTTTCGTCCTGTCGCCGTTGTGTTAAACAATATTGTTTCGAATGTTGGCGAAAAATTCCATAACTACGATATTTATCACGTGACGCTGCATACGCACGAAATTGTATCCATCACTTTTGCTGCGTCTGTTCTTGCCGCAGTAGCTGTTATGTCTCTTATGCGCGGACGGCTGTTTTGCAACACGATCTGTCCCGTCGGCTCCCTGCTTGGATTGATTTCTAAATATTCGCTTTTCAAAATCACGATCAATCAGGAACATTGCACCGGTTGCGGATTATGCGAAAAAGCCTGCAAAGCACAATGTATAAGCAGTAAAAACAAGCATGTTGACGGCTCGCGCTGTGTTGCCTGTTTCAATTGCCTCGACAGGTGCAGGGAAAATGGAGTGAAATATCGCCTTTCAATTCCTTTCCACAAAGTCCCCGCAGTTGCCCGTCCATCCATTGCCGACCGCGCCGGCCGTCGCGACTTTTTAGCGACCGGCGTTGCCGTAGCCGCCACTCTGCCATTCGTTCACACTTTAGCGGCAAACCGCCACAACGGAATAATCGACGAAACAAAACTTACGCCAATAACACCCCCGGGTTCGATAAGTCTTGAACATTTCAAAAAACACTGCACCGCCTGCCATCTTTGCATCACGCACTGTCCACAGCAGATTTTGAAACCTGCGAAGTTCAATTTCGGATTCAGTTATTTATTAAAACCTCATCTCGTTTTCTACGAAATGGCTTACTGTAACTACGGTTGTACCGTTTGTTCCGAGATTTGTCCAAATGGAGCAATACACCGTCTCACGAGTGAAGAAAAGCAAGTAACACAAATAGGCATTGCCGAGTTTGATCAGTCGCGCTGCGTAGTATTTACAGACAATACTTCGTGCGGCGCCTGCTCCGAACATTGCCCCACGCAAGCCGTTCACATGGTTGATTACAAAGATGGATTGACCATTCCACACGTGTTGCCCGAAATCTGCATTGGTTGCGGCGCCTGCGAATCCATTTGCCCTGTCATTCCTGTCAAGGCGATCAACGTTCGAGCGAATGAAGTTCACAAAATCGCAGAAAAACCTGTTGATGAAGAACAGAAAGCAGTGAATCAGGAAGATTTGGATTTCGGATTTTGATTATTTCCGTCCGTATTATATCTTTTATTCAACGCAACAGCAATGAACTGTCGCCATAACTTAAAAAACGGAAATCATTTGCAAGCGCATAATCATAAATCTCTTTCCATCGCCCGCCGACAATAGCAGAAATCAACAAGAGCAACGTACTTTTCGGCTGATGAAAATTGGTAATTACTCCGTTGACAATCTTAAAATCGTAATTCGGAGCAATAAGTATCTGCGTATGCGCTGTCAGAGTAGATAGAAAATGGCGGTCGAGATAATCAAGCAATATCTGCAATACAGATGTAATCTGCGCATTACCTTTGTAATCGTATGGCGACCACTGGCCTGCCAACAACTCTTCGGGCGAAATATCGGGATTCTCTGCAACTTGCAATCCAATGTAATAAAGGCTTTCTACAGTGCGGACAGACGTCGTTCCGACAGCAAAGATACGGTTTTCACTGTCTATCAGTTTTTGAATCGTTCGCCGGTTGACAGAAAACCATTCCGAGTGCATCACATGTCCTTCAAGGGTCGCAGTCTTAACCGGTTTGAAAGTTCCGGCGCCAACATGAAGCGTGATTTCTTCCGTATCAATATTTTTTATTCTTAAAGAATTGAAAACATTTTCGGTAAAATGCAATCCCGCTGTCGGTGCGGCAACAGAACCCCTGATACGGGAATAAACGGTTTGATAATCTGTCCTGTCGCTATCTTCTGTTTTCCTGTTTAAGTAAGGAGGAATTGGCAATTCACCGCAACGTTCAAGAATTTCGGCAAAAGTCATATCAGGATTGTCCCACGAAAACTGCACCACAGGAACGCGATTTATTGCACCCTCACATTCCACAGTCAACGTTGTCTGTGTATCTGGTATTTCGAGCGACAGAGTTCCCGATTTCCATCGTTTTGCGTTTCCAATCAGGCACAGCCACGTACAAGACTCCGTTTGCGCAAAAGACTGTTCATAATCGGCGGGATGTTGCGGCTCAAGGCAAAACACTTCGATTTGCGCCCCGCTCGGTTTGTGGAAAATCAGCCGCGCCTGAATAACTCGTGTGTTATTAAATACTAAAAGAGCGTTCTCAGGCAGGAATCGATTTATATTTTGAAAAGAATCTTCGACAATTTTGCCATTTTTCCAGACAAGCAATTTTGATGAGTCGCGCTCTTTCAGAGGATATTTTGCAATCTTTTCGTCTGGAAGGTTATAATTAAACTGTTCTATTTCTATTTTTTGAGGCAAATTCATTTATTTTTTATTTTCTTTGCATCAATATCGAATATCATCTTCTCATTTGCCAGCACGGTATTCGGAAAAATTTCCTGCGCCTCGCGCAAAAGTATAGTTTCATCGGTATATCGCGCCGAAAAATGCCCTAAAATCAACTGTTTAACTCTTGCTTCTTTTGCAATTTCCGCCGCATGAGCCGCAGAAGAATGAAAAGTCTCTTTTGCTCGCTTCAAATCTACATTTGCAAAGGTTGCCTCGTGATAAAGTACATCAACACTTTCGATAATTGGGATAATTTTTCTGTAATAAGCCGTATCAGAACAATAAGCGTATTTCATTGCAGGATCGGCAGGCAAAGTCAATCTGACGTTAGGCACAATAACACCGTCAGGAGTTACAAAATCTTCGCCTGCTTTAATCGCGTTCATTTTTGAAACAGGTATTTTATAAAAATCCGTCATTGCGCGAATTATATGTCTGTTTCCTTCCTTTTCTTCAAACAGAAATCCGGCAGTTGGCACGCGATGTTTCAACGGAATAGACGTAACCTTCAAGCCTTTGTTTTCAAACAGGAGTTCGCTCTGCGATGGATTGAAATCGTGAAAAAATACACTGTATCCTATCGCTCTACAGGAATAATCAAGTATTGGCTTAAAAAGTTGGACAGCATCTGCGTGGGCGTAAATATGCAAATCGGAAGTGCGACCAAGCATACCAAGCGTCGAAATCAGTCCTGGCAAGCCAAAACAATGGTCGCCGTGCAGATGCGAAATAAATATATGTCCCAAGCGTTGAAAATTAAGTTTCATAGCGCGGAACTGCATTTGCGTCCCTTCGCCGCAATCAATCATATAATGCTTGTCGTGCAGACTGACAACCTGCGAACTCAAACAATGTTTTGTCGTTGGCAAAGCGGAACCGCAACCAAGTATAGACAGTCTGAACATTTGATTATCTTTTATCCAAAATCGTCGAACATCAGATTTTCGCGTGGAACTCCAAGATCCCAAAGCATATTTTCCACTGCTTTCGACATCGGACCAGGTCCACACATATAGTATTCGATATCTTCCGGAGCGTCGTGGTCTTTCAGGTAAGTTTCATAAATAACCTGATGCACAAATCCCGGAGTGTATTTCACGCCTGCCGAATCGGCTACAGGGTCAGGATGGTCAAGCGCCAGATGAAACGAAAAATTCGGAAAATCTTTTTCCAACTGTAGAAAATCGTCGAGGTAGAAAACCTCGTTCAGCGCCCGCGCACCATAGAAATACGACATCTTGCGGTCAGTAGTGTGCAACGTTTTTGTGAGGTGCATAATCTGTGCGCGCAAAGGAGCCATTCCCGCGCCGCCGCCTATCCACATCATCTCGTTTTTGGTGTTGAAAATGGGATGAAAATCACCGTAAGGCCCGCTCATCATTACCTTGTCGCCAGATTTAAGCGAGAAAATATAGGATGATGCAATGCCAGGAGGAACATTTGCGAATGCACCTGCCGTACGGTCGAATGGCGGAGTTGCGATGCGCACATTGAGCGTGATGCGGTCGCCTTCAGCAGGATAGTTCGCCATCGAATAGGCGCGGATGGTTTCCGAAGTGTTGTTGCTTGTCAAATCCCACATTTTGTTTTTGTCCCATTCTGCACGGAAACGGTCTTCCACCTGATAATCCTTATAAGAAATCGAATATGCAGGAATTTTTATTTGTGCGTAACTGCCAGGCTGGAAATTCATGTGTTCGCCTTCGGGCATGGCGACGATAAATTCTTTGATATAGGTCGAAACATTGCTGTTTGACACGACTGTACATTCCCATTCCTTCACGCCAAGCACCGAATCGGAAACTTTTACCGACAGGTCTTCGCGCACTTTGGTTTGACAACCGAGCCGCCAATGCGCCTTTATTTGCCTGCGGTTAAAAAAGCCAACTTCTGTCGGCAGAATTTCGCCCCCGCCTTCGATAACCTGACAGCGACACTGTCCACACGAGCCGCTTCCTCCACAGGCGCTCGACAGAAAAATTCCGTTTGACTGCAAGGTTGAGAGCAGCGTTCCTCCGCGCGGCGAGTCAATTTCGCGCTCGTCATTGATTTTGATCTTAACATTCCCTGAAGGACTTAATTTGGCTTTCGCTACAAGCAACAGTCCAACAAAAAACAGCGTGAGAACAAGAAAAACTGTTATACTAACAAATATTGTCATAATGATAACCTTTTAAATTTTTATTCCCGAAAAACTCATAAATCCTATTCCCATCAACGCGGTGATAATAAACGCTATACCAAGTCCTTTCAACGGCTCGGGAATGTCTGAATACTGCAACTTTTCACGTATTGCCGCCATACCCGTTATTGCCAACAACCAACCGATACCGGAACCAAAAGCGTAAGTTGTTGCTATACCAACATTTGAAAACTCTTTCTGCTGCATAAACAGCGAACCGCCAAGTATAGCGCAGTTCACGGCTATCAAAGGCAGGAAAATGCCCAACGAATTGTAGAGCGCAGGCAGATAACGTTCAATTACCATTTCGAGCAATTGCACTACCGAAGCGACAACAGCAATGAAGATAATAAAACTCAAAAAACTGATGTCAACGCCTTGAAACGCTTCGCCGAGCCATTTCAAAGCGTTTGCTTTCAAGACATAATTTTCGAGCAGATAATTAACAGGCAGAGTAACCACGAGTACGAATGTTACTGCGATGCCAAGCCCAAAGGCTGTTTTCACGTTCTTCGAAATAGCGAGGAACGAACACATTCCGAGAAAATACGCAAACAGCATATTTTCCATAAAAACGGAACGAACAAATGTACTTAAATATTCTTGCATAAGTATTTAGTTTTAATTATTTACATCAGAAAATTCATATTGCCAAAGCGAATAATAATTCCCTCGCTTTTCAAAAAATAATGTTTTTACAGACTTATTCGCATGTTCTTGCCTCTGTTTCGTATTCTTTCATATTATTTTTCCTGCAATTCCTTATCTTTTGCCCTCTGAATCCAGATAATGCAGGCTATGATAATGAGCGCCATCTGTGGAAGAATCATCAGTCCGTTGTTGGCATAACCTGCATCGTAAAACGATTGAGGTATAATCTGATAGTTCCACAGCGTACCCGAGCCGAGCAGTTCGCGGAAAAAGGCGACGATGACAAGCAAAATGCCGTAGCCAAGCCCGTTGCCCGCTCCGTCGAGAAAAGATGCCCAAGGTTTATTTCCGAGTGCGAATGCTTCCAAACGCCCCATCACGATACAGTTGGTGATGATAAGTCCTACAAAAACAGAGAGCTGCTTGCTCACTTCGTAGGCGAATGCCTTGAGTATTTCGTTGATAATCGTAACCAAAGCGGCGACAATCAGCAGTTGGACTATGATGCGAATGCGGCTCGGAATGGTGTCTCTAAGCAGCGAAAGTATAAAGTTGGAAAATGCTACAACTGCTGTTACCGAAATCGCCATAATGAAAGCCGGTTCCAACTTGCTCGTTACCGCCAGAGCCGAACAGATGCCCAACATCTGAACCGTTATCGGATTATTTTTGCTCAACGGATTGAATAATACTAATTTGTTTTTCGAATCCATAATTTATTTAGTTTTAATTTATTTGTAATCAATCAAATAATTATGCAGTTATAGACTATTTTGCTATTACATTATTATCTACTATTTTTAATAACGACCAGTAGCCACGTCCATATTTACTTGACAATCTGTCGAGTGCGCTCTTTTTGGTTACACCTTTTTTTGTGAGAAGGATAAAATCTCCTTTTATTTGGGATATCTCGCTGTTCAATAAAGGTTTCCCTTTGTTTATCAGTTTATTAACAGGTACTTCACGCAAATCTGCCATGTATTCTCCTGTTTTTATTTTTTCCATTTCGCTGATTTGATAATCGAAAGCATTTTTGTTTATTTCAAATCCACAAGCTTGTCGTCCCAATCCAACTGCAACTTTTGCCGTAGAAAATCCGCCAAGGAAAAAGTCGCACACTAAATCATTGGGATTGCTCGAATAAAGTATCATTTTAGTTAATAGCGATTTAGGAAGTTCATTCTTATTTTTTACTTGTCCGGGCTTATATTCACGGTTGATAATCCAAACATCTTCTCGATCAAGGTAATTCAAACTTCCTCCATTTTCAGATTTTTCACTGTCGGCAAAAAAAGCGTTGGTATTGAACGTTGCCTGATTACAGGGTGGTTTCACATAATACAAGATATGATAATGCGAAGAAATGTATTTCTTACTCGTGTAAACGCCAAAATTATATTTCCAGATAATATGATTTTTTTCCTGTAAATCACTTTCTGCAAGGGCATTTAAGATATGACGAAGATTTGAATACCCTGAAACGATATAAAAGCTTCCGCTCGGGCGCAAAACCCTTGCAGCTTCATTTATCCATTTCTTTGAAAAATCAGAATACTTACTTTCAGGCACTTCCACATAGCCGTTTATAACATTACTTGCGTCTCGATTGTAATGTTTATCCAATTTATCACCTTCGATACCATAAGGCGGATCGCAGATAATCAAGTCGATAGAATTATCAGTCAAATAGCTTTTTGCGCCTGAAATGCAATCTTCGTTATAAAACATCATTCTTTTCAATTCATTGTATAACTAAAATTTTCTATATATATCAATTATTTTTTTCTCAAGAATTCTTCATACGCCCCCACGCTCTCTTTTAGCATTGCATCGACGCTTTGACTTGTGATTGTTCCGCCCGAAATACCATCGACGTAATCCTGTCCTGTGGCACCGGTTTTGCCTGCTTTGACGACTGCAACCGACAGAAATTTCGAGTCTTTGAAAAACTGCTTGCCAATAAATTCTTTGCTAAACTCGGCGCGTTCGATTTCCGCGCCAAGTCCGGGAGTTTCGCTCTCGTGTCCGAACGAAGCACCATAGACAGTATTGTGGTCGTCATCGAAAGAGATAAAGCCCCAGATAGGTCCCCACAGTCCTGAGCCGCGCATTGAAAGGACGTATTTTTTCGAGCCGTCGTCCATTGTGGCTTCAAAAACTGGGTAGCGGCGATCGGCTTGCGGACGGCGCATTTCTGTTGCAAGTTCTGTTTCAAACGCATCGCCTTCTACTCTTTCTCCTTTGATATCCACAAGATACGACTCTTTGATATACTTACCGAATAGCGCTTCCGCCGTCGTATTGGAAGAAGTGATGTTAAGCGAGGCAAGCATCTGCCGCATTTTATCGATGTCTTCATTGCGTTTCTGTCGGCCACTCAACGATTCAGACGTGAAAGCAAGTCCGACAGCGACAAGAACGACTATCAGCGAAGCATACAGCACCGTGTAGAGGTTGCTCTCCTTGTTCAGTCCACCCTTTTTTTCAGGTTTTACTTCTTCAAATACCGAAGCCTTGCAAACAGGGCATACATCGGGTAGCGTTTCGCCCTCGTGAATGTATCCGCAAATTTTACATCTGTATTTTTTCATCTTTTTTACAATTTATTTTCCTTTTATTTATTCCAATCCTTCTAATCCAAATTTAATCCCATTTCTTTGAGAAACGCTTCATACTCTCTGCATATCCTTCATTCCAAAAAGCCATTCACCAATATATTCTCAACTCTTAATTCTCCTCAATCTTCGTTTTACATTTCCTTCCACCACGAGATAGTCAATCAGCGGCGCGAATGAGTTCATCAACAGGATGGCAAGCATCATTCCTTCGGGGTATCCTGGGTTGAGGACTCGGATGAGTATTGCGAACATTCCGACGAGGAAGCCGAAGATATATTTGCCGTTGCGCGTACGGCACGACGTTACGGGGTCGGTTGCCATAAACACAGCGCCGAAAGCGAATCCGCCGAGAAGTATGTGTTCGAGCGGACTAACCTGCATTGCAGGCGTTGTTCCTACTGCATTGAAAATCGACGCAGTAGCGATGCCGCCAACAAATACCGAAATCATTGTCCGCCAGTTTGCTATGCCTGAAACGAGCAAAATCAATGCACCGAGAAGTATGCATAGTTTGGATGTTTCACCGATAGAGCCGGGGAAAAGTCCGAGAAACATATCCCATGTTGAAAGGGGGTTGCCGAGCGTGTTGGCTATTTGAACGGTTTGCGTTGCGGCGCCTATTTGTCCAAGCGGCGTAGCGCCTGAAAATCCGTCGATTGCCTGCCCGCCCTCTATCCAAAGCGAACCTTCGGTGCGGACAAACACTGTTTCGCCCGACATTTTTGAAGGGTAGGCGAAAAATAGGAATGCACGGGCGATGAGAGCCACATTCCAGATATTAAATCCCGTTCCTCCAAAGACTTCCTTCGCAAAGACAACTGCAAAAGCAGTTGCAACAGCAACCATCCACAATGGCGTATCAACCGGCACAATAAGCGGGATGAGGATACCCGAAACAAGAAAACCTTCCTGAATTTCCTCACCTTTCCACTGCGCAACGATGAACTCAATGCCCAACCCCACTACGTATGAAACGATGATGAGCGGCAACACAGCGGTCAGTCCGAAAAGGAAAGTCGTAAAAAAATCAGCAATTTGTCCAACTGCCAAATAATGCTGATAACCAACATTATACATTCCAAATAACAGACAGGGCATCAGCGCGATGACTACTATCGACATTGTGCGTTTCGAGTCGTTGGCGTCGTGGATATGTACTCCTGTTTTCGATGTTGTGTTTGGTACAAACAGGAAGGATTCAAATCCTTCAAAAACAGAACGGAAAGCTTGAAGTCGTCCGCCTTGCTCGAAGTTCAGTTTGATTTTGTCTAAATATTTTCTTAAAAATTGCATATTCATCATTTTTAATCAGGAAAAAAACACAGTTCAGACCATCTCTTTATAAAGTTTATCTAATCCTTCTCTCACAATTTGTTGCAACTCCATTTTGGAAGTATCCACAAATTCGCAAAGAGCGAAATCTTCGGGTGCAACTTCGTAAATACCAAGGTTTTCCATTTTTTCGATATCGAAAGCAATAATAGCGCGAAGAATATATTCCGGCAGAATGTCCATCGGGAATACTTTATCCCATTCTTCCGACATAATCATTGCTCGTTTGCCGCCCTTTATACGGGCATCGAATCGATATTCCTTGCGGCGAAATATATCGAGAAAGCGCGACGCGAAACTGTTAGCAACTGAATATTTGTTCAGTCCGGGTGAAATCCATCCAAAAAATTCGTTAGTATTGGTTCCTTCGGGGATTACGGTTATCTGGTTGTCGCAGTAATGCAGCGAACCGTCCGTTCCGGTAATTTTTCCTGTAAGCACATTGCCGCTGATGATGCGCAGGCTTGCAGTGTCTGCTGTAAGCCGTGATTTCAAAAAGTCGCCGAGTGCAACTCCGGGAAGACACGTATAGTAACGGCGTTCATTGGGTTTTACTTCTGAACCTGTGAGAGCCACAAGGCGGGTAAAGTCGGCAATTCCTTTGTTTATCAGCCGTCCGATATAGACGACAGACTGAAAATCAGTAGTCCAAACGGTTTCACCTTTGTTTACGGGCTTAATTTTATTGATTTGCACGCCCACGTTTCCAGCAGGATGTGGTCCGTCGAACACCGTAACTACAGCGTTTTTGACGTTCAGCAAGCAATCAGCTTTGTTATTTTTAGAAAGACCGAGATAAACGTTGCCGTTTGTCAAACGAGCGAGCGTGTCGATGCCTGTTTGAAAATCATCCTCTTGCCCCTGAATAACAAAATCGGTGTCGGAAGCGAGAGGAGCGGACGAAAAACAGGTAATGAAGATGTCGCGCGGCGTGTCGTTGTAGTTTGCGATGATATCGTATGGACGCTGGCGAATGAACGCGAACAATCCTGCCTGTGCGAGTAGCGCCTTTGTTTCTTCCGGAGTTTCTGCGGTGGCGGTATCAAATTTTTCTGTGTCGTTTTTTTCATCCGATTTTACGACAATGCTTATTAGTCGGCGTTTTTCGCCACGATTGACAGCAACGACTTCTCCGCTTACGGGCGATGTGATTTTTAAATCGGGGTGGTTTTTGTCGTACAGCAACGCCGAGCCTGCTTTTATTTTATCGCCCTGATGGACATAAACTTTCGACACGAACCCTGCGAAGTCGTCGGGATACACTGTATATTCTGCCGACGACACGACCTCCCCTTTGATTGGCTGCGGCTTTCCTGCAATTTTAATATCCAATCCTTTCTTTATTTTAATAGTCATAGATGAGATGATTTCAAAATCAGGCGGCAAAGTTAGCACAAATTTTTCAATTATACACTGTATGAAAAAGTAAACCTGACATCTTTTAGACAAATGTCAGGTTTCAGACTGGAGCGAAACGCTCTTAATCTTTCTTGCAGCGGACAGAGCGCAGGCCGACCTTGGATTCGTAGCTACTGCCCGTGCCCGTTTCCACGGCCCGGGCCAAGGCGTCGTTCTCGTTGTAGGAACTGCTGGACCAGAAGTGCGTGTGCAAGCCATATTTGTTCGCATTAATGTTCACGACGCCTACAAACAAAGCGTCGAAACCATTGTTGTCGCGAGTATTGCTACAACCGTTAGGATCAGATATGTCGGTACCAGCAACAGCAGTCGTGCTTTTCATATTACAATAAGCGTTAGTCCCTGTACCATATTTACTGTTGGTATTATTGTTTTTAAGCTCATTTGTCAATTGAATCCATTCATAATCACTTGGCAAATGCCATCCCTTAGGGCAAATACCTTGATAAGTAGTATGTTCAGTTTTTGCTTCATTGGTCGAAACTCCGGTGCGACCACTTGCAGCAACCCAATTATACAACAAACCATACTCAGGATGAGCGTCAAATTTGGCGGTGGTCGGTGTTACATTACCTTCTGTCGGATAACTGTAGTACGGGTCGGTATCTGATTCTCCTGTATTTTCTGACAGAGCTATTGGTGTACCGTCGGGAGTATATGTAAAATCCGTTGTCCGCAGGTTTTGTGTCATCCAACAGCCCTCAAGACCGAAGTAGCCAACAGAATATGTAATACCCTGAGCATCCGTAACACTCGGAGGACAGATGCACGATTTTATCCACTCCACCCCGTTCCAAGTCTCAACACATTTGGTGTCAATATTGAAAATCTGAAGACCCAGCGCATCATCGCCGGCATCAATAAGAACGGAGTTGTCTGTCCCGAAAGCAGCAA
>JAIRYM010000056.1 GCA_031267615.1 Dysgonamonadaceae bacterium
AACCATTCTCGCTACGCCCGAAGGCGCTTCAAATGTAGATTTGCTTTGGAAGCACGCCGAATGGCAGAAAAAAATTTCGGAAGTCATGGATAAATGGGCCGAAGCGGAAGAAAAGAGAAATAACGAAACAATATAAAAAATATGAAAAAAATTGGACTTCTTTCGGATACACACGGATATTGGGACGAAAAATTTAAAAAATATTTTGCCGAATGTGATGAAATCTGGCACGCAGGCGATATTGGCAGTGAAGACGTGATTAATAATCTGCAACAGATTGCCGAAGTTCGCGCTGTTCACGGCAATATTGACAATACTGTAATGCGGCGTCTTTGCCCCGAAGTTTTGCAGTTTCGAGTTGAAAATATAGATGTTTTGATGACTCACGTTGGTGGTTATCCGAGTCGTTTTGCTTCGTCAATTGTGCCTCGAATAATAGAATTTAAGCCTAAACTGTTTATCTGTGGACATTCCCACATTTTAAAAATAATGTATGACAAGTCTTTTGCAATGCTGTGTTTGAATCCAGGTGAATCGCAACGATATCCAAGAAATGGTAAACGAACTTTATTGCGCTTTGTCATTGACGGCGAAAATATTCGCGATATGGAAATTATCGAATTATCATAAAAAAAACAATAACTTTACACTTGCAGATTAAATTTTTAATATAACTTTGCATCTTTAATTAACCAAACAAATTGTCTGAAAGATGAGCATTTTTCAAAAAAAACCCATTCACACTCTAATTGCAGAATCACGCGAAGAAGGCGAGCATACGCTGAAAAAGACTCTGGGCGCATACAAACTTATTGCGCTCGGACTTGGCGCTATCATTGGCGCAGGACTGTTTTCAATCACAGGTATGGCGGCCGGCGCTTATGCAGGTCCCGCAGTTACAGTTTCATTTTTGATTGCAGCGGCAGGATGCTGTTTCGCGGGATTGTGCTATGCAGAGTTTGCTTCAATGTTGCCAATCGCAGGCAGCGCATATACCTACTCTTATGCCACTCTCGGCGAATTTATCGCATGGGTTATAGGCTGGGATTTAGTTCTCGAATATGCTGTTGGAGCACTTACAGTCAGTATCTCGTTCAGTCAATATTTTGTAAAATTTTTCGAAGGATTGAATATTCATATTCCAGAAGCGCTGTCATACTGTCCTGCCGACGGAGGAATAATCAACCTCCCTGCAGCCGTTATTGTGTCGCTGTTAAGTTTGTTGTTGATTAGTGGAACAGAAAAAAGTTCGTGGGTAAATTCTGTCATCGTAGTTATGAAAGTATCCATTGTACTTATATTTATAACAGTAGGCTGGAAATTCATAAATTCAAGTAACTATACGCCTTATATTCCTGAAAACAAAGGAACTTGGGGACAGTTCGGTTTCAGCGGCGTAATACGTGCGGCAGCTGTAGTGTTCTTCGCTTTTATAGGGTTTGACGCCGTAAGTACGGCTGCACAGGAGGCAAAAAATCCAAAACGAAATATGCCGCTTGGTATTCTCGGCTCGCTGCTGTTGTGTTCTGTTCTGTACGTTCTTTTTTCTCACGTATTGACAGGCGTTGCACATTATACGCTGTTTCAGGGAAAAGAAGCAATTGCGCCGGTTGCAATAGCAATTGACAATATGGGAACGGCGCTGCCCGATGGCACAATTCAGCCTGCGTATCCGTGGTTAAACAAAGCGATCATCCTTGCCATACTTGCCGGATATTCTTCCGTAATACTGGTGATGCTGCTTGGGCAAAGTCGCGTATTTTATTCCATGAGCCGTGACGGTCTGTTGCCAAAAATATTTTCACAGGTACACACACGTTTTCGCACGCCGTTCAAAACAAACTTTTTATTTCTTGTTATAGTTGGAGTTTTGGCTATGTTTGTTCCGGCGAGGGTTGCCGGCGAACTGACAAGCATAGGCACTCTGCTGGCCTTTATCATCGTCTGTATCAGTATTTGGGTAATGCGTCGCAAAATGCCTGACGCACCTCGCGCTTTCAAGACGCCACTTGTCCCTCTTGTACCAATTCTCGGTATAGCGATATGTCTGTTTATGATGATTTATTTGCCGTTTGATACATGGATTCGTCTTATTTTGTGGATGATATTCGGACATGATATCTATGTTTTCTACGGCTCAAAAAAGAGCAAACTTGGAGCAAAATCAGCGCCACGCTTGCTGTCGCTGATAGGATTAGGTATATCGCTGCTGTTAGGCGGATTTGTAGTTGCGCATCAGTCACAAATCGGATGGGACAACAATATTGCTTTCAATATCGTCCTGCTTACGATTGCAGTTGCACATATCTCGCTTTACGGCAGTAAACTGATTTTGCAAAAAAAATCCTGATATTTTCCAGATTCATATATTTTTAGGTTATTTCTTATTTTATTTTTTTTTAGACTCTCAAAAAACTACTTATTATATTGACTATTAATATATTGATAAAATATATTATATATCATTCTTATCCATATTGCAAAAAACTATTGCAGAAAAGAAAATAATTAATTCAAGTTGCTATTTATCTACTATATAATTTATCAAAAGTATATCCCCAAATGAAAGCAATCAACTTAATAATGAACCCATTTTCAATAACCACATGAATTGTTTTAGGCAAATATTTGGCAATATCGCTGAAAGCCGTTTCAATACGCTTTCTTCCATTAGCGATAAGGTACTCCAAACAGGGATTGTGAGGTTGTTTGGAATTGGATTTTTGGCGGGCAGGAGAGTGATTTACTGATCAGCCATCATTTCTTCGGTAACATAATCGATATATGCACTGTCGGCAAGGAGTTCGCTTTGAGGAGAAAGATTCAAAGGCAATCGATTCACCCCTTCCAAGTCATCGGAAAGTGTGATTCAGTATCTTGACAATATTGATAATACAAAATCACAACCATCACAGGAAATTCTTGATATTTTGGCAGCGAGAGGTTATATCACAACCAAAACAGAAGAGGAAGAAATTGAATATGTTCGTCGATTTGCCGATTTACTACATAGAAAAGATAAAATCCTCTACAAAGGTTTTTTGTTTCTTGTTGCATACGACTGCAATTTCAAATGCCCTTATTATTATGAAAGCACGGTGTTGAAAAACAGTCGTCAATGGTCAAAAAAAGCATTTACAAAAGAAATGGTTGATAAGGCTTATGAGGCAATGATGAAAATTGAACCAAACGAAAAATTGCGTTCCGGCAGTATTACATTGTACAGAGGTGAGCCATTGTTGGCGCAAAATCTATTTACCGAAAAACGGAAAGCCCTGCATCGAGATTTACGATCATGTTTTTATCAGGGACTGCGAATCCTTTTCCGGCGGCGAACAGTTTGCTGTATCCGTCAGACTTGAAGCGAGCAGTTACTTTCCCTGCTTTTCTTAT
>JAIRYM010000012.1 GCA_031267615.1 Dysgonamonadaceae bacterium
CCCTTGCGGGATACTCTTTTACCTGCTTTTAACGCTTCGATCGCATCACCGAAACGAAGACCGTCAATTTTACGGTACGCTTTTTCAAACGTTTCTTTCGGAGACCAGCTTTCATAGCCATCCTCATAAATAACTTTGTAACCTTCACGATCTTCCGATTTACGGTGTTCATCGGGTTCGTAACCTCTAATCAAACCGGCTTTGCCGGCTTCATGATAATTCATCGGCTTTGCCGATACTGTTTTAATTCCAAGACATTTTTTCATTCTCTTTAATATTATAATTTATAACTTTATTTTCATTTTTAATTATGGCGAATTCGCCACAATTAAAAGGTGTCGAATTCGGCACCTTTAACTCCTCCTTCAATTCCCCTCCTCCGGAGGGGGCAGGGGAGGTTGTCCCCCTCCCATCGGAGGGGGACAGGGGGAGGTGTTATACCGGCACCCTAACATATTTCACCCAAACATCAAACCCCGCACTGCCAATAGAGGTCGCAACATAAAAATAAAGCTGTCTATAATTACCTCCGCCGTTTGCAATATACGCCTCCGGATAACGGCTTAAATTGTTGCTTTCACAGGCATTATTAAGCGATTGCCTGTAAAGCGAACAGGAAGAATAATACCATCCCCCCGTTGCAAGAATATCTATATTATTAACCCCGTCGGACGGTATAAGCAAAATACTGCCCGTAGCCTGCGCCGAGATTTTTCTAAGCCGGTATCCATACACCCCGTTACCCAGATTCTGCTCAAACCCCGAAGTCCACAAAAACGGGTTTTCAGTTGCCGCTGCCGCGCTCCCTACATTATGCTCCGTAGTAGTTGCATAACTGTTAGCGCCGCTGATAACCACCTTTACAAAACAGGGATTGCCGCCGCTCTCTTTTAAGAAGAAAAGCGTCAAAACATTCATCGTACCCACCGACTGAATCCTTCCCGTTGATGAAATTCCTTCTAAGCAGGGCGGCGACACTTGGACTGGTATTAAATGGGTAGGTGCTTTTTGGCGGGACAATCAGACAGGTGAGCGTATTATCGCTTCCACAAACAGTAGCGCCTGGATTGCTTCTGTTGATGACAAAGACAATACCGGTTCGTGGCTTACTCTCGACGGCAATGGCGGTTACGACCCTAACCTTTGGACTGCCACCCCAGGCGATGCTGAGAATTATCAGCTCCCTGCTACCCGTGTTACGAGGATTGAAGGCACTGGTGATATTCTTTTCCGCATCGGCGCTATGAGCGAAAATACTGATGAGAATGGTGATTACGATACCGGTATAAAGCCGCGTTACGCTGTTGTCAATCTAAATGTAGGCAGTACTGATTATAAAATCTATTGTCGTCAGGGACATTCTGCTGACTATGTTTTCAGCACTACTGATACTTACATTGACCCTAATGCAGGAGGAGATCCGCATAATCGCGAAAAAGCCGTAAAGTTTTCGCCTTACAACCTTACCAATACCGATATAACTGATGCCATTAACAATAGTGTTAAAACAGGTGTTGCCACAGATGGAGATTATAAAGGCGACTTCGTTGACTATCCTACCAAGGCGGGGGCATTTTTTCAGTGGGCTTCGAATAATCGTGCTACTCACGCTTTTCACCCTGTTAAATATTTAAGCCAAGATATTCGTATTTCTATTTCATCTTATTGGAATTCTATTGAAGCCAGTCATGAAACTTGCCCTTCCGGCTGGCGTCGTCCGAATGATGGTGTTACAGACAATACACAAGCAGACAATAGTAATAATATTGACAAAAGTGAAATGCGTCAATCTTTATACGCTGTTCCTAAAAGCTACCCTTCCAGTATGGGTGAAACAACCGGTCGTGCCTGGGGTTACTACGCTGACGGCTATTTTGACCGCCGTCCAATTGTAAATGGTATCAGCATTGACGGTGGTGGCGCAAAAAGCGCTGTTTCCAATACAACTAAAGATGTTGCTTACATCGGTGCTTTGCTTTTCAATGCCGCTAACGGTAACCGCTCTCTTTTTATGCCTGCGGCGGGATCTTTAGGCGGCGAGGATTATGGCGGGGCATATTATTCTGGTTTCTCCGGCTATTATTGGAGCAGTTCCACCTCCGCCAACACGAATAACGCCAGGGTATTGTTATTAAAGAAAAATGAAGTCAGCATTATCAGCGACTATCGCAGCGCCGTCAACTCAGTGCGCTGTGTGAGAAAATAATAATAATTAACAAGCAGATAAGTTGATTTTTTTTATGAGTCACCTTTTTTTTTAGCGAAAGACAGTTCTTATTCCAGTTTCTGTTTATTGTTTTCAAATCAAAATAAGTTAGTAACTTTGCCGCCATAATATTAAAACTGTCTTGGAAAATAGCGATATATGCTGGTATGCCGCCAAGGTAAAATACCAAACGGAAATAAAGATAAAAACTTTTCTTGAAAAAAACGGGATAGAATGTTTTATTCCTTTTCACAAGAAAGTAATAGAAAGAAATGGACACAAAATCGAAGTTAATCGTCCTGTGATTCCGACTTACATATTTATTCACACAAACAAGGAAAGCGCCATGTCTTTTCCTGAATTGTCCGGCTATTTAATGAATTATATATACGGTAGAGATAAAAGTCAGTTTACAGTTGTTTCTGACAAACAGATGCAGGATTTTATGTTTGTCATTGATTTTGCGAGAGATGCAGTGAAGATCGAAAATGAAACACTAAAACACGGCGACAAAGTTCGCGTCATCAAAGGTGATTTTATCGGAATAGAAGGCGAACTTGTTCGCATCAAGGGACACAAGCGAGTTGTTGTCCGTCTTGAAGGATTGTTTTCGTTTGCAACGACATATATTCCGCCGTCGTTTTTGGAAAAGATATAAGTTATGTACAGAAATTTTATGAAAAGAATGATTGATATTATTGCGACATCTTGCGGGTTGCTTTTCATCCTGCCGTTGCTTGTCATTATTGTTGTTGTGTTATATTTTATCAATGAAGGCAAAGGCAAAATTTTTTTCATACAGGAACGTCCGGGCAAAGATGAGCGGATTTTCAAAATTCTGAAATTTAAAACGATGAACGACAAAACAGATGCCGAAGGTAATTTATTGCCGGATATACAGCGAATCACGTCTTTTGGAAAATTTCTTCGTAAAACTTCATTAGATGAAATTCCTCAGTTGGTGAATGTTTTACATGGCGATATGTCGCTTGTCGGACCTCGTCCTTTGCTTATAGAATATTTGCCGCTGTATGACGATATTCAAAAGTTAAGGCACAGCGTGCGCCCGGGAATCACAGGCTGGGCGCAGATTAACGGACGTAATGCACTGACTTGGACGCAAAAATTTCGCTATGACGTCTGGTACGTCCAAAATCTGTCTTTTGGTTTGGATATGAAAATTCTGTTCCTCACTATGATTAAAGTGTTTAGACAGGAAAAAGTTAATTTGAGCGACGAAAAAACATCGAAATTGTTTAATGGTTCGAACTAATTGCCGAGCAAACCTGTAATATTTACCATAAAAAGCCGAACAGAAATGGCAAGCAGAATGATGCCGAAAAATTTCCTCAACACATAAATCCCGCCTTTTCCGATAAGTTTTTCTACCCAGTTCACATTTTTCAAAACAAAATAAACGATAACCATATTAAACAGCAACGCAAGGATAATTGAGACATCGTTGTATTCGGCTTTCAGAGAAAGCAGCGTAGTAAATGCGCCCGGTCCTGCCAGCAGCGGAAAAATGACAGGCACGATTGTTGAAGAATTGTTTGGTCCGTCCATCTTGAAAAGTTCCCAACCGAAAGTCATTTCGCAGGCAATCACAAAAATAACAAGAGATCCTGCAACTGCAAATGATGCCTCATCAACATTAAACAGTTTTAAAACACCGCCGCCGACATAAAAAAATGTTACCAAAATCAAAAACGAGAACAGAGCCGCCTTAACAGGACTGAAAGTCCGATTTTTGTTTTGCAAATCAACAAAAACGGGCAACGAACCTGTTACGTCAATGATTGCAAACAAGACGATAAAGGCGCTGACTAATTCTGTGAAATCAAAATACACAATTATTGTTTTATTTTAAGTTCTTATCCAAAAAATCAATTACTCGAGTATAAAGGTGTTCGCGAGTTTTGCCGCCAGCAATGCTGTGATCCTTGGCAGGATAAATCTGCTGGTCGAACTGAATAGCGTTGTCTTCCAGCGCTTTTGTGTAATAGACAGAGTTCTGAAAATGCACATTGTCGTCTGCTGTACCGTGTATGAGCAGTAATCTTCCGCGTAAATTGGCGGCAAGTTTGACAGGCGATGAAATATTGTATCCGTTCTCATTTTCTTGAGGTGTGCGCATAAAACGCTCGGTATAAATTGAATCATAAAATCGCCAGTCAGTTACGGGTGCAATCGCTATACCTGCACGGAAAATGCCGTTCCCGCATGAAAGCGACATCAGCACGTTGTAGCCGCCGAAACTCCATCCCCAAATAGCAATCCTGTCTCTGTCGATATAAGGCAGCGAGCCGAGATAGCGAGCGCCTGCAATCTGGTCGTCAGACTCCAAAACGCCGAGTTTCTGATAGGTGCATTTGCGGAAAGTATCGCCGCGAGCGCCGGTGCCGCGTCCGTCAACTGAAGCGACAATATAACCGTAAGTCGGCAAACACCATTCCCATCCGAGTTCAAACCGGTCGAGAACTGTTTGTGAACCCGGTCCACTGTATTGTGTCATCATCACAGGATATTTTCTATTCGGGTCAAAATCGGCAGGCTTGAGCAACCAGCCATTCAGCGTTTCGCCTGACTCATTGGTAAAAGTAAAAAATTCCTTTTTGGGAAGATGTGCAGTTGAAAGTTTTTGCTGTAATTCGCTGTTGTCCTTTAGGACTGACAGTTGTTTGCCTTTGTCGTCATGAAGTGTTATATAACTCGGCGTACTCACGTTTGAATACTGATTTACATAATATTTAAATGTGCTGCTGAATGTTGCTGAATTACTGCCTTCGCGTTCAGAAAGTTTTGTCTTGACGCCTTTTGCATCTACTTTATATACAGTACGCCGCAACGGACTTTCTTCTGCCGACTGATAATAAACTGTTTTTGTCAGGGCATCAATGCCATAAACATCTGTTATGTCATAGTTTCCGTTTGTAACCTGCCGTTCAGGTATTCCGTTGATATTATACAGATAGATATGCGCGAATCCGCTTTTTTCGCTTACATAAAGAAAGTTTTCTTTTGTAAAAATTATGCGTCGCGCCCAATCTGAGTCGACATAGCAGGGATTGTCATCGTGCAGAATAAGCCGTGCAACTGCTGATTTCGGATTGACATAATACATATCAAAGCGGTTTTGATGACGGTTGAATGTCATAACAGCCAACTGTTCGGGATTTTCCGTAAAACGAATTTCGGGAATATAACCGTCTGCATCAAGCGGAACTTCCATTTTTTTTATTTTCTTTGTATCGGTATCGTAAGCATAAGCGCATACGGTAGAGTTGGTTTCTCCAGGTTTCGGATATTTATAT
The DNA here is from genome assembly GCA_031267615.1 of Dysgonamonadaceae bacterium. Classification (GTDB taxonomy): domain Bacteria; phylum Bacteroidota; class Bacteroidia; order Bacteroidales; family Azobacteroidaceae; genus Azobacteroides. Next base: position 5,521 of record JAIRYM010000012.1, read on the forward strand.
TCGTAAAACGAAGGATACAGCGAGCCGTCGAAATCCTGAAAACGATAGAGCGGAACTTGCGATTCGTCGGTCTTGACGAAAGCGAGGAATTTGCTGTCGGCGCTCCACGACATAAGGCGAGTCGTACCAAACTCTTCTTCATAAACCCAATCGGTGTTTCCGTTGAGGATTTTTGTAAGTTCACCGTCGGTTGTAACCTGCAATTCAGTGTCGTAGTCGAATTTTTTTAGCCATATATTGTTATCGCGAACAAATGCGCACATTCTGCCGTCAGGAGAAAAGAGCGGAATCATTATTTTCCCTGTCTGTTCCGACAATGGCTTTAGAAAGTTGCGGCGCACGTCGTAGTCGTAGAAATCTGCTTTCCACGAATGGCGGTAAATGTGCTCAACATTTTTCCAGACTAAAATTCTGAAACCAGTACTGCTGATGTCGTAGCCGTCGATTTTATCAAGTCTGGTTTCGCGGGTTTTATCGACATTAAAGAGAGTATCAATTATTTGCTGTGTTTTCCACGAATAGCGCAGAATCGCTTTTTTGTCGCTACTCAATCGAGTAAAATGCTCGCCATCGGGAGTGGAACGGAATCCGCCAACGCTCTGAGCGGAAAATTTTCCGCTTAATATATCTTTTAATTCTATCTGTGCATTACTGTTGGCGGCAAAAAACAATACACTGGCAGTCAGTGCTGTAATTATAAAAATTTTAGATTTCATAAATATAACGGATCAAAAAACGTACAAAATTAGCGAAAAATCTCGACAATTTACCTGCATTTCTAAAATATATATTGGTCTGTTGAAAAAAGACAATAACTTTGCAGCAATAAAAAATAAAAAAAACTATGGAATCTTTGTTGCATTATGTCTGGAAACACAGACTTTATGATGAGAACAGCCTGCTGACAGGTGATGGACAACGTTTTGAAATTATAGATACGGGAATATACAATATTCACGCAGGTCCTGACTTTTTCAATGCAAAAATCAAAATTGGCGATAAGTTATGGGCTGGAAACGTAGAGATTCACAATTTGTCATCTGACTGGTATCGGCACAGGCACGACAGCGACAAAGCGTATAATTCTGTGATTTTTCACGTTGCAGAGTCGCTTGATACATCTGAAATACGCGACGAATCAGGACGTGTTATTCCACAGTGGGAAATGAAATTTCCGCAAATTATTCGCGATAATTATCAGTTTTTACTCGAAAGCGACTCGCAAATTCCCTGTATCGGAAGAATCAGAGAAATTTCCGAAATTTATCTCTCTGACTGGAAAGCGGCGTTACTTACCGAACGCCTTGAACGTAAAGCAAACGATATTTTCAGTCTCCTCAAAACGTATAAGAACGATTGGAACGAAGTGTTTTACATTATCCTGTCGCGAAATTTCGGGTTTAATGTAAACAATGATGCTTTTGAACGTTTAGCAAAAAGCTTGCCGTTGAAAATCATACTCAAAAACAGTCAGTTTTCAATTCAATCCGAAGCGCTTTTCCTTGGACAGGCAGGACTGCTTGATGAAGAAGAAAATGGAGATAATTATTACAACAGCTTGCGTAAGGGATATATTTTTCTGCAAAAAAAATATAAACTGACGCCACTTGAAAAGCATACTTTCAAGAATTTGAGGATTCGACCGAACAATTTCTCGCTTATAAAAATTGTTCAGCTGGCAGGAATTATATGCAATCGACAGGGATTGTTTTCCGAACTGATCGGTATCAGCGAAGAGCAAGATATGCGGAACTTTTTTGCCTCTGACATAAACGAATATTGGAAAACACATTACCAGTTTGGAAAAATTTCATCCTGTCGTGAAAAAAAACTCGGCTTTTCGGCAATATCGCTGCTGATGATAAACGTAGTTTCAGCGATGTTTTTCGCTTACGGAAAAAGGAAAAACAAACCGGAATACACAGAAAAAGCGCTGCAACTGCTTGAAACAATTCGTGCAGAACAAAACTATATTGTTAAACAGTTTGTCCGTGCAGGAATATTAATGAACAATGCCGGCGACAGTCAGGCGATTATCCAGCTCAAACGCGAATACTGCGAGAAGAAAAAATGTATTTATTGCAGGATTGGGCATCAGTTGCTTGCAAAAGACTCCAGTGACACAACGGTTCCCCGCGAGCAGTATCATTGAATCAAAAAAAGTGAACTTCATTACCTTTCCTCTGTACAGGTAAATGATTGACAATTTTAAAAAAACAGCAAACTAAGAGAAGCAATCCATGTTAATATTTTAACCGGATTGCTTCTCTTAGTTTTTCTTCGTAATGATGTTGTGGGTGCGGCTTCAGGATCGCCGTCTGTATGCGGGCGTATTCAGCACTTCTTCTATGATTTTGTTGTCGTCAAGTTCTTCCTGTTTGAAAATATAAGGTTTCGGTTCTGCCTGCCCTAATATTTCGACAACTGCCTTTTGTCCATAATAGCGAGTGATAAGGGTGATCCTGTTTTTCTCTTCCCGTTCTTTTGAGCGACGAATTGCATCAAAATTTTGACGTTCTTCGTCAGTCATATTCATATAATCGGTTCGCCATTTTTCGTTCATCTCCGGCATATTATCCAGCGTGAAACCTGATGCAAGAACAGTAATCCTGACTTTTTCGTCCAAATCATTATCTACTCCGATGCCCCAGATAACGCCGATGTTGTTTTTAAACCGCCGCATAAAATCGCCAACTTCCGTCTTAAACTCGTCTGTCTGCACCTCGTGTTCTTCTGAACAGTTAATCACCATCAGCACTTTTTTTGCATCATACAGATTATTGTTATTCAGCAGGGGCGAAGTTGTTGCGATTTCGATAGCCTTTGTTATGCGTTTTTCGCCTGCTGCTTCGCCATAACTTATGACTGCTATCCCGCCTTCTCGCAGCGTGGTGTTAACGTCATTGAAGTCAATGTTTATATAATCGTCTTTGGTGATTATGTCCGATATGCTTTTTGCCGCCATCAACAGTGTGTTGTCTGCTTCTTTGAAAGATTTAAACATACCTTGTTTTGGAAATGCTTCGAGCAGTTTTTCATTGTTTACAACGATGAGTGCATCTACGTTTTTGCTCAATTTTTCTACACCGTCGAGCGCCTGCATTATTTTGTCGCCCATCTCTAAATGATATGGAATGGTAACGATGCCGACGGTTAATTTATTCATTTCTTTTGAAATCTGTGCAACAACGGGCGAGGAGCCTGTACCTGTCCCGCCGCCCATTCCCGCTGCGACAAAGACCATGTCTGTTTCGTCATCAAACAGTTTCCGGATTTCCTGTTCACTCGACAGTGCACATTCTTCTCCTTTTGCGGGGCTGTTGCCTGTTCCTCGCCCGCCTGTAATCTTCATTCCAAGAATGAGTTTGTTTGGCACAGGGCTTTTGTCAAGCGCAGGTTTATCTGTATTGGCAATCACAAAGCCGACGTCGTTGATGCCTTCTTTATACATGTGCGTAACTGCATTGCAACCGCCGCCGCCAACACCAATTATCTTTATTCTTGATGATTTTGCGGTTTCATAATCGAAATCAATAAGTTCGCCTTCTGGGGGTAATATGTTGTTTGCTTCCATGGATTGCGGTTAATTATGATTGTTATTTTGAACTTCGGATTTATTTTCGGTTGGATCAGTGAAAAGTGTTTCTGCCAATTTTTCAAAGAGAGAGGGCTGATTTTCATTTTTTTCTTTTTCCCTGCGTTTTTTTTCTGCAAGTTCCTGCTTTCGTTTATTTTCGGCGAGTCGCGCTTCTTCTTTCTCTTTTTTACGTTCCTGTTCTGCTCTTTCACGTTCTAATTTTTCCTGTGCTTTTTGCGCATCGCGTTCCGCTTTTTCTCTTGCTTCTTCCATCTTGTGTTTTTCCTTCTCAATTCGTTGCTGTTCTTTTTCTTCAAGAGAAACAGGGACTTCCGACTGTTTCGGTTTTTCTGTTTCTGATTGATCGAAGAGAGTTTTTGCCCAATGTCCCAGTTTGCCTACTGCGTTTATAACGCTCGTGCCTTGCGGTTCGTCATTTGTATCTTGTGTCGTTACAACAGTCCGTTTGACTATCTCTTTGCAGCAGTTTTCAGTTGCCATGCCGAACATGCCGATTACGGCTGCATTAGCTGGATTCAGGCTTTCTTCCATGTCCTGCTTGACGAAAGTTCTTTTGGGCGCTGCAATTCGAACCTGCATGCCTGTTATATCGCGGAAAATGACGTCAAGCCCTTTCAGAGAAGCGCCGCCGCCTGTGATTACTAATGAATTAACATATTCGGCAAGTCGAGAATACACAATCTGTTCATATACATTGCCGGCAATTTCTTTAACGCGGGCGGCGACTATATTATTAAGAGCCTGCAATTTTTCTTCTTCCGTGAGTAAGTTGACGTCAACAGGTTCTGATGAAATGTTTGTTGTGTCGCCATATTTTATTTTATGATTTTCAGCCTCGGCGAACGGTATTTTAAGGCTGCAAATATCTTTTGTGATTGCTTGTCCGCCAATTGGAACGGTGGACATAAATTTCAATTCGTTATTGTGATGAATAGAAACAACGGTAACTCCTGCGCCTGTCTCAACAAGTGCGCAACCGTCTTTCCATTCATTCTCTTCAAGGACTGAATATGCTGTTGCTTCGGGTGATACGAGGACTTTTTCCACGCGATATTTTCCTCCCGATCGCAAATCTATTTGTTTTTTCAGTTCATCATTATTATTATGTCCTGTCAGCAGCAGGCACCGGTTTTCCAGTTTATCGCAAGTTTTGCCTGTAATGTCAGTTTCTTGCCTTCCATCAAGAAAATATGAAGACAGGAAACTTCTGATATTGGAATAGCCGGGATATTCGCCCAGTTCATCGCTAAACGACTGCAAATCTTCTTCTGCAATTTCGGCGCCTGCCATATTGCGCTTCAGAGTGAAACTTTCTGTGTGCAGTCCCTGTCCGCCATAGCCTACATAAACTTTTTCGAGCCGCAGTTGCTGTTCTTCGAGCCGCTGTCCTAATTTGTGAAGAACATCTGTAATAATCTTCGCCGTAGCCGCTATATCTGTGATTAAACCGCGTACAACCAATGCTTTTGCATCTTCCGTGTCAAGCGTTCGGGTTTCCGATGCTATTATTGCGTATGCGCTCGGCGTTTTCCGTGCAGCCATCGCCACAATCTTTGACGTGCCAATATCAACCGCTGCAATTATTTGTTCCATATATATTTATATTTATTTGAGGACTGTTTAGTCCTTGCAAAATTAGATGTTTTTTTCTTAATCAACAAAATATTTTCTGTTTTTCAAAAAAATCATTTTTGCAGTTTAATTTTTTTATACTACCTTTGCTGCCGTTAATAACGAAAATAAAATGGCAACTCATTACTTATACAGCAGTAACTCAAAATTGACACTCAGCATGACGTATCAGTTAATGCCATTTTACCGCATCCCCCTTTTTATTCATCCCCGGACGATTTCCTCCACGGCGGGAGCGATTTCCTCCATGGCGGGAACGATTTCCTCCATGGCGGGAACGGTTTACTCCGTGGCGGGAACGTTTGCCGCCGTGGCGGGAATGATTTCCTCCGTGGCGGGAATCGTTCCCGCCAAGTCTTTGGAAACGCCCATTAATAAAGGATTTAATAATAAAAACAGCAAAAATAACATTAGTATTAATCAAAACATTAACTTTTATATAAAATGAAAAGAATCTTTTTAACAATGACGGCGTTCATCATGTTGAGCGCAAACTGCGCTGAGGCGCAGGTAACCATCGGGTCTCTTGACGATCCGCAGCCATTTTCAGTACTCGAACTGATCAGTAACACCGGAGGCTTGCGTCTTCCGCAGCTTGACTCCGATCAGCGCGACGCGCTGAACCTCGGCTCACTCTCTCCTGCGTCACAGCAGGCAGCCCTCGGCTTGCAGATCTTCAACATCGACAACCTGTGTGTAGAGACGTGGAACGGCACGGAATGGATAAAGGCATGCTACAACAACACGCCCGCCCCCGCTCCCCTGAGCGGCATTGCCGGCGTCTGCCTGACCAATTCACAAACATCCGAAGACCCTGTACGGCAAGTCTACACCTTCACCCCAACCTACGCCGCCGACCCGGGCAGCCTTGTCACCCCCCTGCAGTACGAGTTTTTCAACAACGGCTCCTCAGTTTACCGCGGATCAAACAACACCTACACCTTTCCCTCAGATGCCAACATTGGCACCGTCACAGCCTCCCTCTATTACCCCGCCTTCACTCAGCCCGCCGTAGCCGATCAGACATACAGCAACATTAACAGCGTCTCCGGCGTTAATCTCACAATGAAAGGCATTCAGGGCGGCACCTTCACGATGGGAGTTTCAACGGGTGAATGGGACGCATATCAATCAATATTTGGTAACGTTGATATTACTGATTCATACTCAGATCTTATTAGATATTGTGACATATTTGGCGAACACAGCGTAGACGTCAGCAGTTTCTCCATGTCCGAGACAGAGATAACCCGCGCTCAGTGGCAATCGGTTATGGGCATGCTTACTGAGCAGTACAATCCCGAAGACAACTCACAGTCC
>JAIRYM010000077.1 GCA_031267615.1 Dysgonamonadaceae bacterium
CGGGTAAATACCCGGAAGGCTGTGCAAGTTTGAAAAATGCTCCGGGTAAATACCCGGAAGGCTGTGCAAGTTTGAAAAATGTTCCGGGTAAATACCCGGAAGACAAAACAAGTCTACAAACAGTCTGTCTTTTAAAAGACAAAGGCTAAACAAGTCTACAAACAGTCTGTCTTTTAAAAGACAAAGGCTAAACAAGTCTACAAACAGTCTGTCTTTTAAAAGACAAAGGCGAAACAGAGACGCAAACAGTCTGTCACCACGGGTACAATTAATATATGGGCAACCGTAAGGGTTGCCCCTACAAATGCCGGTAATATATGGGAAACCGTAAGAGATGTCCCTACAAATGCCGGTAATATATGGGCAACCACAAGGGTTGCCACTACAAATGCCGGTAATATATGGGAAACCGTAAGGGTTGCCCCTACAAATGCCGGTAATATATGGGCAACCGTAAGGGATGTCCACACGGGGACAATTAATATATGGGCACCCACAAGGGTTGCCCCTACAAATGCCGGTAATATATGTGAAACCGTAAGGGATGTCCCCACAAATGCCGGTAATATATGGGCAACCACAAGGGTTGCCCCTACGGGGACAAAGGCTAAAAAAAGACACAAACGATCTGTCCCGTCAGGGACAGACATAAAACAAAAAAAAAAGAAGATTATTGTAATACTGCGCCGGTGAGAATGGAGCGGTTTATATGGCTGATCGTTGATTGTACCCCCGACGTGAATCGAACACGTATCTAAAGTTTAGGAAACTTTCGTTCTATCCGTTGAACTACAGGGGCGCTTTTGCGTTGCAAAGGTAATGTTTTTATTCTAATAATGAAAGAGAACAGGAGAAATTCAGTCCCCAAGCCCCGTTTTCATGGTATGGAAAGAGAAATGCCTGATGTTTTTTGCTTTTCCCAAAAATAATGTTCTGCAAGGCTGGATATGCACGATAAACAAGTCTGGCGGACAAGACGCCGATTCCTGCTCCGGTTACGACGTCGCTCACCCAGTGTTTGTTGTTGTAAACGCGCGAGGTTCCGACAAGCGACGCGATGAAGTAACCGCCAATGCTGATCCAAACCGATCTGTCTCTGTATTCCTGATACAGAAATTCGGCTGCGACAAACGCCGTTGCGGTGTGACCGGACGGAAATGAACTGCGGTTCGAGCCGTCCGGTCTTTCCCTCCCCGTAAGCCGTTTGGCGGTGTAGACAACACTCGTCTCGAGCGCTGTACTGAGGGCGTAAAGGACTGCCATATCTTTCAGCGAATGCCGGCTCTTCACGCCCCCGAGTTTCATGCCGAAGGCGAGCGCGGCAGGCGAAAACTGCAGATAATTGTCCCACCTGCTGCCCCACATTAAATTGTCTTCCAGCAGTTCGTTTCTTGTGCTGTAATCCAGAATCTTCAGCGCGCCGCTTTCCAGAGACAGCACGCCGAAGGCAATCATGGCGACGGGAACTGCGGTTCTTAATATTTTATCTGTACGGGGGAAATATTTTAGATTAATAATTGAGTCTGTTACTGTTTTCAGCGTATCGCCCGCCTGCGCACGTAAATAACCGGCGTGTCCGGTAAACAGACAGAACAGAATTATATTGCAGAATATGTTTTTCAAAGTAATATTAAATTTCCTGACGCGAAGGTAAGACAATTTTTTATTATTAACAAAAAACATATAAAAACAGTTCCGGGTGAGCAAACCCGGCAGGCTCTGCATACGGTTACAGTTTTTTTTTTATACCTTTGCAGGCAAATTAAAAAGTATTATATAATGATAACAGCAGATCAGATGCGAAATGTAATGGAACGCGAACAGGAGCTGCAGAGATGCCTTGACATTGATTCGCTGACAATTCAACTCGAAGAAGAAAACATTCGCACTCAGGCTCCTGATTTTTGGGAAAACCCGGAATCAGCCAGGCTTCAGATGCAAAAGACAGGCGAAATGAAATCGTGGATCAATGCGTACAGCGAAGTAAAAGCCGCGGCGGATGAACTCCGGCTCGCGTTTGACTTTCAAAAAGATAACATAACGACTGACGAAGAGGTTGAAGAGGCATACATTCGCGCCGTTTCACTTATCGAGAATCTTGAAATGAAAAATATGCTTCGCTCGGAAGAAGACCGGCTCGGAGCAGTTCTCAAGATCAATGCAGGGGCGGGAGGCACGGAGGCGCGGGACTGGGTGGAAATGCTGTTTCGGATGTACAGCCGCTGGAGTGAACAGAAAGGATACAAAGTAACGGTCACCAACTGTCTCGACAGCGACGATGTAGGGATAAAGTCAATAACGATGCAGATAGAAGGCGAATATGCGTTCGGGTATCTGAAAAGCGAGAACGGCGTCCACCGTCTCGTTCGCATGTCGCCATACAACGCGCTGGGAAAGAGGATGACGTCATTCGCGTCCGTAGCAGCAGTTCCGCTGGTAGACGATACAATAGAGATCGAGGTCGTTCAAAGCAATCTGTCCTGGGACACGTTTCGCTCGTCGGGCGCCGGCGGTCAGAACGTCAACAAGGTAGAAACAGGCGTCCGTCTCCATTACAAGTATAAAGATCCCGAGACAGGCGAAATGAAAGAGATCGCGATAGAAAACACCGAAACACGCTCCCAGTTCGGCAACAAAGACAATGCAATGCGTCTCTTAAAATCACAGCTCTACGAGCTCGAGCTCGAACGCCGTCGCAGGGCATCCGCCGCGATTGAAGCCGACAAGAAGAAGATAGAATGGGGATCCCAGATTCGTTCATACGTATTCGATGACCGGAGAGTGAAAGATCACCGGACCGGTTACCAGACCTCAAATGTAGACGCAGTAATGGACGGCAGTCTCGACGGCTTTATAAAAGCATATCTAATGCAGTTCGGGAAAAAAAATTAAAGCCAAACCAAAAATGAATCAAAGCACAGACAAAATCACGGTTGCAATCGACGGATACTCATCCTGCGGAAAAAGCACGCTCGCCAGAGACCTCGCAAAGACAGTCGGATACAGATACATCGACAGCGGCGCAATGTATCGCGCCGTTACCCTGTACTGTCTCGAAAACAATCTCTTTCAAAACAGTGAACTCGACGAAGAAACACTGAGCAGAGAAATAGACAGGATAGACATCCAATTCAAACACGACACGACAGCAGGACAATCATACACTGTACTAAACGGACGCAACGCAGAAAAAGAAATACGCAGCATTGCGGTAGCCGAACATGTAAGTCAGGTCGCAGCCAGAGGATTTGTCCGTCGAGCGCTCGTTCGCCGTCAACAGGAGATGGGACGCAGCAAAGGAATCGTGATGGACGGTCGCGATGTAGGCACAACAGTCTTTCCGGATGCCGAACTTAAGATCTTTGTTACCGCCCGTCCCGAAATACGAGCCGCCCGCCGTTTCGCCGAACTCACCGCAAAAGGCGAAACAGTCAGTTTCGAAACCATACTCAAAAATCTCGAAACTCGCGACACAACAGATTCCACAAGAAAAGACAGTCCGCTTCGCCGTGCATCCGGCGCCATCCTGCTCGACAACTCAGAAATGACAGTCGAAGAACAAAACAGATGGCTGTTAACAATATTCAAAACCCGCACAAATCAATAAAAACAATTATTTATGAAACAATATACATTTGTAAAATATCAGCCGTCCGACGCAATAAGCAGCCTGATAAACGAAAACTCCCATACCCTGCTTGTTTTAAGCCGGTTTAACATCGCGCTCGGTTTTGGCGACCGTAATATCGGCGAAGTCTGTCGCGCAAACTCAGTCGATGTCAATACCTTCCTCGCAATCATCAATCTTATGGGAAATGACAACAAACCGGTATTACCCGTCAAATCACCGGTATCAATCGAATGTCTCATCAACTATCTTTATCATTCACACCAGTTCTTCCTGAACTTTCGACTTCCTGAAATGCGGCGCAAATTTGTCGCAGCGCTCAATGAAAGCGAAGAAGACCTTAACCGCGCAGTTCTCGTCTATTTCGACAATTTTGTTGCAGCCCTGAAGAAACATACGCAGAACGAAGATAAAAAAATATTTCCTTACGTTCAGGATCTCTTAAAAGGAAAACAGCGCGAAAAGTTGCCGGTCGTTTTAAGTAAACAGCACGAACAAATACAGACCCGTCTTACAGAATTTAAAAACGTACTGATAAAATACTATCCGGCAAACAAAGCCAATGAAATCAACAGTTTTCTGTTCGACGTCTTTAACTGTGAAAAAGACCTTGCGTCACACAACGCAGTCGAAGAATACCTCTTCCAGCCGGCAATCGACGAACTCGAAAACAGAAACAATTCAACCACGACAATATGAGTCAGCCAGTCCGCATATCACTGTTTGAACCGTCAGTCATCATCCGGCACGGTTTACTGTCAATACTGAACAGACTTAACGCTTTCAGAATAGAAGTTTTTGAAATCCCCGACATCGACCAGATAAAATCCTCGTTGCCCTGGCAAAAGCCGGATATTCTGATTGTCAATGCATCAATAATAGGAATCAGTTCAATGAACCAAATCCGAAAAACAATAGCCAGTCCGGATTTGAAATGCGTAGCCCTGCAGACATCTCTTTTAGATTCATCCTCGCTTCAAACATTTGACGAAGTCATTTCAATATACGATTCAGCCGAACAAATCATCGGGAAACTTACACATATAGTCGTATCACAGGAAGATGGAAACAAGCTGGAAACACTTACTTCACGAGAAAAGGAAATAATCGTCTGCGTTATTAAAGGAATGACGAACAAGCAGATTGCCGATACGTTGCACCTTTCTCCACATACAATAGTCAGCCATCGCCGAAACATAACCGCCAAACTGCAAATTCACAGCACTGCCGGCTTAACGGTTTACGCTATTGTCAATAAACTGGTTAGCGTCTGAATCGAACGGTGATAAATTTGCATTTTTAAGTTTTTCCTGATTTTTTCATACAACATATTGATAATTTGTATAATTTTGCAGCCTTTAAAAACAAAATGAAAGAAGATATAATCGTAACGGTTGCAGGAGAAGAACACATTCCTTATGTTTCGATTATCCTGCAAACAATAGAAGATGCAGCAAAAGTACGCGGCACAGGTATCGCATCTCGCTCTTCCGAATATGTTGAGCGCAAAATGATAGAGGGCAAAGCTGTTATTGCCTTATGCGGAGAAGAATTTGCAGGTTTCACTTATATTGAATCGTGGAGCAACAAGCAGTTTGTCGCCACTTCAGGATTGATAGTGCATGAAAAGTTTCGTGGCTGCGGACTGGCGAAACGCATAAAAATCAAAGCATTTCATTTAGCCAGAAAACGCTGGAAAAATGCCAAACTGTTCAGTCTTACTTCCGGCAGCGCAGTGATGAAAATGAATACCGAACTGGGCTATGTCCCGGTTACATTCGCCGAACTTACTGACGACGACGCTTTTTGGCAAGGCTGTCAAGGTTGTATAAATTATGATATTCTTGAGCGCACGCATCGTAAATACTGCATCTGCACGGCGATGCTGTGGAATCCTGATAAACTGACTGATAACGATAATCAGTCGTTCCCGCTTCCTGCTCCGGCATAAAAAACCCACAACGCTTGTTGTATTGTGGGTTTGATTTGACGTGGGACGGATAACGGACGGGTTACGAATAAAAACAGGATTTACATTTTATTCTGTTCCTTTATTTTTAATATTCTCAAATCTACCGGCGCTCAATATGATACCGAAAAAGATACAGGTAGATATAACCGAACGAAAGCCGAAACTTATGAGAGGCAGGTATGTAGACGATAATGGAATTAACCCTGTTGTTTGCCCCATGTTTATAAACGCGGGAATTGTTATCATCAAGGCGCTGCCCGCTATGAGAAGTTTGTTATAAGATTGCCGGCATCGTCGCGCTATTACAATTGATCGCCACAACAGCAAAAGATACAGGGCAAGTACAGCAAGTCCTCCCAATATTCCCATTTCTTCAATGATGTTTCCATAAATGAAGTCGTAATATGCTAATGGCTTGATATTGTCAGGCAAATGACCGTTTCCAGGAAATACGCCTGCAATACCGCCACTGGCTATGGCTTTTTCTACCGGCGCTTTTATATAATTGTCAAAATCGGAATCGTAAGTTGTTTTTTCGGAGCAATTGATCAGCCTGTGTTGCCACACAACTGCACGATGTAATCCGATTTTTTCAAATGAGTGTTCCGGCGCTAAAAACAACGATGCAATAAACAAACCAATCGCAAATACCACGATTCCGAGCGAAACCAGTATCTTTTTTGCATAAATTATGCTGAAAAACAGCATCGTAACAGTGACGATGAAAAGAATAGTCGCCATGGACAGGCTGGTTAATGAAATCAGTCCGCAAGTAATTATAATGGACAAAAAAACGGCTAACTTGTAATACTTCGTTAATTTAGATTTGGAATTATCAGAGAGAAAAAACGCAATTGCTGTGATCAGGCAAATCTTGGCAAGTTCCTCACAAAATGGAAACATGAAGCGATCATAAGACCGGTCGTACACAATCAGACCAATCCAAATAAGCGGAAGCAGCAGGATAATCCTGGAAAAGAGTTTCGGCTTTACGAATTGCATTGCAAATGCTACAACAAGCCCTGTAATGAGGAAAACTACCTGTCTAACAGGCTGCATGTTGAGCATATTGAAATTTTGAAATGCGCCTGCCTGAACATGGATATTCGCGCTGTATATTTCGACAAATGAGATAATACTTAACAGAAGGAATATAATCCATATTATCTTGTCGCCTCCGCCGAAAATTTTACTTACTTTTTTCATGATTTTTTTATTTATATTCGCAGGTGGCGGTTGCGCCTTGTGAGACGCAACTGCCAAAATTCTACGTTGTTTTAGAATCTCAATAAATCAGCTAAAACGAATGTGACTGCCGAAAGAAAGATAAAAATGATTATCAAAATTCCAAGCAGCTTCCAATACGATTTCATGTTCATAAACGCATATTCCATTTCTTCGCTGTCGTTGTTGGAAAGAGCCGATTTCATAAATTTTGAAAAAAGATGCAGGTCTGTTCCGAGCATAAACAGGAGTATTGCAATGAGAATTTCGCTTATAATGCCTACTAACGCCCCCACAGATCCTCCTCCTATCATTTCAAACAATTCTCTAAATATTTTAACAGCAAGTATTCCTGTTCCTATCCAGTACAGGACACTGAAAAATTTTGTCCATTGTCGCATTGCTCGCAAGTATTTCCTTGCCTGGTCTGTGATTTGCAAACCGCTGTTTTCGATAACAGGTTCTGTTGTGTTTACTGTAACTTTGTCTGTTACGCTGTTGTCTGAATTTTTCATGTTTTAATATTATTTTATTAATTCCAGGACTGGTTTATCTCCGTTTATAACCTTGAATGAAGCAAATGCGCCTAAAACGTTTAAACCCAGAAGAAAATGTGAATCCATGTCGATAACGCCAAATTCTACGTTATTCAAAGTGTAGGAGCCTGTTTTTACTCCGTTCAGCAGATAGATTTTTACATCTGCGAATGAACCGTCGGCCATACGTATTTTCTGGATACCCTGGTATCGCGATGATGTAATTATGCCTGCTTCGCGAAGTTCTTCGGCGTAATCTTCTGATATCAGGGAGTAGCTTGCGCCACTGTCCATCAGATAGACTTTCGAACTCGTTCCCAGCGTCAGCTTTATAAAATTCATATTGTTGATTTTTATCAGAGGAACAGTGTCTTTTGCCGCTGATCCTGAGACGGTGATTTTGGTGACGCTTTTGAGGCATTTCGTGAATACGGCGCTGGCGGATGCCATCATTTCGCTGTAAAGTAAGCTGTGTGTGTCTATTAATTCAGTCATAATGCCGTACAGTTTTTCTTCGTCGAAATCCGAATCATTGATGTTCATCTTTTTGATGCAGAAATCCCACACGGCGAGCGGATATTTTTCGTTAAAACATGACACGTCTATGCCGTTTGCTTCCAGATTGTTTTTAACGTCTTCATTGTTTGACGCCATACTTCGTACCATAGATATAAACATTTCTTTCACTATTGCCAGTTCTTCTTCTGTTTGAGCATTGCAGATACTGACGTTAAAACTTGTTGCCGCAAAAAGGCAGGCAATTAAAATCTTAAATTTTTTCATGACTGTAAATTTTTTTATTTTTTTTTAATATTCGGTTTCGTGCATCCATGTTTTTATTTTCTTTGTCATAATGAACATTGTGATTGCAAACAAAATAGACATAATTGCAGGCAGTGCAAAAAGATGACTTAAAGTCCATCTGTCGTAGAAACTTGCTAACTGTCCTGCGAATAAATTTCCCAGGGAACTGCTTGCGAACCAGACGCCCATCATAAGGGATACGTATTTGGCTGGCGAGAGCCGGGTTATCATCGACAGACCGATGGGAGAAAGACACAGTTCTCCTGTTGTACAGAAGAAATAGGTTGCGACAAGGAATAACATGCTGACCTGTGCTTTACCTCCATTTATGTATATGCTTGCCGCGATTGCTATAATTGTGAATGCTATTCCCTGCAGCAGGAGACCCCAGCCGAATTTGTTTGGGATGGAAGGTTCTCGTTTGTTCAGTTTTTTCCACAGCAGACTGAACATTGGGGCGAGCAGGAGTACAAACATCGGGTTTATCGACTGGAAAAATGATGACTGTATCTGTATCTTCCACCCGAAAATATCCCAAACAGGCAGTCGTGTTGCTTCGTCTGCAAAATAGTTTAGTGATGTGCCTGCCTGTTCGAAAAAGCACCAGAAGAATACGGAAAAGGCGATGAGAACAAAGATTGCTTTGATTCTGTCTTTTTCTATTTTTGTCAGTGGTTGATTGCTGAATTCTGATTGTTTTACAGCTGGTTTAAGTCCGATATTACCTAAAAAATGTTTCTGAAGGGAAAGGTATGTAATCAGTCCTAAAATCATGCCTGTTCCTGCAGCCATGAAGCCGTATTTCCATGAAATTCCCTGTCCGAGTGCTCCGCAGACGATAGGTCCGATAAAAGAACCGAGATTAATGCCCATGTAGAAGATTGTAAATCCGCGATCTCTTCGCTTATCGTTTGGCTCGTAAAGATCGCCAACAATTGACGATATATTTGGTTTGAAGAATCCGTTACCGATTATTATCAGCGTCAAGCCTG
This sequence comes from Dysgonamonadaceae bacterium, assembly GCA_031267615.1. Taxonomy (GTDB): domain Bacteria; phylum Bacteroidota; class Bacteroidia; order Bacteroidales; family Azobacteroidaceae; genus Azobacteroides. The sequence goes on from JAIRYM010000077.1 coordinate 9,157, forward strand.
CCATGAGTGCAATTTTTGCAGGAATAATGTCGTATAACGCGAGGGTATATTGTCCGGCAATCATTATCAGAGCTCCAATTGTTATTGACCTGCGTTTACCGATAAATCTGTCTGCGAGATATCCTCCGAGCAGAGGCGTGAGATAAACAAAAGCTGTGAACCATCCAAAAATTTGTGTTGACGTCGCTTTGTCGAATCCCAGTGCTTTTGTCATAAACAGTGCGAGTATTGCTCGCATTCCATAGTAGTTGAAGCGTTCCCACATCTCAACCGAGAAAAGCATATACAGCGCCGAGGGCTGTTTGCTTGAAGAAGATAAATTTTTCATTTTGTTTTATATTAATAATAAATAAAGGTTGCAAAAGTAATAATAAATATTGACAGAATAAGATACGGGGAAATGTCAAATAAAAGACATCTCCATGTTGTAAATTTAGGGAAAAATACTTATCTTTTACGCGCGCGTGTACACGAGTACGTGTTGTGTTGTGTTGTGTTGTGTTGTGTTGTGTTGTGTTGTGTTGTGTTGTGTTGTGTTGTGTTGTGTTGTGTTGTGTTGTGTTGTGTTGTGTTGTGTTGTGTTGTGTTGTGTTGT
>JAIRYM010000100.1 GCA_031267615.1 Dysgonamonadaceae bacterium
CCCTTGATGTGAACCGCGGCGGTGAACCATCCGGTATTGATCGAAAAGCCGTCGCAGAGGCGGTACGACATTTCTTTCAGCCAGAGATTGACCGCGTGTTCCATCGCCGGAGCCGAGATATCAGCTCCGCCTCGCAGGGTTGCCGATTCGGCTATCTGTTTCACACTCAGCGACTCTTCGGAACTCACTCTTGCGATGTAATCATTTACATCTTCTTTTGTCAAGACGTTTTCATAGAGATAAGCCTTGATTCTGTGTAGGATTGTTGCCATAAAAATTTACGATTAAAATTTAGATAATAATGTTTATGAAACTCTTTAACAGTGACAAAGGTAAAACATAACAATGACATTTCCAAATGTTTTGCATATTATTTGCAGAAGGAGTCTGATAAAATAAAATTAACCTGTCAGTAAGAAACAGACAATGCTAAAACTGCTCTGAAATAGCCTGTCGATTCACCGATTCCGGTAAAAGGATCGTCCATATTTCGCTCGTGTTCGATGCTGCAAGCGCCAGTGTAACCGACTTCCCTCAAGGTTTTTACAAACGCGGGGAAATCAATAACGCCGCGTCCAATCTCAAACGGGCGTCCATCTTTAGTATTTGCCGTTACATCCTTAATATGAATGTCGAATACGCGGGAATGATATTTTTTCATATCTTCTACGGGATTTTTGCCATTGCGGACATCGTGTCCTATGTCGAGACACATTCCAATACGCGGGTCTAAATCTTTGACATTCATCCAAACGTCGTCTGCATCCGGATATTTGTCCGGCATATCAGGTCCGTGAAGATGAATGGCATATTTTATATTATATTCTTTAACTTTTTTATCGACGTAAGGCAAAAGTGCATGCAAAGGCACGCCGACAATAAGTTTCACACCAACACGGCGGGCATAATCAAACGCACGGTCAACTTCCTCCTCTCTATTCATATAAATCGGACCGACAGCATAACCGGTAACTCCTTTTGATGCAAGAGTTCTATGAAACTCTGCTATCTGTTCATCTGTACTGTTTAGCGGCAAATGAAAGTCTTTAACACATAAATATTTAATATCCAGTTTTTGCATTGCGTCGAGAGTTTGTTCGAGATTGAAACGGACAAAAGTGTAGCCCGCCATTCCGAGGTTAAATTTCTCGTATGTTTCGGCAGGCAGGAGTTTTTGATTAACTTCTGATTCGGCTTCTTTCTTGGCAAGATTGATTGTAGGCGCAACAGAAGTGCGGCGATACTTTTCGACATCTTTTGTGCAGATGCGTATATTTTTCCAGTAAACCGATTTTCCAGCCTGCGATTTATTGTTGCCCACGGTATGAACTTGCAAAGCAATAAAGCCTTTTGTATAACCCGTTTCATCACGAAGATTTGCGACGGAATAGCCGTCAATCCAAGTGCAAATGGAGTTTCCTGCTGCTTCTATGCGAATGTGATTCCATCTGTTTTTGAGCATTACGTTTTGCCCGTTGGCATTGGCATCGGGGTGATAAATCCATCCTCGGCGGTTTTCTTCATAGATAAATCCCGTCAATTCGCCGTCAATTTCAAACTGATAACCCGAAACAGGCTCGTCATAAACTTTTTGACTGCGAAACTGCACGCCCGAATTGACGCCTTCATCGACTTTCATATCAAATTCGAGGATAAAATCGCCAAATTCTTCTTCTGTGGCGAGAAAGGTGTTAGGTGTACCTGTCCTTGTTGTACCTGTGATTATGCTATCTTTGACTGTAAACAGAACCTTTCCGTCGAGCCGTTGCCAGCCGGCAAGGTTTTTTCCGTTGAAGAGCGAAGTCCATTCTTGCGCCGTTGCTGAAAAGCAGCAAATACAAAATAATGTGAGGAAGACGTTTTGTTTCATTATTTGAAATCGTTTGTTTTATAATTAAGGCTACAAATTTATACAAAATGTTTTAGGTTAGCAAACTCCCCTTATATTATATTGATTTTGAATATGTATAAGCAAATGGTTTTTCCATTAATCTTGGAAAAATAAAAAAAAATTCATAAAACTCTTGCATAATTAAAAAATAGTTCGTACCTTTGCACCGCGATTGAGAAAATCATTCAGCCAATGGTGTGGTAGTTCAGCCTGGTTAGAATACATGCCTGTCACGCATGGGGTCGCGGGTTCGAGTCCCGTCCGCACCGCAAAACTCGGAAAAGTGGAAAGATTTGTATGCTTGCAACCACAGAAAAAAATGCTAAAAACCATTTTGGTTCTTACATTAAAACTTCCCGCCTTTCTGATTTGGAAATATCAGATCTTTTAAAAAACAATTACAATTATGAGTTATTTATTTACGTCCGAATCCGTATCGGAAGGGCATCCCGACAAAGTAGCAGACCAGATTTCAGACTCTCTGCTCGACAATTTTCTCGCTTACGATGCACAATCGAAAGTTGCCTGCGAAACACTTGTAACCACAGGACAGGTTGTTGTTGCAGGAGAAGTTAAATCCAAGGCATACGTTGATGTGCAGGAAGTTACACGCGAAGTTATACGCCGTATCGGTTACACAAAAGCCGAATACAAATTCGAGGCGGAATCGTGCGGCATCCTCAACGCAATTCACGAACAATCTGCCGATATCAATCGCGGAGTGGAACGCGAAGACCCTCTCAATCAGGGTGCAGGCGACCAAGGTATGATGTTTGGTTATGCAACAGCCGAAACCGAAAATTATATGCCACTACCGCTTGATCTCGCTCACTCATTGCTGACCGAACTTGCAAAAATCCGCAAAGAAGAGATAGAATTGATGCCATATCTCCGTCCAGACGCAAAATCTCAAGTTACAATCCGTTACAGCGATGACGGCACACCTGAGGCAATTGATACAATCGTCGTTTCTACACAGCACGACGAGTTTGGAAAAGACAAGGCGATGCAGGACAAAATCAAGGCAGACGTCATCAATATTCTCGTTCCAAGAGTTAAGGCACAGTATCCGAAGAAAGTGCAGGCACTGTTTGGCGACAAAATCAAGTATCACGTCAATCCGACAGGAAAATTCGTGATTGGCGGTCCTCACGGCGATAGCGGCTTGACGGGACGAAAGATTATCGTCGATACCTACGGCGGCAAAGGCGCACACGGCGGCGGAGCATTTTCCGGCAAAGACCCTTCGAAGGTTGACCGCTCGGCGGCTTACGCAGCCCGCCATATTGCGAAAAACCTTGTTGCAGCAGGAATTTCAGATGAAGTTCTTGTACAGGTTTCGTATGCTATCGGCGTTGCAAAACCGATGAATATTTTTGTTAATACCTATGGTAAAAGCAAAGTCAAATTTTCAGATAGCGAAATAGCCAAGAAGGTTGAAAAGATCTTCGATATGCGCCCAAAAGCAATCGAAGAACGCCTGAAACTGCGTAACCCGATTTATCTTGAAACCGCATCATACGGACATGTCGGACGCAAACCACAGACTGTAACAAAAACATTTGCATCACGCTACGACAAACTCGTAAAAGTGAAAGTGGAACTTTTCACTTGGGAAAAACTCGACTACGTGGATAAAATCAAAAAGGAAATACAGTAGAATTAAACGAAAAATATCAAAGAGAATGAAAATACATAAATTAGAACTCTTCAAAGTGCCGCCAAGATGGTTGTTTCTCAAAGTTACAACCGACGACGGATATGTCGGTTGGGGCGAACCTGTAGTCGAAGGACGAGCCGATACTGTAGAAGCTGCAGTGAAAGAACTCTCGCCCTACCTCATCGGCAAGAACGCATCGAAAATAGAAGACACTTGGCAAGTGCTTTACCGCGCAGGTTTCTATCGTGGCGGACCTATCCTTTCGAGCGCTATTTCGGGCATTGATGAGGCATTGTGGGACATCAAAGGCAAGGTTACAGGACTGCCCATTCACGACCTTCTCGGAGGCTCCGTACGCGATAAGATAATGATTTATCAATGGGTTGGCGGCGACCGTCCGTCAGATGTGGTGGCAGCCGCAAAAGAAAAGCAGGCAGCAGGAATGAAAGCCGTCAAAATGAACGGCACAGAAGACTTGGAATGGATAGATTCGTTCTCGAAAATCGATGATGTGATAGCCCGTGTTTCGGGCATTCGCGACTCCTGCGGAAAAGATTTTGGCATCGGCATCGACTTTCACGGACGTGTGCACAAAACGATGGCAAAGGTACTGATGAAAGAACTCGAACAGTATCGCCCGATGTTTATCGAAGAGCCTGTATTGGCTGAAAATGGCGAATATTTCAAAATGCTTTCCGAACTCGTTTCAACCCCAATAGCAACAGGTGAGCGGCATTATACACGCTGGGACTTCAAGCATATCTTTGAGCAGGGCGCAGTTGATATTATTCAGCCCGATTTGAGCCACGCGGGAGGTATTTCGGAATGTAAAAAAATAGCAACTATGGCAGAGGCTTACGACATTTCGATTGCGCCGCACTGCCCGCTTGGACCGATTGCTTTCGCCGCCTGTCTGCAACTTGATTTCAACTGCGTGAATGCCGTAATCCAGGAAACGAGCGCAGGAATCCACTACAACGTAGGCGCCGACCTGCTTGACTATATGAAAAATCCCGAAGTGTTTGATTTCAAAGACGGATACATCAATGTTTTCACAGGACCGGGGCTTGGTATCGAAGTGAATGAAGAAAAAATTCGAGAGATGGCAAAAATCGGTCATTCGTGGAAAAATCCGGTTTGGCGCACAGCATCGGGAGTTGTGGCAGAATGGTAATTTTAATAAACAAAATAATTATGAAACGGTTAATATTGATTTTTGTAGTTGCCTCAATTTTTGCTTCTTGCGAACAAAAAGAGAGCATTGTTTTTCAAATCGACGGCGTCGGAAACGACACTCTCATTGTAGAATACTTCGAATTAAACGTAGAAAAAGAGCCTGTTCGCGACACACTCGTGGCATTTAACGGTAAGTTTTTCTATAATCCCGAATATGAGCGAGCGGGATTTATCAACATCTTTCTGAAGAGTTATTTAGATGTAGAATGGCACCGCTCATTATCTGAAGCGCTGACTATTATGCTGCTATGGAAGCCGGGCGAAAAATTTCGTGTAGATGGAAACTTGAAAGATGGAGTTTTTGATTACACCGTTTCGCAAAGCGACTTTAATCGAGAAGCAAGTCTGCACCGCCTGGCAAACCGCGAACATATCATCAATCTCGCAAATGCCCAACTTCAGTGGGATTCGCTGATGTTCAGCCATACAGCAACTGAGATTACCGATGAAGCAGAATTAGAAATTAACAGGCAAAAACTCACGGCTTTAAGAAATTATATTCAAGACGAAAATACAGCAAGTACATCTGTTTATGTAGAATATGTTAAAAACAACCCCGACAGCGAATTGAGCGCGTTCTACGTATGCGGCCGGCTTGCTGACTTTGCTACAGAATATGCAGGTTATCTTGGAAAATCTGCCCGTCAAGGTTTGTTCGGTGAACATATATCTTACATCGACAAACAGATAGCGGAACATCGTGCGCAGCAGGAAAAGCAAGCGTTGATTCAGCCCGGATTGCCTGCTCCCGATTTCACGCTGAAATCGCTTGATGGTAAGGATATTTCTCTCTACTCCATTCAGAAAGAATATCTTGTACTGGATTTTTGGGGCAGTTGGTGCGGTTGGTGTATCAAGGGTTTTCCGAAAATGAAAGAATACTACAACAAGTACAACAATCGGCTTGAAATTCTCGGCATTGCCTGCAAAGACACTGACAGGGAGTGGAAACAGGCAGTTAAGAAAAACAACATCAAATGGCTGCACGTAACCAACGGAGAAAACGACGACTTACTGCAAAAATACGCCATAGAAGGCTTTCCGACAAAGATAATTCTTGATAAAGAAAAAAAAATAATTCAAGTTTTTATCGGCGAAACCGAAGAATTTTACAAAAAATTAGATGAGTTGTTGCTGAACTGATAATACTAAACTGGATATGCAGACTGAATTTCTGCACCGGAATTTTTTGAAAATTTGGATATATAACAAAAAAAGATTACCTTTGCACCCGTTATAAAAAGTCTTCGTAGCTCAGTTGGTAGAGCAAATGACTCTTAATCATTGGGTCCAGGGTTCGAGCCCCTGCGAGGACACTTAATTTCCACTTCAATCCCTCACGCGCGTCGTCATCGCGCACTGATACCGTATACGTCGCCGCCAATCCCCCGAAATTACAGACAATTAACAGTTAAGAATCCGAATCAGCGCAAAATGCTGACAAAAAAAACCGGCGTAAAATGCTGTAACATACGCTGTAAGCGCAGCCATCCCCGCCATCCCATGCAAACCACATTTCTTAAAATCAATTTTAAAATTAGCCCAATGCGGTTCAGCGCTTGCAAGCGCTGACTGCGCGCTTCCCTCCGCTGACTCTCCGCTTCCCTCCGCTGACTCTGCGCTTCCTTTCGCTGACTCTCCGCTTCCTTTCGCTGACTCTGCGCTTCCTTTCGCTAACTCTGCGCTTCCTTTCGCTGAACTCGCGCTTCCTTTCGCTGACTTAGCGCTGGGCAGCGCGCGGTTGCATTGGGCTAATTTTAAAACATATTTGCAGGCGGGAGAGATGTATTTCCCAACGGGAATTTTTACGCCCTAAACGGGAGACAGAGAGGATGTCATATATATATAATGTGTATGAGGGGATGACTACCCCACTGTATCCTCCAAAAGAAGGGAATATAAATGTGATCAGGATGTTGTACTGTTTGCTGTTGTGATTTATTTATTGTACCTTTGCGCCTTAAAATATATATATAAGATGAGTATCGTAGCTATTGTGGGACGCCCGAATACGGGGAAATCGACCTTGTTTAACAGACTGACGCAGACGCGAAAGGCGATCGTGACGGAGGTGGAGGGGACGACGAGAGACCGGCAGTACGGTACGGCGGAATGGAATGGTCGCGAGTTTTCGGTGATCGACACGGGGGGATGGGTTGTGGACTCGGAGGACGTGTTTGAAGAGGAGATTAACAAGCAGGTGATGACGGCGTGCGAGGAGGCGGATCTGCTGCTGTTCGTGACGGATATTAATACGGGCGTGACGGATCTCGACATGAGGATTGCGGGGATGCTGAGAAGGGCGGTGAAACCGGTGATTGTGGCGGCGAACAAGGCGGATACGTTTGATATGTATGCGATGACGGCTGAGTTTTACGGGATGGGGCTGGGTGATCCGGTGCCGGTATCTGCTGTAAACGGTTCGGGGACAGGGGATTTGCTGGACGTCGTGGTGGAGAAACTGCCGGACGGAAAGATCGCTGAAATGGAGGCTGATATTCCAAGGATAGCGATTGTGGGGCGCCCGAATGCGGGCAAGTCGTCGCTGCTGAATGCGTTTACGGGTGAGGAAAGGAATATTGTTACGGAGATTGCGGGTACTACTCGCGATTCTATAAATACGGTTTACGACAGGTTCGGACTGAGGTTTTGCCTCGTCGATACTGCGGGCATCAGAAGGAAGAACAGGGTGAATGAGGATCTGGAATATTATTCGGTTATCCGCTCTATACGCTCGATTGAGGAGTCGGATGTCTGTATCCTGATGATTGATGCGACGAGAGGGATTGAGGCTCAGGATATGAACATTTTTTCTATTATTCAGAAGAACAGAAAGGGAATTGTGATCGCGGTTAACAAGTGGGATCTGGTTGAGGAGAAGAGTCAGGCGGCTGTTAAGACGTTTGAAAATGCGATCAGGGAGCGTACCGCTCCGTTTTCCGACATTCCGGTCGTTTTTTCTTCTGCGGTAACGAAACAGCGGATCTTTAAGATACTGGAAACGGCGAAGATGGTGTATGATAATCGCAGGACAAGGATTGCGACTCACAAGCTGAACGAAGTTTTGCTGCCTGTGATAGAGAATACTCCGCCGCCGGTGTACAAGGGTAAGGTTGTCAAGATCAAATATATAATGCAGTTGCCGAATACGGCGGTTCCGGGCTTTGTGTTTTTCTGTAACCTGCCGCAGTGGGTTAAGGAGCCATACAAACGGTTTCTCGAAAACCAGATAAGAAAGAACTGGAATTTTAAAGGTACGCCGGTAAACATTTTTATGCGGGAGAAATAACATAATAATCCACTATACATATTTATATTTATGAAACTGAAAAGAGATTCAGCCTTCGGCAAATTTAACTCAGCGAATCTTGCCGCGTATGCGGTTATTGCGGCGGGGATTCTGGTCGCTCTTTTGCAGTTTCTGAACAATCACGAGATGGTTCAGGATGAGGCAAGGGTAGTGTTCAACATCAAGGACAGAAGTTTTGCAGGTCTGCTACGCCCTCTGGACTATGTACAGGTAGCTCCGATTCTGTTTCTGTGGATCACGAAGGCGCTGTCGTTCATCAGCCCGACGTCTGAGCAGGTGTATCGGGTTTTCCCGTTCGTATGTTTTGCTGCAACGCTGTTCCTGTTCCTTAAATTCCTGAATCATTATGTGAAGGACAAATATGCCGTTGTCATAATACTCGCTTTTTATACCTTCAACAACATGGTTCTCTTTTTCGCCACAGAACAGGTGAAGCAATACATGGGTGATGTTCTTGTGCTGTTCATTATTTATTATATCACGGCGGTAAGGGCGTTTAAGACGGACAGAACGCGGCTCCTGGCGCTTGGAATCGCGGGGACGGTGTTTGTCTTTCTCTCCAACGTGGCGCCTGTAATACTTTTCACGGCGGGCGTCTATCTGTTCTACGAAGAGTTTTTCGTTACAGGGCGGAGGCGCATCCTTCCCTACCTTCCCGTCTTCGCTGCCTGGCTTGGGTCTTTCGCGGTCTATTACTTTAATTTCATTGCCGACCATCCTACTTATGAGTTTATGGCAGACTTCTGGGATTACAGCTTTATGCCATATCACTCCCTCGGAGCAACCTTCCATTTTCTGGTAGAGCGCAGCGAGTGGACGTTAAGTTTCTTCTTTCCATACTCCACACCCTATCTCCTGAAGATACTGTTTCCCGCAGTCGGCTTTGCGGTTCTGGTATACAGGCGGAATTTCAGGCTGCTGATACTGGTACTCGTGCCGATTATGCTGCATTTGATCCTTTCCGCGTTCAGACTCTATCCGGTGGACGTAAGAATGATGCTCTATCTCTTCCCCGGCATCGCGCTGTTAATCGGGACAGGCGTCTATGAGATTTCAAGGTTCGTACTCTCGTTTGTAAAGCCGGTATATTTCAGAGTCTTTGCGCTGTCCGTCCCGGTTGTTCTTATGGTCTATTATATCGGGTTTTTGAGACCGCACCAAAAGCAGCGGGAAGTAAAAGAAACGATGGAGTACGTCAATGCCAATATACAGGAGGGCGAAAAAATATACCTTCACTGGTTTGTAATATGCAATTATCTGTTTTATTCCGATCAGGGGATACTGGACAATATGAAGAAAAGCCAGATAACAGACGGTCAGTGGACAGAATTTATAGCCTATAAGCGCGGAGATCTTGTTCAGGAGTTTGCCGGTCTCAAAGGCAGGACGTGGTTTCTGATTTCAGGCGATTCCGATGAGAAGATAATGACAGATCATCTTGAATCACTCGGGCATACGCGATTAAAGGAATTTCACTTTTCGGAAGGCGACTGGGAAGGACGCGCCGTATCTGCTGCTTATCTTTACGACTGCGGGGAATAGGCCTCACTCTGTTCTCATCTTTTTGATAATGCTGTATGCTTCCGCCAGACCGAGTTCACCGGCGCGGCTCAGGTCGGCAGTACCTCTGTCCGCCTCTCCGAGAGAGAGGTAGCTCAATCCGCGATTGTACCAAGCTTCAGCAAAATATGGATTACGTTCTATCGCTTCGCTGTAGTCGCTGATAGCGGCGCGAAAATCTTTGCGGGCGCAATGAATATTTCCACGATTATACCACGCATAGACAAAATCAGGATTGATTTGGATACAGGCATTGTAGTCGCGTAAAATCTGCTCAAGTTCATAAGCGTTGCTGTTTTCCGCAGGAGCGGTCAGAGGCTGGTTAGCCTGCACAGGATTCCCAATATTTTTTGAATACGGATTAATGTTTTGCTGCACAGTCCTGCGTTGAATGTTGAGCGTCATATTATTTTCGTCGGCATTGCCGCTGGTTTCTATTTCTATTTTTTTGTAACGCACAACTGCGCGGTTGAAATAAGCAAATACAAAGTCCGGATCGAGCGCCGTAACGCGGGTATAGTCTTCTATTGCTTCCGTCAGGTCGTGCACCACCATAAAGTCGAGCGCCCGTCCGAAATAAGCGTCGATGTCTCCATGATTCCTGTCGATAGCGAGCGAATATTCGTCAATGGAACGGAAATGATATTCCGCCTGTCCGTCAGTCAGCGCCGCTTCGCGGTTTGCAGCGCGGAGTTGCATTTTCAGAGAAGACCCTGCGTTGTATTCAGACAGCAATTTGCTGTAATGATTGAGCGTCTGGTCCAGATCGCCCGTTTTTTCATAATACGTAATTACGAACTGCGGCTGCAGATCGACCCTTACGTTCCTGTCCTGCACTCTGCCGCGGATTTCATTGTTATATGCAGACTTTATTTCTTCTTCTTCTCTGTCATACACAACGAGGCGGCTGAATTTTTCTATACTTTTGTCAGATTGCTTGCGAGTCTTTCTGTCATCATCTGCCGTACCGCCATTGTTATCAGCCTCTTCCTGCGTATCGAAAACACCCTGTCCGGTAACGATCTTTCCCTTTTCCTTCTCTTTCTGCAGCCGCTGTTCAAGGTCGTATGCATACCAGTAGTCGGTGTCTGCCGCCTTCATATCTTTCATTTTTCGTTCAACGTCTGATTTGAAATAATACCCCGACACAAAGTTTGGATAAACTTCCAGGACAGTGTTTAAATCCTTTACTGCATCAGCATATTTGCCTGATTCTTCATTCAGGATCGCACGATTGTAAACAGCCATCAGGTTATCCGGCTCGTTCTGTATCACAATATTGAAATCTTCAATAGCTCGGCTTGCGTCGCCAACCTGCGCCCGCAACAGTCCACGATTGAAACGCGCAACGGTATTTTCAGGATTCAGCGTCATAACCGCATCGTAATCGTCCATTGCTCCGCGCAGATTATCAAGGTAGTAACGTGTCAGCCCGCGATTTATATAATATGCTATTTGTTTTGGTTCAAGCCGGATCGCCTCGTTTAAATCCTTTTCTGCATCGCCATATTTTGCCTGTTGAAGATAAATGATCGCCCGCTGTCCATAAGCAGGAGCATAGAACTTGTCGAGCGATAATGATTTTTCAATATCGGCAACAGCCTGTACAGTATCGCCTTTTTCGGCATAGACGGAACTGCGTGTTATATATCCCTGCGTGAATTTCGGGTGATATTTCAGAAGCAAATCAAGAGTAATGACAGCCGAATCATAATCTTTGTGTTGAACGTATGCGATGCCTTTATTGATAAGCATCTGTTTGTCTTCGGGACGATATTCAAGTCCTTTGTCATAATCGGCTATTGCAGCAAGATATTCGCCTGTTGACTGGCGGGCAATGCCGCGATAGAGATAAGCATATACGAGGAAAGGGTTGCGTTCGATACAGAGCGTCAGGTCTTTTTCTGCGCCCCGGAAGTCGTCAAGATTGAGTTTGGCGAGAGCGCGATAGAGATACGGTTCGGCGAGGTATGGTTTTGCTTTTACTACTTCGTTAAAATATTGGATGGACAGTATATAATCTTCAAAATAGAGAGCATTCCTTCCGATAGTCAGCATACGCGACGTATTTATTTGCGCTTGCGAGTTGTCGGCAATAGAGAGACTGGCAATCAGCAGGAGAACAGTGAGAATTTTCCGGGGAAATTTCATCTCTTTTGCCTTTGTGTGGTATGATTTACACAGGAAATCCGACTTGTTCATTGTTTTTTTTCTTCTATTACTGTTTCTTCTTTTTTTGTCTGCTCTACAAACAGGCAGGCGTTTGTGAAGCTCATCTCGTTTTCGTCAGGCAAAGGAGTGTATTTTGCAAATTTCACAAAATCGGCAAGCGAAAGGATTTGCTTTAACTGATTGTTTACAGGATTGATTTCTTCTATGTTCTTTACAGCATCAAGTATTTCGCCTGACGTCATTTCCATTGCGCAGACGCCGAAACGGCCGTCTAAATAATCGCGCAAAGTGCCGGTAACCTCCGAATGATAGAGTTTTTGTTTGCCTTGCTGCCAGAGTTTTTGCAGGCGTATCTCTTCCAGTTTGGCGAGAGCGCGAATGTGAGGAGGAACATTTGGCTCTTCTTTCCTGAACGAAAAGACTGTTTTCTTTTTTACCAGCCGATAAATCACAATTCCGGCCAAACCCAGCACAAGCACTATTACCAAGACAATGACCGGAATAAGAATATAGTCCCAGATCACGAACTTAGGTTGAGCCAGCGCCTTGATGTCGTAAAATTTTTTTGATTCGGTATCGACCGGCATAGTTGATACTTTCAGCGCAAGCGGCTCGGAATATGCCGTGTCGGAGCCTTGAATGACTTCAAACGGCGGCAGCAGATAGAGCGCGGAATCGAACGATGTTATAAGGTAATCATAGTTTAGCCGGATGCGGCTGTTGCCAATGTCCGTTGTGTCGACGGGCGAGACGCCGAGCACTTCGATTCCTGTCATCAGTGTATCGGTTACGGGAGGCAACTGCAGCGGGATGTCGCTGCCGGCGGCTATTTCAACGTGCATCAGGATTTGCTGTCCGATCAGTATGTGCGTCGAATCGACTGTGGTATTGATAACGGGAGCCTGGGCTGACAGTGTTGCGCAGGTGAGACAGACTGTGCAGAATGATAGCAGTAGTTTATTTATTTTATTCATGAAAAAACTGATAATGCAGGTAATTTTTTTGTGACTGCAAAGTTAAAGTTTTTTTCAGAAATATCATATCGCGTTATACAAATCGGTGAGTTTTTCTTTTACGGCGTCTATGAGAAAGTATTCGCGGGCGCGGCGGGCGGCGTTTTTGCCAAGGGTTTCCCGCAGTTCGCTGTCGGAGACGAGGCTGTTGATTGCTTCCGCCATGGATTTAATGTTGCGGTTTTCTGCTTCGATGCCTGTTTCGCGGTGCAGGCTGACCCAGTTGACGCCAGACGCGTGAATGGTGAATGTTACGGACGGCAACCCGCAATACATCGCTTCGGCGAGCGCGATACCGAAGGCTTCGTTGCGGGTGATGGAGGGGAAGAGGAAGACGTCGGCGGCATACAGGTAGCGCCTCAGGTCGCGGTCGGACAAACGTCCGGGGAAAAAGATGCGGGGGGCGTTTGGGTGTGATTTCAGTTTTTCGGTAAGCGGTCCGCTGCCTGCAATCACTATAACGGCGGCGTCGGAAATCATTGGAACGGCTTCGAGCAGCGAATGTATACCTTTGTAGGCGACGTGCCGCCCAAAAGTAAACAGGATTTTCTTTCCGCCGTACTGTGCTTTGATTTTTTCTATTTCCGGTTTATCTTCGTCTTTAAGAGCGAGTTTTTTTGCATTGACCGTGTTCTGAACGACCTGCACCTTGTGCCTGAATGTTGTGAGCGGTTTCGATCCTTCGATGTAAGCCGGGCTTGTTGCCAATATTACGTTCGCCCGTTTTAGCAGTCGCTGTTCGAGCGGGGCGTAGAAGAGGTATATGAATTTCTGTTCTACGATGTCGGAATGCCAGTGCAGGACGAGTTTTACGTGTTTTGGGAGCGTCATCAGCAAACAGACGCCGCTGAACGGGTTCGGGGTATGAAAGTGTACGGTATCGGGAAGAAATTCACGGAAAGTTTGTTTTAATTTTTTCAAAAAACAGAGTGAAATTGACTGGCTGAACAGTTTTTTCCATACTCCGCAGCGTATTACTCTTATGTTTTCATACAGTGAATCTTCTGTTTCCGGTTTGTCGTTGAAACAGATAACTGTATGACTGAATTCAGGCAGTCCGGCGGCGATACTGTGGCATACGTCTTCGATTCCTCCGATGTGAGGCGGGTAGTAGTTCGGGATGTGAAGTATTTTTTTCTGTTGCATAACCGGTTGAACCGTTGCCTGGTCTGTGTGCAGCGGAAATGTTTCGCAACGGAGAATAGTTTTACCTCTCGCGAGAGTAAATTTATCCATCGCGAGAGTAGTTTTAACCCTCGCGAGAGTAATTCTAACCCTCACGAGAGTAGTTGTAATTCTCGCGATAGTGGTTGTAACTCTCGCGATAGTGGTTCTAACACTCGCGACAGTGGTTCTAACACTCGCGACAGTGGTTGTAGCACTCGCGATAGCAGTTGTAACTCTCGCGACAGTAAATTTTTCCCTATATTTCGGAAATTTTTCCATGTATTTCATGTTTGCCGTGCGGCGTATTTATTTTGAGGCTGACGTCTGGGTTTTAAATTTCTTCAGCCGCTCTTCCAACTGTTCGTATTGATGGTCTTTTATGAACGATGTGCAGGCTCGCAGACCTTCCTGCGCGCTTCCTGCCGTTGAAAGCGATATTGCGCTGATGCCGTATGAAATCAGCGCTTTGAGGAGCTGTCCTCCTGTCATTCCGGGGTAACCGACGGTGAAGTAGAATCCGTCTCCGATCGGCTCGCCCAGATCGTTGTCGTAAACGACGGTAAAGCCATATTTTTGAAAGATGGATTTCATCCTGCGCGCCCTTTCGCCGTATTCTTTTACTTCTTCGAGAAAGTTGTATTTGCCGTCCGACGCTGCCCTGAACATTGCAGCCATGGCGTATTGGGCTGAATGACTGACGCCGGTCGAGGCGGCATATAAAACGCGGTGAATGAATATGCTGCCGAAGGTGCCGCCGCCGTATTTCTGTGTCAAACCTTCGAACCGGCGCGAATACAGACTGTCGGAAATGGCTGTAACGGATATTCTCTGACCTGCATAGCTGAACGCTTTGGAGGCAGAAATCAACAGGAGGTAATTGTCTGTATATCTGCCGACAGACGGTTGGAAGGGCGCCTGAAACGGTTTGCTCAGGTCTTTCCGGAAGTCCATCGCGAAATATGCTAAATCTTCCGCAACGATAGTGTCATACCTTGTGGCGAGTTCGCCAATGATTTGCAGTTCGCTTTCTGTCAGGCAGCACCACGACGGATTGTTCGGATTGGAATAAACTATGCAGGAAATATTTCCTTTTTCGAGATATGACTCGATTTTGTCTCGCAGTTTGTCTCCGCGAAAGTTGTAGACGTCAAAAGTTTCGTATTTCAGTCCAAGCACATGCGCCTGCTGTTTCTGTACCGGGAATCCGGGGTCTATAAACAGGATTGTGTCTTTTCCTTTTTTGCACTGGCAGGCGAGAATGAATGTGCAGAATGTGCCTTCCATCGAGCCTACTGTCGGCACGCAGCCGTTTTCGGAAATATCGAGGTTGATGAAGGCTTTTATGAACCTCGATGACTCCTTTTTCAGTTCTTCAACGCCGTCGATTGGGGGATAGATAGACGCTACGCCGCGTTTCAGAGCTTCAATTTCGGCTTCAACACCAACAGCTGACGGCGGGAGTCCGGGTACACCCATTTCCATCCTGATAAACTCCAGTCCGGTCTCTTTTTCTATTTTTCCTGCAATTGCTACAACTTCGCGAATAGTTGCTTTTTCAAGGTCGTTGATATACAACTCTGCAACTGCGTTATTAATAATTTTTTCGCTAACGGGAAATTTCATTTTTACTGTAATTTTTATGCTGCAAAGTTACAAAAACCTTTTGAACGGTTCTCTGTTTTCCATCGCTGTTTTGACTGACCCAGCCGTCAGCAGTCTTTTCCGTGCGTCTTCTTCGGAAATATTGAGTTCTTCCATCAACATTCGTGTTCCACGGGCTATCAGTTTGTTGTTTGTCATCTGCATGTTGATCATTTTATTTCCTTTTACTCTTCCGAGTTGAATCATCAGTGTGGTTGAAATCATGTTGAGGGCGAGTTTTTGCGCCGTTCCCGCTTTCATTCGTGTGCTGCCTGTGAGGAACTCTGCGCCTGTAATTATTTCGATCGGGTATTCCGAAACCTGCGACAGTGGCGAGTTGTAGTTGCAGGCGATACTGCCTGTCAGGCACCCGTTTTCTCTCGCGGCTTTTATTCCTCCGACAACGTATGGAGTTGTTCCCGACGCTGCTATTCCCAGTACGGTGTCGTTTGCCGTGATTTTGTATTGTTTCAGATCGTTCCACGCTCCGTCGGCATTATCTTCGGCATGTTCCACCGCACGTCGTATTGCTCCGTCGCCGCCGGCTATCAGTCCTGTTACCGATCCGTGTTCTATGCCGTATGTTGGCGGCAGTTCGGATGCATCGACGATTCCGAGCCGTCCGCTTGTTCCGGCTCCGATATAAAACAGTCTTCCGCCGGCTTTCATTTTTGCGGCGCAGGCTGTAACGAAGTTTTCTATTTGAGGAATGGCTTTTGCTACAGCATAAGGCACTGTTGCGTCTTCTTCATTTATTCCTTCGAGTATTTCGCGAACGGACATTTTGTCGAGATTTGCGAAACGTGATTCTGATTCTGTGATGCTTGTTTTCAAGAGATTTAATCCGGTCGATTATTACTTTGATTCTATCCAGTCCGTGATTGACTTGTCGGTCGGTAACACTTTGGGTTCTGCGCTTCCCACCCAGTTACCGTCTTCGTCAATCATAAATTTCTGAAAATTCCACGTTACTTCAGCGTCTGATTTACCATTCTCGCTTTTGTTTGTCAGCCACTTGTATAATGGATCAATATCGTCGCCCTTCACCGATATTTTTGCCATCATCGGAAAAGTTACATTGTAATTTGAGGAACAGAACTCCTTTATTTCTTCGTTTGAACCGGGTTCCTGTTTCCCAAAGTTATTCGCAGGGAAGCCAACAATCGTGAAATTGTCTTTTCCATACTTGTCGAACAGTTCTTGGAGTTGTTTATATTGGGGAGTCAGTCCGCAGTTTGATGCGACATTTACGACAAGCACCTTTTTCCCTTTAAGTTTTGATAATGGGAACTTCTTTCCGTCAATTGTATTAACTGTGAAATCGTGAAAATTCCTGTTGCGAGCCGGAGCGGTACTTGATACCTGTGATATGGCGAGAAACGACGCCATCATAAGAAACAAAATTTTCATAATGAAGCTGATTTTAAATGATTATTTAATATATTTATTATCATCACAACTGTTTTTTTGTGTTTGCCATTTCCAGTCCTTTGGTTGTAACATAATATTTTGCAATCATACATGGAGTTTCCCATTCGGGCAGGGAGCCTTGTTTGAGATATTGAAGAAAATGTTCCATAACCTGTCCGAAATGCGCTTCGTGTCCGTTGCGGTATTTGTCGGGAATCGTAACTTCCCACGCGCCTGCCGCCGTCTTTCTTAATCCAACGCCTGCAAATGTTTTCTCAATCATCGGGAACGATGCCTGCAAATCTTTTTCAAATAAAGAAGCATCAATATTTTCGGCAGGCTCAATATATAAAGTCGGTTTGTATTTTTCTTCTGCGCCCTGACGTATCACAAGGTTTGCACGGCTACCCCGCATAATGGAACAGTGAGTATCGCCTCCCGCAGCATCGGTATAATTCCAGCGGACAGTTATACGTGCATTTATTCCTTTTATTTTATAACGTATTTCGCCGTTGGCAAATACTTTGAGAGTGTTGTTTTCAATATCTTTCGCAAGGAAGTCGGGAAAAGCGTCTGCTCCTGTAATTTCCTGAAACTGTTTCGCAGACAGGGATGTTGTCCAATGGTTTGCGGAAAGCATTTCAATATCTGTTCTGTAATCAATCGGCTGTTCGGGGAAAAGTCCCCACTGCACCAGATCTACTAGATGCACAGCTACATCAGCTATTGCCTCGCCCTGTTGTACGGTATCGAAAAACCATTCGGGCCGTATGAGCGGCTTTCCGGAAACTGTTTTCAGGAACAGATGTACGCTTTCTTTTTCTATTGCCGGATTTTCGGGAGTTCCCGTAGTCTGTTCGCCATAGATTCCAGAAATTTGCGACAGTTCTTTTTGAAGAACAGAAGTGATTTCGAATCTCTCCGTCATAATATCATAAAGTAAAGCTCCTTTCTGTTTTGCAATATCAAGGCTGTGTTCAAGCGTTGCAAAGTTTTCAAAATTTATCGCCATTGGTTTGTCGGCAAGTACGTTTATTCCTGCTGACAGAGCTTTTTCTATATACTCGGTTTTCTTGCTGTTGTTGCCTGCGACTATCATCACATTGCCTTTGTGTTCAGCAATCATCTTTTCGAGGAAGTCGGCGCCCGTATAAATATCTTCGTTCCATTGAGCAGGATTGTCGGCACGTGTATTGTAATCTTCAATTTTTTTCAGATGCGCCTGCAAATCGGAATTGTTTTCGGGAGCATAAACATAAACATCGGGACTGACGTCCTTGTACATTATCTTTTGTACAAGCGCGGCGTGAAAATGTCCGGGATCGAGAGTTATCAGGCGTACGGTCGTCTGTTGCTTGCCACAGGAATACAGTAACGTTAAAAGTGAAGCCGTAAGAAAATATAAGGAAACAGAATTGTTGTTCATTATTAAGTTTTTTTGTTATGCGAAGGTACAAAAGATGTTTTAAATAGTTTCAATTTTATTACCTTTGCGTCCAAAATTAAACCAAATGAATCTTTCAGAAAAAATCAGACGAGCTATTTCAAGCTTTTACGGACAGGAAATTTCGTTAGAACAAGTGCAGTTAAAGAAAACAAAAAAAGAGTTTAAAGGACATTTGACTCTTGTCGTTTTTCCTCTGTTAAAAATTTCAAGAAAAAATCCCGAACAGACAGCACGGGAAACAGGTGAGTTCCTGCTCAACAACGAACCGTTTATAGAGGAATATAATGTGATAAAAGGGTTTCTGAATCTTTCTGTCTCATCGTCGTACTGGATCAGTCTTTTAAATGAAATTGATTCGACAAAACGTTATGGTATCACGCCGACCGCTGACGATGCTCCGCTTGTGATGCTGGAATATTCGTCGCCAAACACTAACAAACCGCTGCATCTGGGACATATCCGAAACAATCTTTTAGGATTCAGTCTGTCGGAAATTATGAAGGCTGTAGGCTATCGGGTTGTTAAAACAAATATTGTAAACGACAGAGGTATACATATCTGCAAATCAATGCTTGCCTGGAAAAAATGGGGTAACGGCGAGACGCCCAAGTCTACAGGAAAGAAAGGCGACCATCTGACGGGTGATTATTATGTTATGTTCGACAGAGAATATAAACGCGAGATTGCCGAACTGCAAACGAAGGGATTGTCACTAAAGGACGCGGAAGAAAAGTCTTTAATTATGTCGGAAGCACGCGAAATGTTGCGAAAGTGGGAAGCAGGAGACGAAGCGACAAGAACGCTATGGAAAATGATGAATTCCTGGGTGTATGATGGGTTCGACGAAACGTACAAGGCTCTTGGCGTGAATTTCGACAAGATATATTATGAATCGGAAACTTATATCGACGGAAAACAAACTGTTATCGAAGGTTTGAAGAAAGGAACTTTTTACAGTAAAGAAGACGGCTCCGTTTGGGCTGATCTTACTGCCGACGGACTGGATGAGAAACTTCTCCTTCGCGCTGACGGCACGTCTGTTTATATTACTCAGGATATCGGCACTTCAAGACAGCGGTTTCGCGATTATCCGATAGATCGTATGGTTTATGTTGTGGGAAATGAACAAAATTATCATTTCCAAGTTCTGTCGCTGCTGCTTGATAAACTAGGTTTTGCATTTGGAAAGGGACTCGTGCATTTTTCATACGGGATGGTGGAATTGCCGGAAGGGAAGATGAAATCGCGCGAAGGTACTGTCGTGGACGCTGATGATTTGATTGAGGAAATGATCAATACGGCGAGAGAAACTTCTTACGAACTGGGCAAACTTAATGGCTGTTCCGAAGAAGAAGTCAGCAAGATAGCACGTATTGCAGGCTTGGGCGCGCTGAAATATTTCATCCTGAAAGTTGATCCGCGCAAGAATATGGTTTTTAATCCTAAAGAATCTATCGACTTTAACGGAAACACAGGTCCTTTTATTCAGTATACCTACGCTCGCATCCAGTCCCTGCTGCGCAAATCGGCAGAAACTCTGAACGAAACGCTCCCGAATAACGGCGGAATTCAGATCTGCGACAAGGAGATATCGCTAATTCAGTGGCTTGATGAATTTCCGGCTGTTATTCGCGACGCTGCTGATGGGTTCAGTCCGGCGCTGATTGCTAACTATATTTATGAACTGGCAAAGGAATATAACCAGTTTTACCACGATTTTCCTGTCTTGCGCGAAGAAAATGCTGAACTGCGCAGGTTCCGGATTGTGCTTTCCGAAAATGTCGGGAAGGTTATCAAGACCGGATTTTCTCTTCTTGGAATTGATGTCCCGGACAGAATGTAATACTGTTTGGCGACCGTTTATGGTCAATCTTTCTTCAGCGCTTCTATCAGTTCCGGAATTGTTTGCTCAAAATTTACTCCAAACCGAATATCTGTGCCCGCTGCGGCTGTTTTTTTTATTGACGAGGCGGTGAAATGCACAGCAATTGCTGCGGCTTCGCTCAATGTAAATCCGTTCATAAGAGCGCTCAGCAAGACTGAACCGAAGACATCTCCCGTGCCGTGATAATAACCCGGTATCCTGCCGGCGAAGGCGTATGAAATCTCTCCTGTTATGGCGTCGTAAGTGGCGGAGCCTAATTCTTCGCGGTCGAAGTATACGCCGGTGAGTACAACTTTTTTTGGTCCTGTGGAACTTAATTGCTTTAATATTTTTTCTATATAGAGCCTGGTATATGGTCCCGGATTGTATGGCGTACCTGTCAGCAGGGCGGCTTCCGTTAAGTTTGGAACGATGATGTCTGCCTGTGAACACAGCTTGAGCATGCCGGAGGCAAATTCCGGTTTGAAGATGGAATAGAGCGATCCGTTGTCTGCCATGACGGGATCGACGAGAATGATGTTATCATCCGTGCGAAATGTATCAAAAAATTTACCGGTAAGGTCTAACTGCTGAAAGGAACCGAGAAATCCGGTGTAAATTGCATCGAACTTTATGTCTAACGACTGCCAGTGGTCTGAAATGGATGGCATGTCTTCTGTCAGATCTCTGTATGTGAAGCCGGTGAAGCCGCCGGTGTGGGTGGACAGTACTGCGGTCGGGAGGACTGAACATTCTATGCCTGCCGAAGAGATTATGGGCAGCGCGACCGTGAGCGAGCATTTACCGACGCCTGAAATATCGTGTATGGCGACTGCTCTTTTTAGTTTTTCCATCTTGTGGTTCTGTTTTTTTGCTGTTTTTATTTATTTAAGTGATATCGAAGTAGGATTTTATTACCGGTTTTTGTATGTAGAATGTGACGAAAGTTTTGTCTTTATAATTTCCTTTACCATATATTATTATTTTGGCGTTGCCTACTTTTTTGTTGTCTTTATATCTTAAATAGAAGTCTTTGCCTAATTCGAGGCGAACATTTGCCTGTCTTGAAATATTCGAGATAATTTTCGGAACTGGAGTTATTGGTTCGCCGGTGTACTTCTCTGTTGTGTTGTACTCTATTTTTGTTTTCTTAATGCTGTACCTGGTGCGGCGATATCTTCTGTTTTCGCTGGATATTAAGGAATTTAGCCGGTTTGCAAGCTCTGAGAAGCCGGGATCGAGGTTCAGGTACACTCCGGCATCTATCAGGATTATAATTTCACGGTATATGGGTTCTATTTCTTTTCGGATTTCACGGAAAGTTTGTTGCGGCTTTTGCTTATAGTATTCTCCGCGCCTGTCGATTGCGTCTTTCATTTCGGTGTTTGCTGCACTGAGTTCTGCTATATATTCCTTGATTATCGGGATGTATTGAAACAGGGCTTCTACATCGCTGCTGTACAATCCTTCTAATTGACGGAGTATTGATTCCGTATCGCCTATTTGAGACATATAGGGCTTGCTGTTTATGTTTCCGTATTGCACCAGCATTTCATATATGCGGGATGCGGCTTCTATTACCTGCTCATCCAGATTGTATCTGTGGGCTTTGATGAGCAGGCGAAGAGCGGTTACTGATTTATCGAGTCGCTTGTTTGCTTTCTCGATTTCATATGTTTCGCTGCTTGATCTTTGCCAGTCGCTGATTTTCTCTTCTATTTCGAGCTTTTCGTTGAGCAGTCTTGTAAAATTGAGCAGTATTTCCTTTACGCCATCTGAACTGCTTTCGATATTACGGCTTACAGACAGTAAAAAACTGCAGTGGACTATCATTTTAAGTTTTCCGAAATTGATTGCTTTTATCTGTTTCATATTTTTTTATTTTTGGTATTAATACTGTTTTTTATTTCTGCAAAGGTAATTATTTTTTTTTGATTTTCTGTATTTTTTTAAAAAAATATTATTTTTGCATTAATTTTTTCTGATTTTCATATTAAAAATCCATTTGAGGCTTTGTTGTTTTTAAATATGTATTATATATAATGTATATAAGTATCGTGTTTTTACATTTTCGCTGTATGAAATATTTGGGATTCCGTCGTTCTCGAATTTTCTGTTCCCAAAAACTTTGAGACTCCGTCATTCTCGAATTTTTCGTTCCCAAAGTACTTTTGACCACGTCGTTCTCGAATTTTCTGTTCTCAAACAATACATATAAAAAAAATAATAATAATTTTAAAGCAAATTTGTTGGTATAATTATTTTTTCATACCTTTGCAGAGTAAAATAATATATTTATAAAAAATTAAAATAAAATTTTATGACAAACAACAGGTATCAAGGCTCATGGCCTAAAATCGGCATCAGACCGACAATTGACGGACGAATGGGTGGCGTACGCGAATCATTAGAAGATCAAACGATGAACATTGCACAAAGCGTCGCATCCCTGATAACATCAACGCTCAAATATCCGGACGGCACACCCGTCAAGTGCATCATCGCAGACACAACAATAGGTCGCGTTGCGGAGAGCGCCGCCACCGCCGCAAAATTCGCGCGCGAAGGCGTCGGAATAACAATCACCGTCACGCCATGCTGGTGTTACGGCAGCGAAACAATGGATATGGAGCAGCATACCATTAAAGCCGTCTACGGATTTAACGGGACAGAACGGCCGGGAGCAGTATACCTCGCCGCAGTCCTTGCCGCACACGCGCAAAAAGGATTGCCAGCCTTTGGAATCTATGGACACGACGTCAAAGACGCCGGCGACGCCGAAATACCCTTCGACGTAAAAGAAAAACTCCTGCTTTTTGCTCGATCAGCAATGGCAGCCTCAATCATGAAAGGCAAATCATACCTATCAATTGGTGCCGTCTGCATGGGCATCGCAGGTTCCATCGTCAACACCGATTTCTTTGAAGACTACCTCGGGATGCGCTGCGAAGGTATTGATGAAGTAGAAATCATCCGTCGCATGACAGAAGGAATATACGACAAAGAAGAATATGAAAAAGCCCTTGCGTGGACAAAGAAAAACTGCCGGCAAGGTGAAGACGGCAATCGTAAAGACCTTGTACGCACCGCCGAACAGTCAGCCAGAGACTGGGAATTTATAGTCAAGATGACAATCATCGTCCGCGACCTCCTGATCGGTAATACAAAATTAAAAGACATGGGATTCGGCGAAGAATCACTTGGTCACAACGCCATAGCAGGCGGATTCCAGGGACAAAGACAGTGGACAGACTTCTATCCCAATGGCGACTTCACAGAAGCTATCCTCAACTCATCATTCGACTGGAATGGAATTCGCGCACCATTCATTCTCGCAACCGAGAACGATTCTCTCAACGGAACAGCAATGCTATTCGGGAATCTGTTAACAAACACGCCCTCCATCTTTGCAGACGTACGCACCTATTGGAGTCCCGAAGCATTAGAACGCGTAACCGGCAAAAAGCCTTCAGGACTCATCGCCAACGGCATGATACATCTGATCAACTCCGGCGCCGCCTCCTTAGACGGCAGTGCCCGTCAGAACGATTCAACAGGCAATCCAACGATGAAACCTTTTTGGGAAATATCAGAAAAAGAAGCCCGAGAATGTCTCGACGCCACAACATGGATGCCAGCCAACCGCGAATACTTTCGTGGCGGCGGATACTCGTCGAAATTTCTGACAAGAGGAGGAATGCCCTGCACCATGGTTCGCGTAAATCTTGTGAAAGGACTCGGACCCGTACTCCAGCTCGCCGAAGGCTGGACAGGCACTATTGACGAAGAATCTTTTCGCATAATAGACAACCGAACAGATCGAGGCTGGCCTACCACCTGGTTCGTACCTCGCCTTGACGCGGCGAAAGACACATTCAAAGACGTTTATTCTGTAATGAATAATTGGGGCGCCAATCACGGCTCGATCAACTGCGGACACATTGGTGCAGAGCTCGTCACGCTATGCTCCATTCTCAGAATCCCCGTCTGCATGCACAACCTGCCGGACGACAAAATATACCGTCCCGCATCCTGGAATGCCTTCGGAATGGACAAAGAAGGAGCTGATTATCGCGCCTGCAAAGCTTACGGACCTCTGTATAAGAAATAGATGTAAAAAATACGTCATTCTAAAAAAAAATACTGTCGGCGAGGTACGGATGTACATTCACCGACAGTATTTTTTTTGCATTTGCAGATTGTTTTCTGTGGACTTGGAGGGAGTCGAACCCTCGTCCAAACGAGGAATTAATTTGCTTTCTACACGCTTATCTTTGCTTTAATTTTCGTCGAAATACAAGACCAAAGCTACCGGTACTTCGCTTATTCCCAAAATTTCATCTGAGAACAGGGACGGCGCTCAGACTATTTCCGATATTGCTGCACCACCTTGTCGGGTAATTTCGGAACTACAATCCCGGGTGATGTCTCGTTTCGATTCATGAACCGAAATTAAGCTGTGACTTACTATACTTCGGTCAGGCTGCGAGAGCGTATGTATTTTCGCCAGTTAAACTGTTATCATTTGAGATTAAAGTGCCAAACAACGACGCACTGCGTGCTTACAAACCACTTCTGCTCGCTGTCAAAACCAGTCAAGCCCAGCATTTGCGACTGCAAAGGTAAGTATAATTTTTTAAATTGCAAAAAAAAATTGAATATAAGGTGCGAAAAATACTATTTCCTGAGACCGGTTTTTATCTTTGCAGAGAATCAAATGACAAAGGAAGTAAATCTTTCACACTTTCGACGATATAAACAAACTGTTTGCCGTAGAGATATATTTTTACCGGACAACAATATCTCTGTTCCGTTTCTAACAGCACCTGACGGCAGGATCCACAGGGCGAGACCGGATTATCTGTAAATTCGCCGCCGGTATAAGCCGCAACTGCAAGAGCTATGACTGAATGTTCAGGATAGAGTGAACAGGCATAAAAAACTGCGGTACGTTCAGCACATGATCCGGACGGAAAGGCAACATTTTCCTGATTGTTGCCTGTAATAATTTCGCCGTTTGACAAAACGACAGCAGCGCCGACCCTGAACCCTGAATATGGCGAATATGAACGTTGAGTGGCGTCTTTTGCTGCATCTATCAACCTTTTTTCTTCAGAATCAAGTTCTGGATAACTACATTTTATTATATTTGCAGTGATTTTAAAAGAATACATATTGTATTATAACAAATTGATTGCAAAATTACTTAAAATTTTCCAGATGAATAGAGTTAAAAAGATATTTCCGGTTGCCTGCCTTATGTGCGGAATGTTTTTTAATATGCAGGCGCAGCGTAACCGTGCATATGTTGATTATATTGACAGATATAAACATATAGCGATACGAGAAATGAATCAGTATAAAATTCCGGCAAGCATTAAACTGTCGCAGGCGCTGCTTGAATCGGGCGCAGGGAAAAGCAGTCTGGCGACTGAATCTAACAATCATTTCGGTATCAAATGTCATGCGTGGACAGGACAAAAGGTGCGGCACGACGACGATGAACCGGGGGAATGTTTCCGCAAATATTCTTCAGCCGAAGCATCGTATCGAGACCATTCTGAATTCCTGCTGAAGAATAGAAACAGGTATGGAAGCCTTTTTCAGTTACCTTTGAATGATTACAAAGCGTGGGCAAAAGGATTGCAGAAAGCCGGCTATGCCACAAACCGCGAATATGCAAACAGGCTGATAAAACTGATTGAGATGTATGAAATATACCGTTTTGATTCGGGGATCCTGCGCCGGACATGGATTTCCCGCGGATTACTGTACGTTGAAGCTGAAGATGGTGACAGTTTTGAAAAAATCGCTGCCGATCTGAGATTTAACACCAAAAAACTGCTGAAATATAATGATGCACCAAAAGGACATCGTCTAAGGAAAGGAGATCCGGTATATCTTCAGAAGAAGAAGAAAAGGCTGGATAAAGCTGGCAGTTATACCGTTCGCAGAGGCGACTCGATGCACAATATTTCGCAACGGTTCGGAATCACGATTAGCAGCCTGTATCGAATCAACAAAAAATCCGCTTCATACTCCCCCGCAGTCGGAGATGTTCTAAAGTTCCGGTGATTATTTATACCATCCGGCATACATCAGGTAGTTCCGCGCAATCTTCATGTTTATTTCCTTCGCCTGCTCAGGATCAATCTTCTTAACAAATTGGGCAGGTATTCCTGCATAAATACTTCCAGCCTCAACTTTTGTTCCGCTCAGAACTACTGCACCCGCGGCTACAATAGCGCCTTCACCGATAACCGCGTGGTCGAGCACGACTGAATTCATTCCAATCAGCGCGCCGTTCTCTATTCTCGCTCCGTGTACCGTAACATTATGTCCGATGCTGACATCGTTTCCGATTACAGCGACTGATTTCTCGAACAGCGTATGAATCACCGCTCCGTCCTGAATATTCACCCGTTCCCCGATGCGGATCGAGTTAACATCGCCTCTCAGAACGGTATTATACCATATACTGGAATCTCTTCCGATCTCTACATCGCCAATCACTGTTGAATTTTCCGCCAAAAAAACGTTATCTCCGATTTTCGGCGTTATCCCTCTCAATGTCTTTATTAAAGCCATAATTTACATGATAATTATTATTATTAAAGTACATCGGAGTTAATCAGCACTGTTTCTCCGGCTTTTGTTTTGAACGTCAATAAATCGCCGTTGAGCGTTTCTGCCGGAGTTCCGTTACGGGTAATCCTGACTGCGGCGTTGCCCCAAGGGTTTTTCAGACGGCAGATCTGTCCTTTTTCGCTGAGGATATTGACATATTCTACATTTCCGGATGCAAGGCGGCTGCTGACAAGGAAGGCACCGACGGCTCGGAGTGTTGAAAATTCTGCGTCCTGAGACTTGTCCCAGTTTGGATAGAGGCGTATAGTGCCATCATAACTCTGCATCAGACATTCGTTGATGACGAGCGGTAATGCAAAATTTTCGATCCATATTCCCATGGACGCCATGAAATCAAATCTTGTTATGTCATCGTATCGTCCGCCGGTCTGCATACACAGGTCTGATGCTGTTCCGTTTGGAAGCAGACAGTATTTTACCTGGCGCTTGAATTTTTCTATATCTAAAACGCCTAAACGAGCTCCGGCTGTGCTGAGTGAGACGATGTCGTTGCCTCCTTCGTTCTGGTGCGCATGATAGGTGTTGAGCAGTTTATGTTTAATGTCTGCGGGGGCGTCTATGCCGTATTCTTCGCCGGGAAAGACATGGGTAAGGTTTGCCGGATAGTTGTATACCATTCTGTCTGTCTCTCCGGGGACTGAGGTGTAGATTTCTCCATATTCTGAGGATTCGACGGTGGAATAGTCCGGAAGTTTTTCCAAAATCTGTTTGACGTCACGGACGGTGGCGGATTCCTGCCGGTCATACTTCAGTATCCGGACTGCTTCAAGATATGCCTTGAAGATGAATTTGGTGAGCGTGATGTCGGTAAGCGGATCGTAATTATTCCTGAATCCTGGTTTTAAACTGTAAAGTTCGGGTGGTACGGAGGGTATGATGTGATACCGGTCGTCTTTCCACTGCGAACCGTGTGCGTCGGGACGTTTCATGTAGTCGACGAGGAAAAGAACTGCTTGACGGACGGGATTGAATGTACGGTCGCGCAGAAAGTCCGTATCGATCGAGTATAGATAGTGCCACCAGAGTCCCTGTACTGTCCACGGTGTTTCGCAAACTTCCCAGCCCCAGTCGGGTACGGGATATGGATGGTGAGTCATTTCGACTGGGTATGCGGAATGTGGAAAAAATGCTCCTCGCATCTTGTAGTATTTTTCTGCCCACATCTTGCTTACCGGCAGAAGATGGTCTACGAGGTCGGCGTATGGGAGGTTTTTGTCTAAGTGATTGCTGGAAAAGGATAACCAGAAGGGTTGTTGTGTATTGTAGTTCATGTGATAGTCGCCGTGCCATGCTGTGCCGATGTCTCCGAAGCTCCAGTTTGCAAAAAGGCCGGGGCAGGTCGCGCCGGCTTTGATTGCGCAGTTGTAGAAATAAAGGTTATGATACCAGATCTGTTCAAGGAATGTGTCTGATAATGCGATTCCGGATTTGTTCCAGTATTCTTTCCAGCTTGCGACGGTGGCTTCGAAGGCGTTGAGATACTGTTCGGGCGTTGGTTCGGGGATGTTTATTTCTTCTGGCTTGATGTCGGTGGCGGATCCTTCTGTGAGACTTATTAATCCTGTGAAGGGTATGTTGCCGGCTGCGATGTATCGTTCTGCAGGTCTTAGAGGTTCGTCTTCTCCGGTTGCCGGATGCCGAAAACCGTTTGTGAGCGGGCTACTGATACGGGCTTCGAGTCGAAAAGCTTTGTCGTTCGGGTGTCCGGTATTTATGTCGTATTTATCGGGTTCGAGCGATGGCAGTATTTGTGTGAATCCTAAAGAGATGTCTTCGGTTACGGTGTATTTTGGAAATTCTTTTGGGGTTCTTTTGTCGGGCAGGATGCGTATGCGGTTGAAGCAGGAGGGCGCCGGGCGCTGATTTTCGTCTACAAGTCTGAACCATATTTTGTCTGCGGTCATGTCGGCGAATATTTGCAGGGTGTTTTTTGTGCCGTTACTGTTTAAGAGATATATTTCGCACATTCCGGTTGAGATGTCGATTTTGTGTCCGAGCATTTCTGTTTTTCTTCTGTCGAATCCCAGTATTACTGTACCGCACGGGAACGGGCGAGGGTAGGGCTTGTCGTAATTGGCATGCATTTTTTCAAAATAGTCTTTTAGCCATTTGTCGTCGCGAATGTTTTTTATTTCCGGCGGAAGGGATTTTATTTTTGATACGATCTCGTCAAAGGTGAGGGTTTCGGCTTTATTTTCTTCTGCGATCCGGATGTCCCATACGTTGTTGTGTCCGAAATGGAATGATATGGCGTCGGGACGTGTTGTTACCACCGTTCCCATGCCTCCGTTGCCTAATAAGGCGCCTTCGAAGAAGTTTACTGCCGGTTTATTGGTTATAATTGGGTATTGACGCGCTTTTTCTACGGAATTTACTCCGGTTTGCGCTGCTATGTTTATAATAAATATTGTTTGCAGCAGAATATTTATTGTCAGTTTTTTCATGTTTGATCTGTATCTTTTTTATAAATATTTTTTTCTATCTTTTCTACTATCATTTCCGGTGTGATGTTTTTAAGGCAGGCGTATGTGCCTTCTCTGCATTTTTTTGTGCCGTATATGGAGCAGGGACGACATTCGAGATCTAACTGTATTATGTTCTCCGGTTTTTGTCTGTATCCGTAGAATCCGGCGTATGGGTGTGTTGATCCGAAGATGGATATGACGGGAGTGTTGACGAGGGATGCAAAGTGCATATTGGCGGAGTCCATGCTTATCATTACGTCGAGTGTGTTCATCAGCGCGAGCTCTGAACGGAATGGAAATCTGTCTGCTGTTGATTCTGTGTTGGGATGTTTTCTGGCTAATTTCTCCATGTGTTTTCTCAGTTTTTTGTTGCCGAAAATATATATTCTTGTATCGGGCTGTTTGCTTAATATATTTATGACTTCGCTTATGAGTGGAAGCGGATAGGTTTTGCTTTTGAAGCTTGCGAATGGCGCTATTCCGATGCGTCTGCCTGTGTGTGGCGTTTTTTTATAGAATATGTTTCTGAAATTGTTATTTGTTTTGTAGCCTAATTGTCTAAAAACTTTTTTATAGCGCTGGTGGCTTGTTTTTAACTGTTTTAATTTTTTATTTTTTACTCTGCACAGCGCTCTTTTTTCTTTTCTTTCTTTAAGGATTGTTTTTCTTTTGGAGAATGGAAAGAACAGTTTTATTATTTTTGAGCGTATAACGTCGTGCATGTCGGCGATATTGATTTTTATTTTCTGTGACGGATAGTCTGCTTTTATTTCTTTTATTTTTTCTTTGACGTCCGATATTAGTCTGAACAGGCCGAAAATGCCTTTGTGATAACATTCTGTATCTGCGCCGAAGGTTAATATGTTTTTTGGCCTGTTTACAAATATGTTTTGCATGTTCTTTTTTGTCAGAACCAGAAATATGTCATCCTGATTTTCTCTTGCTATCGTATAGAGCGAGGGTATCAGTATTGCTATGTCGCCAAGCGAGGAGAACCGTATTACTATCGTTATCTTCATTGCTTTTTGCGGTAAAGTGACGGGTTAAGTTCGGGGTCGTTATACATTTTCATTTGCCGGTATACTTTCATGATTTTTTTTCCTGATGCTATTTCATGTACCAGATATTTTATTGAATTTTTCAGGTCTTCCTTTTGTTCGATCAGAATTGACAGCTTGCTGTTACAGTTTGCTTTATGGTCTTCGTCTGCATCTTTACGTTCTGCTTCATATTTCCAGTGATATATTTTTATGGCAAGAATGGAGAGTCTGTCTATTGCACAGCCCGGGCTTTCTGTGTTTATTTTTGCATCATATTTTGGCTTTGTTTTTTTGTATCTGTCTACAAAATAATCATCGATTAATTCGACTAAATCGGTTCGTTCCTGATTCATTTTGTCTATCCTGCGCTTGATTTCAAGCGCTTCTGCCGGTTCTATGTCCGGCTTTCTGATGATGTCTTCAAGGTGCCACTGAATATTGTCTACCCAGCATTTTCGATATGCGATCGCTTCGATGGAGTCTTTACAGAATGAGTTGTGATACAGTCCGTCTACGGAATCCTGTTCGTGATAATCTTTGATTGCAAGGTCAAAGATTGATGTCATGGTGTCTAACAGTCTCATAAATAATTTTTTTTTTATATTAATAAATCGCTACAAAGGTAATACTTTTTTTTAAAAAAAAGCTTTTTACAAAAAAAAAAATAAAATATTTTTATGTCTCATCTGTTATACATATATATAATGTGTATTTTTTAAAATAATAAGTATGAATTTAAAATTTGCAGGTATGAAAGCAGTAAAAATTATTGGACATGTTGTAATGGCGACAGTCGCATTAGTATTATTCGGGTTAATAGTTATGTGGTTATGGAACTGGCTTTTTCCGGATCTTTTCGGTATTAAAACGATTGATTTCTGGCATGCTATAGGCTTGCTGATTCTGTCTAAAATCTTTTTCGGAGGTTTTCGTCTTGGCGAACACTGGGGTTACAAGCGTCGATACCACAATGCGCTGCGTGAGAAGTGGCTTAAGATGAGCGACAGTGAGAGAGAAAAATTTATGACGGATTCGCGTCATGGCTTTGGCAGAAACATTTTCTGCAAAGAAAATCAGTCTGAAAATCAGTTTTGACGTGTTAGCCGCCAATAAAGACAATCTGGAATCGCTTATTACAGAGTATCAGCCGCAACTTCGCTCCTTTATCCGGAAAAGAGTAACGAGCAGCGAAGATGCGGAAGATATTTTGCAGGACGTATGGGAGCGGTTCGTTAAGACGGTAAACGTCGCGATTAATCCTGTAGATCAGGTCTCGGCGTGGCTATATCGCGTCGCTCAAAACATTATTATCAACCATTTTGTAAAAAAATCCGAATCAGAATTGCCGGCTTACCATGACAGCGACAGCAACGAGTTTATAAGTAAGGATATTGTAGAAGTTCTGTTCGATGAAACCTCTCCTTCTCCTGAGGCTGAATATTTGCGATCGCTTGTATGGCAGGAACTTAATGACGCCCTTTCCGAGTTACCGGTCGAGCAGCGAGAGGTATTTGAGCTCACGGAACTGAGCGGAATTTCGATGAAAGAGCTATCAGAAGCTAAAAACATACCGGTAAACACTCTCCTTTCCAGAAAACACTATGCAGTGCTGCACTTGCGGAAGCGTTTAAGGCTACTGTATCAAGAAGTTATTCTAACTTAGCCTTTTTTTCAATTTCCCAAAAAGAAATTATTCCAGCTTAAATTTTTTTCCCATTTACCAAGAATAAGTTATTCTGACTTAATACTTTCATTATTTTTTATTACGGTTTTGGTTCTTTTTTTCCTCACAAAGTGTTTGGGATGTAAACATTGTATCTTTCTGGAGCCCCCAACACTTTATAAGAAAAATATGAATTTTTTTTTTCTCTCCAAACAGTTTGGCGAGAAAGAAAGAACCATTTCTCAAGAATCTACGGTTTTGGCGCAAAAAAAAGAACCATTTCTCGAGCATATACGCCTTTTTAGAGAAAAAAAGAATCAAAATCGTGATGTAAAAAAATTTTTTAAAAAAATATTTTGTAATTCCAAAAAAAAATATTACCTTTGCAGTAAGAAAACAGACATTATGAAAAAAATAATTCTTTTATTAATATTGTGCGCTCCATTATTTAATGCAAAAGCAGATTTTAAGGAAAACATAACCGAAATCTTTAATCAAGAAATAATAAAAGCATTAGACGGAGATCAGTCGGAACGCATAGCAGCCACAGTAGCCGAGATTAACAGAAAAAAAGAAGGCAGTATAAAAACTGTACAGAAATCGCTT
Organism: Dysgonamonadaceae bacterium; assembly: GCA_031267615.1. Taxonomy (GTDB): domain Bacteria; phylum Bacteroidota; class Bacteroidia; order Bacteroidales; family Azobacteroidaceae; genus Azobacteroides. The sequence continues at coordinate 32,794 of JAIRYM010000100.1, forward strand.
AAAGACTTTTCTGCAGAATATCGCAAAGCAGTCCTTAACGCATTTATCCCTTATGCAGACAAAAAATCATGCTCAGCAATTCTCAAAAACTTGCCAAAAAGAAAGCCCGAAGTAAAAATTGACATCATAAACTTTACAGAAAAAGTAATCAGATACAGAAACAAACGGGACATGATTCACAGTCTGACAACAGGCAAACATACATTAGTACAAACACTTATAAATGAACTGGAAACCGACAATGCAGCAATAATATCATCTGCCGCCAGTGCCCTGGTCGCATTAGACGACACATTATCTTTAAACGCGTTTGCAAAGCTGCTGACAAACATAAATCCGGAAATAATCGCTACCGGTAAACAGTCTCTATTGGCAACAAAAGGAGACATAACAACTTACGCCGCATCAGTAATGCACAACGCGAATGACGAAGGAAAAATCGCCATACTAGACATATTCGCAAGCAGAAAATCAAACAACCTGAAAAAAGTACTGTTTGCAATTCAGCAAGGCTCACCGGAAGTAAAAACTGCAGCATGCCGCACACTGTTAAAATGGAACGAAGACAGTACCGATTCACTCATCATTGACCTCAGTCAAAACGCGGTGACACAGGAATATTTGGACAGTGCACTCTCCGAATACGTAAAAAAAGCATCCGAAACCTCAGACACAATAATAATAAATGACAAAAAGATTCAGGAACAGTCATTAAAACAACATGTATCCGAACCGCCTGACTATACCGGATTCGTACCCCTCTTCAACGGCAAAGACCTCTCAGGATGGAAAGGACTTCTCGCTCAGCCGTACGATAATCCTGTAAAACGTTCACACTTAAGCCCTTCAAAATTAGAAAGTCTCCAATTCGAAGCCAACAAGCAAATGTATAAAGACTGGGCAGTAGAAAACGGATCGCTCGTCTTTATCGGACACGGATACAACAACATCTGCACTGAGCGCAAATATGGAGACTTTGAGATGTATGCAGACTGGATGCTGGATCCTTCAGCATCAGAAGCCGATGCCGGAATCTACCTCAGAGGTACACCCCAGGTGCAAATATGGGACGTCTCCCGCACAAATGTAGGTGCCGAAGTCGGTTCAGGCGGATTATACAACAATAAGATCCATCCGAGCCGTCCGTTAGCCGTAGCCGACAACCCGCTCGGTGAGTGGAACACAATGTATATCAAGATGACCGGCGATCGCGTCACCGTCAAACTTAACGGAATACTTGTCGTTGACAACACTGTATTAGAGAATTATTGGGACCACAGTCAGCCCCTGCCCTCTTTCGAGCAGATAGAACTTCAAGCTCATGACAGCAAAGTCTTTTACAGAAATATTTATATCAAAGAACTCCCTCAAAAAGAACCATTCAAACTGTCTGCACAGGAAGAAAAAGAAGGATTTAAAATACTGTTCGACGGTACAAACATGCACTCGTTCACAGGCGATTTTGTGAATTATAAATTAGAAGACGGCAGTATAACAGTACATCCAACGACAAATTTTGGAGGAAATCTTTACACAAAAGATGAATATTCAAACTTTGTATTTCGTTTCGAGTTTCAGTTAACTCCATCCGCAAACAACGGCGTAGGCATCCGCGCGCCATTAGAAGGAGACAATGCCTATAACGCGATGGAAATCCAGATTCTCGATTGTGAACATCCTGTGTATAAAGACATAATGCAATATCAGCATCATGGATCCATTTATGGCGTCATGCCTGCCGAACATGGATCAATGCGTCCTGTTGGCGAATGGAACGAAGAAGAAATCTACGCCGACGGCAATCACATTCGGGTAACGCTCAATGGTAAAATTATTCTTGATTGCGACATAAGCCAGGTTACAAAAGGCGGTTCGGAAACGCTCGATCATCAAAACCATCCGGGACTGTTTAATAAATCAGGACATATTGGATTTCTCGGACATGGAAGCGAATTAAAGTTCAGAAACATAAGAATAAAAGAAATAAAATAAAAAAAATATTAAAGATGAAATTTACAAAAATGCACGGCACCGGTAATGACTATGTGTACATAAACTGTTTTGAGAGGAAAATAGATAATCCCTCAGAATTATCCATTAAACTCAGTGAAAGGCACAAAGGCATAGGATCAGACGGATTGGTATTGATCATGCCCTCTTTAACCTGTGATTTTCGCATGCGAATGTTTAACGCCGACGGTACTGAATCGCAAATGTGTGGCAACGCATCTCGCTGTGTAGGCAAATACGTTTACGACAACAAATTAACAAAAAAAACAGTTATTACGCTCGAGACACAATCAGGAATTAAAACCCTGGACCTTTTCGTTATAGACAGCAAAGTAATAAAAGTTACAGTAGATATGGGCGAACCAGTCATTGATACGGCACAAATTCCTGTTATATGGAAAGAAAATAAACTTATCGGACAGGCAATTAACTTTCCTTCCGGTAAATACACTGTCACTTGCGTATCAATGGGCAATCCTCACGCCGTGATCTTTACAAAAGATTCCATTGACAAACTTAACTTAGAAAAGATTGGACCTTCATTTGAACATCACACTATGTTTCCAGAAAGAATCAATACTGAATTTGTAGAAATTTTATCTCCATCCTTTGCGAGGATGCGAGTATGGGAACGGGGAAGTGGAGAAACGCTTGCCTGTGGTACAGGCGCCTGTGCAGTAGCAGTAGCAGGCGTATTAAACGGCTTACTGGAACGGAAAGCAACAATTTCTCTGCGCGGCGGTAACCTTCAGATCGAATGGAATGTTGAAGACAATCACGTCTATATGACCGGCGAAACAGTTACAGTATTTGAAGGGGAACTTATCTGATTTTCACTCCAAGTATATATTAGTATAAAAGCGGCTAGAGAAAATTCATCATAAGCGCAAATTTGCTTCGCTGTCTAATCTGTCCCTCTGTATTATTGTTTTTAATATGCTGCGGGAGTGAGCGCATGTATGAAATACCTTTCCAGCTTGCACCTACAACGGTTCCGACCTTTTAGGAAAATACGCCTAAAATACCATTTTTGATTGTTCCAATATTATTTAAATTTTAATGGTGAATAAATTTATTTTACTTTGATTTCGGTATCGTGTGAACGATACGAAACTGCCCGGAAAGCCCGATATTGTTTTGCCGAAATATAAGACTGTGATTTTCCTGCACGACTGTTTTTGGCACAGGCACGAGGGTTGCAAATATGCTTACACTCCAAAAACAAACACAAAATTTTGGGTTGATAAAATTACTTCCAATGCTGATAGGGACAAAGTTAATTTGCAGAAACTTACGGCTCTGGGTTGGAATGTTTTAACCGTCTGGGAATGTGAAATTAGGCACGAATACAAACACGACATTTCGCCGCTAATTGATAGAATTGAGGTGGTTTTGTTTGCACAAGTTCCAAAGAAAATGAGTGTAAAATTTTACGAGGAACGCGAAAACGAAATTTTAATGGTTGCCGAAGAACTTGCTGAGTATCAGCGGACACCTAAACGGTAAAGCCCTTTTTCATAAGTTTTTGCAGGCATTTTACAACAATCTCGTCCGTATCATAATCCCTTTCGCGTTTTCCATTTACAATATCAAACAAAAGGTCACTTTCCTCATTGGACAAAATATTTCTGTCTGTATTGAAACTCAACATTTTACGTATTTGTTCCAAAATTAAGACGTTTTTATCATCGTCCGTAATTTTGACTTTTTTCATCTGAACCCACTTACCCGCGTATTTTTCGGCTTCCTGCAAAAGTTCTTCGTTTTCCTTTGTTACGGAATTTTCGACCTCCGAAGCCCCTGCTCCCGGATAAACCGTGCCGACGGTAATGACGTCCACCTGAATTTCGGGAAACAGTTCCCGGTTGAGGCTCCGGTACGTGTACACGCCAAAGAATACCAATACCGTGAACAGCACGACAACTACGGTCGGGCGATTGATTGAGAGTTTAATAAAATCCATTTCTAATATTGTTTTAATTATTACATTCTTTTAAAATCGGGTGCAAAGATGTGGCGATTCATCCGTCGCCGAAAATTTATTCGACGAAAGCGCAGTTTGGCTATACCAAACCGGATATTTGGCGTATGTATGGTATTATGGGGGAAAAACGAGGATTGGTAGAATGAAACGGGTGGTTTGGTGGAAATCGGGACATACGAAAAAAACCTCAGAAAACTCTCCTGAGATTTTTTTTATCTCCAAAGAGACGAAAACCATCTCTTGCGACTTTCAACTTTGCCTTTTGCATCGGTATTTTTTCATAAGGTCAAATAATATATTACCGTTTGACTATCAAAAAAAATTGTACCTTTGCATAATATATAAATGTACAGATATGGGTAAAACACGAATAAAATCATTTGAAATCTTTGGCTTGTTTGGCACTGACGATATTAATATTCCGTTTAATGAAGATGGAATCAAAATTCTTATAGGGGAA
>JAIRYM010000103.1 GCA_031267615.1 Dysgonamonadaceae bacterium
GCTTCCTGCCGGTCGTTGATCGTCTTCGAATTCCGCGTCAGGGAGTTTTCCGCTATCGCAAATTTCGCTTCGTAATCAGCGCCGAGCCGCATAAATTCGTGATACGTCGCCGGAGGCATGTAGTCTTCGGCGCCATAACCGGTCATTACCGTTTTCAGGTTAAATGCCCAGTTGAAAAAGTCTTCCTCTGTTCTTGGGATGTAGTCTTGTGAACTCATAATCTCAATTTTTTTATTATTGTTAATACTGTTATTATTTGTTGTTAATCAATTTTTTGTAGAGTTCTGCAAAACTTTCGTAGAGCTCTGCAAAACTTTCGTAGAGCTCTGCAAAACTTTCGTAGAGCTCTGCAAAAACTTCGTAGAGCTCTGCAAAAACTTCGTAGAGCTCTGCAAATCTTTCGTAGAGCTCTGCAAAACCTTCGTAGAACTCTGCAAAACCTTCGTAGAACTCTGCAAAACTTTCATAGAGTTCTGCAAAACTTTCGTAGAGTTCTGCAAAAACTTCCAGCCTGAATGAAAAATTATTCCATCCATGTCTGAATTATTTAAGACTGTATGTAAATGTTTTCGGGACTTCCCGAAACGGATTATGACATAACCTGCTGATAATGTGTCATTTCGGGGGGGGGGGGGGGTAAAATGGCATTAACTGACACGTCATATTGAGTATCAATTTTGAGTTACTGCTGTAGAAGTAATGAGTTGCCATTCTATTTTTTGTTTTTAACGGTGCAAAGGTAAGACAAATTATTGTAATTGCAAATTATTTCAAAAAAAATACATAACATTTTTGCTGTTTATGTAATTATTTGTATCTTTGCAAAATAATTTCAACATCAACAATTCCTATAGCTATGTATCATACGAATAAAGATAACCAACTGAAAAAAAAACATATTACTTGCAGGATTCGGAGCAGGTTATTCGCTGGTTAGCTGTGTGCAGGAAACATTATAAAAATATGATTTTTAATTCATTAGACTTTGCGGTTTTTATTTTAGTGGTTTTTACACTCTACTGGTTTGTTTTTAATCGTAATTTTCGCGTACAGAACGTTTTCATTGTTGTTGCATCCTATTTCTTTTACGGCTGGTGGGACTGGCACTTTCTCATCATGATAACATTTACAACGCTGTGCAGTTATTATAGCGGTTTGCTGGCGGATAAAGTGCGACAATCGCATGGACACAGCGATGAGCAGATTTGGTATAAAAACAAAGTCTGGTGGATTATAGCAGCAAATATTACTGTAAATCTCGTCATTCTGTTTTATTACAAGTATTATAACTTTTTTGTACAAAATTTTGTTGATGCGTTTTCACTGTTTGGAAAACAACTTAATATAAGCACTTTAAAAATTATTCTGCCTGTCGGCATCAGTTTCTATACTTTTCAGGCATTGAGTTATTCCATTGATATTTATATGAAAGATACAAAGCCGACAAGAAATATCGTAGCGTTTTTTGCTTATATGAGTTTTTTTCCGAAACTTACGGCAGGACCTGTGGAGCGGGCAAACGACCTTATTCCACAGTTTCTAAAAGCGCGCAAGTTTGATTATCCATCTGCTGTTGACGGGCTTCGTCAAATACTTTGGGGGCTGTTCAAGAAGATAGTCGTAGCGGATAATCTTGCCGTCTGTATAACATATATTAACTCTCATACCGATACTTTACCCGGAAGTACTCTGCTACTTGGCTCGTTTTTCAGCGTCTTACAGGTTTATTTCGACTTTTCGGGATATTCCGACATTGCAATCGGCGTTGCAAGATTGCTTGGAATAAATTTAAGCAGAAATTTCAATTTTCCGATTTTTGCTACTTCTTTTGCGAATTATTGGCAAAGAAATCACATCTCAATGACTCGCTGGTTTATGGACTACATCTATTATCCGATGCTGGGTTCAAGTCATAAAATGCTGTACTGGAACTATTGCGTAATCTGTACATTTCTCGTCAGCGGCTTGTGGCACGGAGCAAACTGGACATTTATTCTGTGGGGACTGATACACGGAATTCTTATTTCAATATCGACTGATACCCTGAAGATTCAGAAAAAATTTGAAAAGCGATTTCATCTCAAAGGTGTCGTTTGGTATAAGTTAATCAGAATATCAATCATTATGTTTGTATTGTCGATAATAGGACCGCTCTTCAGTTCAGAGTCCATTCACTCTGCATTTGACTATATCGGCAAAATATTTTCGTCCACACTTTTTATAAAACCTTATGGCAGCACTTATGCAGGCAAACATGTTGTATTTCTGGTTATCATCTGTCTGCTTTTTGAGTGGTTTCAGCAGGAAAAACAGCACGCTTTGCAACTTGACGGTGTACGGTCAAAAGTCTTGCGGTGGGCGATTTATATATTTGTGATTGCACTGATTTTTAATTACGGTGGCGTTCAGGTGCCTTTTGTCTATTTTCAATTCTGAAAAATATGAAACGCTTTTTAATTCAAATACTTTATTTTACGCTGACTGTCGCATGTCTGGCTTTCCTGTTTTCAGGACTTAATCTGCATCTGATACGCAAAAAGATATTAAATCCTGAAAATTTTCGCCTGTCGGATTCAACAACAATGCTGATTATTGGCGATTCATACGTAGGACTTTCGCTTAATCCAAAATATATTAAAGGAGCTAACAATGAAACCGTTTTGGGCGAACATTATCTGTATTCATATACGAGATTAAAATATTTTCTCGAAAATAATCCGCAGTTGGAATATATTGTTTTGAGTTTCAATTATTCAACTATTGCCGCACCGTTCGACCGCGGACTGCTTGACGGACGAAATCAGTCGTTTTTCTTCGGCAAAGAGTTTATGCTGTTAGGCAAAGAAGAATTAAAATTTCTGCGTACCAACAATTTAGTATATATTCGCAATTTTCTCGCATGGAAACTTGGTGTGCCGTCGAAAGAAAACCTGTCGCTGATAAAGCAGACTATGGCAAAAAATTTCAAACGAAACGCTCTGCCATTTCGCGGCGAATATATCGACTGTGGAAATTTAAGTTATGTAGATAATTATCAGTTGAATGTCAGATTGAAAGAATGTTTTGAACCTGATAAAGAACAGGGACTCTCACCATTGATACTAGAATATCTACAAAAAATAGCAGCCTTATGCGAGCAAAGCAATGTAAAATTAGTCTTATATACAAGTCCGCTTAGCAATTTATTTTTCAATGCAATACCTGTTTTTTACAAAGAAGAATTTCAAAAAACGTGCCAAGAACTTCCCAAATCGGTGTTTCTGCTGGACTATGCGCGTTATCAACTACCTGATTCCTGTTTTGAAGACGTAAACCATCTTAACGGTATTGGCGCAAAAATAATTTCTTCTCGTTTACTGGACGATTTAAAGAAACTGGAACAGGATTCTGTTTATCACATGCGATTTTAATTTGCAATACAAAGTGGATATTAAAAGTTTTTTGTATATTTGCAAATTATAAAACTTTATTTTTAAAAAAATGAACAAGAAACATTTATCTTCTATTGTTTTAACTATTGCTTTGTTGATTGTATCTTGCAATCAACAAAGTAAAAATGACAGCACCATGAGCGACAATGATTTACTAAATTTGAAAACCGAACTCGTCGCAGAGTTCGACCGTCTGGAACATAAAGTAATTCAGCCCGCCGAAGGTTACCTGAAATACCCATATCTTATTCCAGCAGGATTTTATAAACAAATGTGGGACTGGGACGGTTTTTTTATCGGTAATCATCTCGCAAGCGTCGGCAAGGCGGAGTATCTTAAATATTGGGCGCTAAACCTGATAGCAGGTATCGACAGCAATGGATATGTTGCCGGTTGTGCAACAATCATTGGACCACGCCCTATTTTCGGCAAGTTTGCGATGAAGCCCTTCCTTTCGCAGGGCGTTTATTTTGCTTCCGAAAAACTTGGCGATTTTTCCTGGATTGAGCCCCACTACGACGCACTGATGAAAGTTTTGGAATATCGCGACAAAACTCAGCTTGACAGCACTTACAACTGCTATTTCTGGGATAATGCTATGCAGAGTGGAGCAGATAATAATCCTGCCATGAATTATTTTTGGGAAGAAGACCATCGCTCTTTCCTCGCGCCTGACGCCAGCACGTTCCAACTTCGTGAAATAATTGCACAGGCTCTGATTGCGAAACAGATAGGCAGAACAGATGATTACCGGATGCTTATGGCGAAGGCTGCAACACTTGAAGATTCTATCAACAAATATCTCTGGTGTGATGAAGATGAGGTTTATTATACTGTGGACAGAGAAACAGGCAAGTTTTATCGACGTGTCAGTTATTCGAGCTTCATTCCTCTCATTCAGAATCTTGCTCCTGATGAAAAAGGAAAGGCAATGTTGAACCGATATCTGACTGATACAACAGAGATGAAAGCGAAATACGGATATCGCTCACTGTCAAAAAAGGACCCTGATTATAATAATAAAAACGTGATTGTTCCTTTCTCTAACTGGCAGGGACCGGTTTGGCCTGTTGCAAATTATCTTTATTCCATAGGTTTGAAAAACTATGAATTTGACAGTGAACTTCGATGGCTTGCAAGTACGCTCGGAACATTGGTGCTTAACGATATAAAGGAATGGGACAGTATGCACGAAAATTATCACGCCGACACGGGTGAACCTCTTGCGCCGGCTGCTACTTATGTTGATGCCGACGGCAAATTTGTTGGTTTCATAGGATGGAATCTCTGTGTACAAAATATTCTCGAAGGCGTTACAGAAGATAAATGGATGCTGCTCGAACTGCCACCGGCAGACAGAAAATAACCCTATATCTTAATCAGCAATGATACGGAACCGGCAGCAATAATTAATAATTTATGAATTTCCTGTTTGTTGTACAAGGCGAAGGACGCGGGCATCTGACACAGTCGATTTCTTTGTGTGAATTACTTAACCGTAATGGACACGAAGTGGTTGCTGTACTTGCAGGAAAAAGCAATCGCCGCGAATTGCCATTTTTTTTTACAGAAAAGTTCGGAAATAAAATCCGTCATTTCGACAGTCCGAATTTCCTGCCCGCATCGAAAAATCACAAGACAAATATCTGGGCAAGTATTGCTTATAATGTATTGCGGCTATGGAAATATCAGCGAAGTATATTACTAATACGCAAGTCCATAAACAGTCGCAACGTAGATGTTGTTGTAAATTTTTATGAATTGCTGACCGGATTGAGTTACGCTGTTCTACCTCCAAAAAAACCTTGCTTCTGTATCGCTCACCAGTATCTGTTCCTGCATCCTGATTTTAATTTCCCTCCTGCTAATCCGATAGAACTCGGTATGCTGAAGTTCTTTACAAAAGTTACATGCCTCAACGCTGAACGGCTGTTAGCGCTGTCGATTAAAAGGATGAACGATGTGCCGAAAAAACGCCTTGCGGTTGTACCTCCGCTGTTAAGAAAGGAAATTTTCAGCGCCGGCGTCAGTGACGGCGACTACCTGAACGGATACATACTGAATGACAATTATGCCGACGAAATAATACTGTTTCACAAACAACACCCCGAAGTTGCCATGCACTTCTTCTGGGACAGAAAAGATGCTGCCGAAGAAACTGTTATTGACGGTAATCTTACTTTTCACCGCCTGAACGATAAACTGTTTATAGAATATATGTCAGGCTGTCGGGCGTATGCGACTACGGCAGGGTTTGAGTCCGTGTGCGAAGCGATGTATATGGGGAAACCTGTATTAACGGTGCCAACTCATATTGAACAGGAATGTAACGCATTTGAAGTTTCGGCAGTGGGTGCAGGGGTTTCGGCACATAACTTTGAAATCGAAAAACTATTCAACTTTATTCCTGAATACAGCAAAGATAACGGTTTCTGCGAATGGGTGGAAATGGCTGACAGATACTTCCTCAAAGTTCTTACACAATCCTAAGTTTCTTACTTAAAAATAATGCGAAAAATAGAAATGGTCGATTTAGTCGCTCAATATGGGAGGCTCAAATCTCAAATTGACAGCGCGGTACTCGATGTTATCGCCTCCGGACAGTACATCAACGGAAAACATGTAGATGATTTCGCGGCTAATCTTGCGGCGTTAACCGGTGCGAGGTATGCTATCCCCTGTGCAAACGGAACTGACGCGCTGCTCCTCGCGCTTATCGCACTCGATCTGAAGCCGGGGGATGAAGTTATTATTCCAGATTTTACTTTCATTGCGGCTGCAGAAGTTGTCGCGATGTTAAGACTTACGCCCGTACCGGTTGACGTTGATTATAAGACGTTTAATATTGACGCCGGTAAGATTGCAGAGGCAGTAACTGACAGAACCCGGGCTGTAATTCCGGTGCACCTGTTTGGACAGTGTTGTGACATGGATCCCATTATTAAGGTCGCAAAAGAATACGGGCTATATATCGTTGAAGATAATGCGCAGAGCATTAACGCTGTATATACTTTTCCCGACGGTGAACGGAGGACTGCGGGAACAATGGGAGACATCGGTACCTTTTCGTTTTTCCCGTCGAAAAACCTAGGATGCTATGGCGACGGTGGGGCTGTCGTAACGGATAATGAGCGCTTCGCCAGGAAATTAAAGATGCTGACGGTGCACGGACAGGAAAGAAAGTATGAACATGTGATTATTGGCTGCAATTCTCGGTTAGATAATCTGCAGGCGGCTGTCCTGAACGTAAAATTTACTCACCTGAATGATGATACTGCCGCCAGGCAGAGTGCTGCTAAGGCATATACGGAGCGGCTGGCGGGATGCGAAGGGTTCCTTGAAACGCCTTATGTGCGGCAAGAATCGAGCCACGTTTTCCACCAGTATACGCTGAAAATATGCAACGGAAGGCGCGATGAACTGAAACTGCGTCTTGCCAAGCAGGGAATCCCGTCAATGATCTATTATCCGGTTCCTGTTCACCGGCAACCTGCTTTTAAAAATCTGGTTAAACAGGGCGGAGACCTGAGGGTTTCGGAGGAATTGTCGCAATCGGTGCTTTCTCTGCCAATGCATCCGGATCTGACGGCGGAACAGATTGATTTTATCGCTGCCGAAATTACGAAACAGATTCGGTAACATTCTCGCCTGCACGGTAATATATCTTTGCCGGAATTGCTGTTATCTTTGTGAACCCTTTGACGTCTTCGGATGTCCAGGCATTATTCATTTCTCCATATTCTCCAAAATCAGTTTTCATTAGATCATATTTGCTGTCCACACCGACGAGCGTATAGTTATATGGTCGCAGACGGACTGTAACTTCGCCTGTCACACGGCTCTGCGTGCTTTGCAGAAATGCCTCAATGTCGCGCATAACGGGCTCTAAATACTGCGCTTCGTGCAGGAACATGCCGTACCAGGTTGCGGTCTGATCTTTCCAGTATTGCTGCCACTTGCTGAGGGTATGTTTCTCAAGCATCCTGTGCGAATTGATGATCAGGACGGGCGCTGCAGCTTCAAAGCCTACACGTCCCTTGATGCCGATTATTGTGTCGCCGATGTGCATGTCGCGTCCTATGGCGTAGCGGGAACCGATGCGTTCTATTTCCCTGATTGCTTTGGTTTTATCGGTGTATTCTGTTCCGTTTACGCCAAAAAGTTCGCCGCGTTTAAAACCTATTGTTAATGTTTCTTCACCTTTTTCGACCAACTGGGAGGGGTATGCTTCTTCGGGCAGCGTCTGATTAGATTGCAGGGTTTCGCGTCCGCCTATGCTCGTGCCCCACAGTCCTTTATTGATTGAGTATGTCATTTTTGTGAAGTCTGCCTCGTAACCGTGTTTTTTTAAATAGTCTATTTCCTGCTGACGGGTGAGGGTCATGTCGCGGGTGGGGGTAATGATGCCGATTTCCGGCGCAAGGACGTCAAATGTGAGGTCAAATCTTACCTGATCGTTGCCGGCTCCGGTGCTTCCATGGGCTACAAAGTCGGCTTTTATGTCCTTCGCGTAGTTGATGATAGCTATTGCCTGAAATATTCTTTCGGATGATACTGAAATGGGATATGTGCCGTTTCTGAGTACGTTGCCAAAAATCATGTATTTGATGCTTTTACTGTAATATTCCTGAGTTATGTCGAGGTTGACGTGCTTTTTTGCTCCAAGTCTGTATGCCCGTTCTTCTATTTTTGCAAGTTCGTCAGGGTCAAAGCCGCCGGTATTTGCGAGCGCGGTATATACTTCATAGCCTTTTTCCTGAGAGAGATACATGGCGCAAAATGAGGTGTCAAGTCCGCCGCTGAATGCTAAAACTACTTTTTTTTTCATATTTTTTTTATTTTATAATTTATAATGTGTATATTTACTGCTGTTTACCATTTGAAAACTGTTTCATCCTGCATCCATATATCCTGCACTTTGAGCACCTGTTCTATGATGTCTCGCCCGACGCCCTGACCGCCTTTTTTGGGCGATATGTATCGCGATATTTCTTTTATTTCCGGCGCCGCATCTGCCGGACAGCATGGCAGTCCTGCTATCTGCATCACTTCAAAGTCCGGAATATCATCTCCGACATAGCAGATTTCTTCTGCTTTTAGCCCTGTTTCAGACATAAAATCTCTGAATATTGCGATTTTGTCCTTCACATTTGTATAAATGTACTGAAATCCAAGGCTTTGAAACCGTATCTCAACCGCGTTAGAATTTCCGCCTGTGATAATACACAGCTGGAATCCCTTTTTCGCTGCAAGCTGCATCGCATAACCATCTTTTGTGTTTATTATCCGCAACGGTTCTCCGCTGATATGCAGCGGGATAGACTCCGGCGACAAGACGCCGTCTACATCAAACACAAACGCCTTTATTTTCTCAAGATCATAATTTATCATTTTCTTCAAGTATTTTAATTACGCTGCAAAGTTAGTAAAAATTTTTAATTCCAGCAAATTTTTAAAAAAAATAATTTTTTTCGCAAAATATTTGCATATTAAAAAAATTATATATATCTTTGCAGTCTCAAAGATGTATTATATATATGAGTAAAAATAAAAATATATGGAAAGCTATGCAGGAAAGTCTCCCAGAATGTCTGGGAAAGAAAATAGCTATGCAGGAAAGTCTTCCAGAATGTCTGGGAAAGAAAATAGCTATTACGTCCGATTCTTTAAAAAAAAATTAAAATTAAATATTTATTAATCAATTTAAAAATTAAACATCATGATTAAATTTTTAGGCGTAAAATTCAATGTCATTCCAAACAAGGCACATTTTAACTTCTTTGATTTGTTTAACAGTGCAATCAAGAACGCGTCCGAAGCAATAAAAACCGCTGTCGGAACTCTTGCAGTCGATCTCGACACATTATTTATTGAAGAAAAAAACTGTGCCACGTGGGTCAAGAAAAGCGATCTTACAATAAAAATTGAAGAAGCAGATAAAAAACTTGACAACTCATACACAGAACTTCGTAAAATAATTAATTCGTTTATCTACTCATCAAATGAGCAAGTCAGATCGGCAGCAGTTCACACATACGACATGCTTGAAAGTTACGGAAATGTAAACAGCAAGAGCTACAATCAGCAGGCAGGATGTCTGAAAGCAATCATCATAAACATATCTGCCGGCGGAAGCTGTGCAAACGATATTATGATACTCTCAGTACCCGCCCCGGCAATCGGAACGATTATCATTGAGATAAAAGCAAACCTCTCAAACTTTGAGAACCTTCTCAATCAGCGCGACATAAAGAAAAAAGAAAAGCCGCCGAGACCCTTTAAAAAAGTCCGTCGCGACATAGATATTGTGTATCATAAAATTACGGAAAAAATCAACTCCAGTGCAGATACAGAAACAGACCCGTCATTCGTCGAACTAATCATGTTATTCAACGAAAAAATAGATGCCATCAACAAATCATACCAGCGCACGAGGTACGATATCGCCGATTCGGAACCGGAACAAATACCGGAGCAATACTTTACCGGTGAAAAAGTTACGCCAAACACAAAAGTTTACTACAAGACTGAGCATAAAGGCACTGTTCTACTTGCAATTGGAACAGATTATGATGTCAGGTACAGGAAAAACAAAAATGTTGGCATCGCAACCCTGATCATACACGGCATCGGAGGATATAAAGGCAAAAAAAGCATCACGTTCGCAATAAAGCGCAGAACGTCAGACGTCGATCCGGAACCAAAAGTAATCGAAGAAAAATCAGCAGCAGAAGAATAATATTGACACAAATTCAATACCAGACAACATGATTACAGAAAAAAACACTCTATATGTTGAAACAGCAGATTCCACAAATAATCTGCTGAAACAGTGGGCGAAAGAAAAAAATCTGGAAGACGGATTTGCAGTATATGCAAAACACCAGACAGCAGGACGGGGACAGAAAGGTAACACTTGGGAAGCCGCAGACGGTAAAAATATAACGCTCAGCATATATTTTAAGCCGCAGTTTTTGCCGGTAAACAAAAGTTTCCTTCTGTCCGAAGCCCTTGCGCTCGGCGTGACCGATGCGCTGGCAGAATATTTGGAATCGGTAGAAATAAAATACCCGAATGACATATATTACTGTAACAAAAAACTTGCAGGGATACTGATTGAGAACGATATAACAGGCACAGTAATCATGCAGTCCGTGGCAGGAGCAGGAATAAATGTAAATCAGGAAACATTTCAAAGTAATGCACCCAATCCCCTGTCGCTCAAACAGGCTCTTGGAAAGGAGATAATGATAGAACCTCTGCTGAATAAAATTATAAACAATATCCGGTTGAGGTACATGCAGTTGAAGTACGTATCAGCAAACGCGATTGTAGAGGATTATCACGCAAGGCTTTACAGAAGAAAAGGACTGTACGCGTATCAGGACGCAAATCAGCAATTTAACGCCACAATAGAAAAAGTAAGCGACGACGGCAAACTGCATCTCATTACCGATACGAAGGAAAAAAGAGCATACAGTTTCAAGGAAATAATATTTATCCCGTAACCGGCGCCAATTTAAAAGGACAAGCGTCCTTCCTGCAAAGAAACAGGGAGGACGCTTTCATTATGAAAGGAAAATTAAACTGCTAATATCCAGGATTCTGCGCTATTCCGAGCACTGTCGTATTATCATCCGCCGTAGCAGGAATTGGAAAACGATAGAACTTACCCTTCACATTATTAACCTTTGAGTGAAGATGTTTGTTTATCCTGCTGTAAAATTCAAACCTTGTCGGATCCGCCTTAATACCATTATACTCAATCGCTTCAAACTGCGCTCTGTCCGCATATTCAGCCTTGTAATACTCAAAAGCCGGCACCTTGTCCTTAACCGACGAAACCAGCGTCCGCCATCTCACCAGATTAAGCCAGTGCTTCTGCTCAAACGCAAATTCATTTGCCCATTCCTCCTGTAGCACTTCCACGCTCGCCGATGTAACTAACGCATTATCATCTCTGTACGCCCTTTTGCGCACAGCATTGATCGCCGCCAGCCCTCTGTCATCCACGCCTGAATAATACTCTGCCTCAGCCTTCACAAGATATATCTCCGCCAGACGAAAATCAATATGATCAATATTATTCGGCTGATTATCAAGCGCATTGATTGTCCCCGTTCCATCTCTGTGAATCCATTTCCCGGGACGTACTACCGAAAGCGGCCATGTCAAAGTATCAATGTTACCATCTGAAAATGCGACACTTGTAGCAAAAGAATACAGCCTGCGGGAATCTTTTTCGGAGATTGCATCTTCGTACGAAATATCAGCCCACTGGATATGCGGTTCCGCGCGTTCATCTTTCGGGTAGGTATATCCGCAGTGAGTTTGGTGGTTACCTTGCGCGTCAATCCCGTCTCCGTCGTGATGGATAGCATAGATAACCTCGCTGTTATTTTCGCTGCCGACGCCCCAGATAGTATTAAAATCCGCCTGCAACTCATACTTTCCGCTGTTGATAACATCGTTAGCATAGCTGATCGCCAAAGCCAGTTTATTATTATCTGTTGCCGGCTTCGCCGGATCTCCGGCTTGATTTTCAATCGCAGCAACTTCGCTCAACGAAAGCGGCTTAGACCCCCAGGTTAGATAAACTTTTGCCAGAATAGCCTTGGCCGCAAGTTTGGAAGGAACAGACTTGTCGGCGCTGTATTCCGGCAGGTCATTGATAGCCGCAGTCAGATCCGCAACTATCTGTTGATAAACATTGTCGATACTGACACGCGCCGTACGTTCCTCAGCAGCAGGCTTGTAAGCAGTGAACACAGGCACTTCTCCAAAGAACTGCACGAGTTGGAAATAATTATATCCTCTCACAAACTTGGCACGTGCGATAAGTTCCGCAGCTTTTACGCCCGCCACTCCGTAAGCAGGATTACCAGCCGTGCTTACCGCCTCCGCATTAGCTTTTTCAATGCGGTCAACAGCAGTATTTGCGGCATTGATACTGCTGTACAAGCGGTTGAAGATTTTTGTAACGTACCAGTTCTTGTCATTCGTCAGGAACTCGCTGATTTGAGGACCATCCACCCCGTCAATATCTTCAAAGCAGACAGTTGTTTCAGTCGCATTTTCCAGGAAAAAAGAATAAGAACTGGACAATGTCTGAAGCGGTCCGTAAACCTTGTTCACGAGAGCGGTTGCTTCCGTCGAAGTCTCAGGGACAGGAAATTCATCAGTAATAATTTCGCCACCCTTGTCGTCATCACTGCATGCATTAAATGACAGTGAGAAAAGCGCTGCAAGCGCAATAGATAAATACTTTTTCATTTACTTAAAATTAAAAATGTTATGTTATATAATAAATAATTTTGAATCCGAATCTGAGTGCAAAGGTACGGCTAACAGGAAAACCGTGAAATACCTAAAATAGGGTATTTTTTTATGAGAGGAAAATTTGGCGGAATTTGTCAGATCATTTTCTTCCACCGGTTGTGTGACCAGAGGTAGTATGCAGGATTTTTCAGAATATTTTTTTCGAGCATCTGCATATATTTTTCAGTTATTTCTTCTGCTTTTAATTCGGCAGGCGTATCAGTTATCAGTTTTATCTTTGCTTCATAGTAACTGCGGCGAATTTTGGTTATTTCGACATAACATACCGCAGCTCCGGTCAGTCTCGCAATTTTGGCTGTACCTGTCATCACAGCGGTTTCCTGATTGAGAAACATTACTTTGTGCTGTTCTGTTCCGCTGGAAGGTTTTTGGTCAGAGAGGAAGTTCATTAACCAGTTCCTGCCGTCCCGTTTGATTTTTACTATATCGCGGAAAATATTGTTTTTTACATATCCGACAGAATTAAACTTCTCTCTGATACGCACATACAGATAATCAAAGAATTTGTTTTTCAATGGTCTGTACACATAACCTACGGTTCGTTTTTCGTCAGGTTTGATCCAAAGCGCAATCGATGCACCCCATTCCCAGTTTCCATAGTGCCCTGAAACAAGGATTACGGGACGTCCTTCGTTTAGAAAATATTCTGCCAGTTCATCATTTTTGAATATAAAATGCCGTTTAATTCTTGCTTCGGAGAAATTGAGCATCTTTACAGTTTCAAAAAATGTGTCGCAGAAATGGTGGTAATATTCTTTTTCTATAGATGTAATCTCAGCATCGGATTTTTCGGGAAAGGCAGCAGTAAGGTTGCATCTCACCGTTTTACGTCTGTAATGTATAATATAATAGACAATCATGAATGTTACGTCAGATATACAATACAGAAACCATAGAGGCATGATCGCTATTGTGTAAAAAAATCCATATACTAAATTCTTTCCAATCCGGTTCATAGTTAAAAAAACAGATTTCCTGTCCGCAAAGTTAAACCTTTTTTTTCAAATCACCAAACTCATTTTTATTCTTGGGAATCATTATTTTGGAATCATTTTGCAAGTTTAAAATGATTAATTTGTCCTGTATGAAGTTTTATTTTTTCTTTCATCAACATTTAACGCCCTGAGACGTAAACTTTTGCAACTTATTTTAATTACACTTAAAAAAAACTGGTTGATTTCTAATAGTAAAAACAAGAGCGTTTTGTCATGTTTATTGTTTAATATTCAATTATCTATGTCATTTTAAAATATGTTTTGTTTAGAGTGTAAAAGTCGTCAAAAATTTTGAATATCAAAATAGAAACCGCCGGATACTTGAAAGATTCGGCGGTTTCTTCTGATATTTATTTTTGTTGTCTTACTGCTGAATACAGGCTATAATTATTCTTTCACACATCTCACACTCCTTGCTGTCGAAATGTAACTGCCGTTTGATGTTTCGCCGAAAGCGTTTACTTTGTCCTGATTGAACCAGAGATTGTAGGCATAATTATCACTGTCGGAAGCGACGCCTGTCCAGTAACTGCCATTATTGCCTGTATCAAATAATTTGCCTGTTTGACCGTCGCGGAATCCCGATGCTGGGAGGAACATCAGTGGTTCTGGTGCAGCCTCGTCATACAGTTTATTTGACACATCGGCAACAGCATAACTTATAGCAGCCGCAGAGTCAGCTTTTGCATAGATAGCATAACCGGTCATCGGAGGATTGTGAATCGTACTGCCGGTTGTTGTTCCGTTCGTCCACGAGACGCTTGGACGGCCGTCGACAACAGGTACCCAAACAACTCCGTTGAACGATGTCCCGTTGATGTCGGAATAAAAAGCATCGCCGGAAATGCTTGTCATGTCGCCGCCTTCAAATCCGACCAAAGCCCATTCGTATTGTGTTGGTACTCGCCATCCGGGCGGGCATGGGTCGTACAGGTTTTCCTGTTCGGTATATACGACCGTCTGTTTTGTAAGACCTTCACCGTTGCCCCAGAACGAACGCTGGGCGGACAGACTTGTGCTGCTTATCCAGTTAAATCCACCAAAGATAAACTTCGAGTCAGAGTATTTGTAGTCATCTTCGTCGAGATAGAGTGTACTACTGAACAAATCGATATTATCTGTCATCGAGCATCTTAACGCCGATTCGCTGTCCTTTCTTCCCCATTGAAACAAGCCTCCATATACGTTTACATCTTCGGCAGTAATCGACATTGGGCTGACGTATGCCATCTGCTGCTTAGGCGTTAGATACGGACAGGCGCCAAGGTTGAAATTGAGGAAAGTGAGCGTATCGTTTGGAAGATGTGTTGGAATTTTTGTAATTTTTGTCGGATCGGGCAGGTAGAGCGTTGAGAAGCATGTTTGTTCCACGCAAGGCGGGCGCGCACCTATCACAACATACAGATCAAAGGTAAAATTGTCCGCCGTGTATCCCCATCGTGGCGTAACTTCATAAATCACAGTATCTTGTAATGCGATATTGTTGGTTAGTGAGTCGGTAATTATGTAGCCTTCGCCCGAATTAAGTCCGCTGACGCTTTGTCCATAGTCTTTTACAGTCCACGTATAATATACATTCGGCGTATTATTTATTGTATAATCATCGCCGTATGAATTAGATGGACACTGGCTTTGCGAACTATTAGGCGAATTGTCTTGCAAATTGACCGAAAACCGTCCGGTATGCGAAATTATTTCGTATGCCAAAGATGTACTTCCAACGGGCAAATCGCCATTGAAAGGCAATCCTGTACAGTTAGTTCCGTGCTGTACGTCTTTTGCTTTCAGATATGAGAGCGAATTGTTGATAATAATCTCTACAGGTTCGGTCCAGATAAACACTCCGCCGGTATTGTCGCCTTTCACTCCTCGACGTACATAAATCGTGTCGGAAATGTGGCTCCAGAGGTGGAACAGATAACGAGTATCGACTCTTACTCTTGCCGATTTGCTGCTTGCATTAAGCACCGTGCCGTCGACATTGGTAAACGGATTAACGGCAGTTGGCAGTTCGCTTGCCGATTCGTCGGAGCCGATTTTTGTATCCGTAAACACATTACGCCAATAGTTGGGCGAGTTGCCCGGATTGCCTCCAGCAGTGAGTTTCGACGAAAATTCCCAATTGTAGGTCAAAGTTCCCGTAACGCCTATAGGGTCGGTAAATTCCACATCAACCGTTTCGCCAATCGTTCTCAAATATTTTTCGATATTCGCAAGCGATGGGAAACCAGGCATCGGCGGCAGTTCATATTGATTGACGATAAACGTGTGATTGATTTCCTGATTGACCACAATAACATTTTTCATCGTCAGGTAAGGAACTTGAATTTCGCCGGTCAGCGAGTCGAGCGATAAGACGTCGCACTCGTCGCCTGCGTCTATGGCAGCTTCATATTCAAGCGTAAGCGGCATATATACTGGTTCGCCGGTTTGCGGGTCAACCACAGGAACACCGTTTTCGTCTTCGTCAATTTCGGGCTCTGCGGGCGCTTTGAGTTTGAATCGGAACGTAGATGTTCCGATTGGAATGGTCATTCCTTCTATATATAATTCATCTTCATCAACATTAGACGGATCGCCGGCGTGGCTATGAACCGTGCCGCCCGTACCCTGATTGCCGTCTGCCGACGAGCCATCAAACGAATCAGCAACGTAGGTAAATCCGGCATCGAAGAAGAAGTCGAACTCAACATTGCTCTTTACAGTCGCTGCGGGAGAAACGCCGTCGTTAGAAAGTGTATAGACTACGGTGATAACATCGTTTTCGCGATAAGCTTCCGGATTGGCTTTCACAGCAACTTTAACCTTTGCCGAAGGATTGGAAGTAATACTGTTTACAACCGTCAGCAGCGAGTCGGTGTAAAGGTCGCGGCTACCGAGTTTGACCAACGGATTGGGCGCTTCGAGGCTTCTGTAATCCATCCATGCACGGTTATCGTATTTGGCACCAATGGTGGCGGTGAAAATAGCTGTTACTGTTACGTTTACAACTCCATCCGTTTCGGTATTGCATTTTTTCAATGCAAGAACGCTATCAATTTTCAAATATCGTCCGTTTTGCGAAACAGTGATTAATCCGTTTTCGTAGCGGTGTTGATTGACTGAATCGTTGAAAATAACCTCGTTACCTGCCCATTCCATTCCCGAAGGAAGGGTGTCGGTGATAACGGTCGAGATATTTGTTTCTTCGTTGAAATTTGATATTCTAAATGTATAATCAACAGGAATACAGGTAAGTATAACATCTTTGTTACGCGATTTTTGCAATGCAAGTCCGTCTGAGTTTATAGCTGGCGGAAGTGGCGCCGGATTGAACGTCATCGGGGAAATGTCGATATAGTTGCGTCGATAGGGCACTTGCGTGCTATAATCAATAAACACTTTGCTAACTGCATTATCGAACGTAACCTGTGTCTGTCCGCGAAGGTCGTGCTTGCCAGCTGACCCACTGCGGATAGCCCTTGCTATGTTGCCGACAATGGTATAGCGGCTACGTTCGGGTGTTGTGCGGTACGACAGTCGCGCCGGAATGTTCACATCGCTACCTTCGCAACGTCCGTAAATTTTAACTTCGTCGCTAGTTTTGCATGTACGGTTGATGGATGAAATGACAAACGAGGTATGTGCAGGGATAGCCATTGCAGGTATTGAGGTTGATTTGGTATTAACTTCAATTTGCACCTTGTTGATGTTTGCCGTTGGCGAACCTCCTTTGCGGGCAATTCGGAGGAGGCCATGTTTTGTTACTTTTGGATAGCGGAGTGAAGGACGGTTAACCGGAGGATTGTCGTAAGTTACCATCATAGTCGCCGTCAGGTCGTCGCCAAGATTGCGGGTGAGTGATGGGGTGGTGTAGCCTGCAAACGGTTTTGCATTGCCTTTCACATACTTTGTGGGATTCCAGAAATCCATATATTTTCCTGCTGGAAAATATTTTCCTGTGCAGCCCTGTACCGAACTCGACACTACGCCAATACAGAAATACGACGATGCTTTTGTAAATTCATAGCGAAACTGATGTTCTCCATTGTGATATTCAGCTTTGATAACTTTTGTGAAAAGTCCTGCTTTTGCGTCGGCATACGAGTTTGCGATAAGCAGATAAGCTTCGTCGGCTTCATCATACGGGAAAGCATTGTCTTGAAAAAAGATGTTGTTGTTGAGCGCCGAAATCATCATTGGATAAGGCGTTCCGACATCCGATTTATGCACGAGCCAAACCCGGCGCAGAATAGTCAGATTGTCGATACAGACTTGCGAAGCGGGAATAGAATATTCGTCCGTTCCTGCATCGTTACCCCAAATCACATATTTTTTATCGGGAAAATTTGTGATGGGATTTGCAAAATCGGTCGGTTTCATATTCGGACCAAGCACGTGAATATCGCCCTGCTCCCAACCCATACGAACTATAGAACCTGCATCGGTCGAGTGCGACTGATAGTTGAGCAAGCCTCCATTGTCGTCGCGGATAACTGCCGAGACATTGTTGTAGAATATTCGGTCTTCGCCTGGAGCGGCTACAGTGCCATTCCAAATCCGAGTTCCGTCAGACAGATAGTAGTCGTTGTATCCTTGCAAATATGTGCCGCGTACGTAGTTATTGTCGGCCGCAATTTTGTTTGTTCCTTCGTAGTTTCGGAGCGTGATGCCATATTTGAGGGCGAGGTAGGAATTGACTCTGAGCAGTTCGGCAGACGGAAGTTTCTTTTCGTAAAGGAGCGCTTCGCCCATAAGTCCGCCCATAAAGCGGTCATTGGCGATGCCGATTGTTCCTGAATGGTACCATCTTGTGCCGCCGTGAATTGTGTGATTGTCGTCGAAATGGTCGTCTTCGTTTCCATTGTCAACTCTCATTCGCGAGCCGCTGAAGACAAACGAGCGTTCAACGTTGTTATATTTTCTCTTTGCGTTGATGCCGTTGCCGTTCCATTGGGTCTGATAGCCTGCAATAGTGGTTGCGCCGCGCTGAATCAGTCCGGGGTCCCTGTTGTCTTCATATCCGTTGAGGGTGTAGCGCGTGCGACCGGACGACATTCCATTGTCTTTGTTGCTGGAGTTCGATTCAAGTCGATAAATTCCCCATGCGGGGCGTACGTTGCCGTTGTCGTCATGTTTTCGGTTGAAGCCCATAAAATTCACTCTTTTTGTTGAAGCCTGTGGGAATGTAGTTGTTACAACAAAAAGCGCCGTATGTTCGCCATCTTCGGGAATCACGTCCGTGCCATTGGGAACGGGGCTTGGGATGGATTCGTCGAGCGAAACGTGCCAGAAAGGTACGGTGTCGTTTATCGAAGCGTTACCCACATTCGACAGATAAGCTCCCTGTTCGTCCGAAATGTTGTCGGCATAGTTGCCGTCGGGCGAATGATACCAGAAATAGACAGACGGGTGGTAGTTCATCATCTTATGTTCTTCGAGATAGACGGGGATAAGCTGTCGGTGCTGCCGGTTGGCATTGTCGATATTCGCCCACGGGTCGTAAATCCAGTTTGTTCCCGATGCCATACGATTATATCCTGCTCCGTCGGCTGAGTTGGTATAGTTCGTATATCCTGTTCCATTTCGGGTAATAAACGGACTATAGTCATTCCACCGAGTTACCTTGTAGTGAGGTCCCGTCGGGTTATATTCTCCTTCGTAGGGATGATAATACTGCAATGTCCCTAACGGAGTGTACAATCGCGATAAGGTAGTGCCTACAACGTCGATATCCGTAGGCGTTTCGGGGTTTGTAACAGATTGCTGCTGTCCTGCTCCCGGTCCAGGGTCAGCGGCATCCGAGCCTCCTTTACTGTTTATGACGGTTGCAAATTCAACACCTTTGTCGGCACGTAACCAGAGGCGCAGTTTCCACGTTGTGGGGTCAACGCCTGCTGGTGGGCTTGCATCTCGAAGCTGTTGTCCCCACACAGTCGTTGTTCCAATCAACACGATAGTGATTGATGCCGCGAAATGTCGCAACACTTTGTATATATGCTTTTTCATCTCGTTATTTCTTTGCAATGATGATATTTATAAACGTAGCATCATCAGCGTTGCCAATTACCTGATAGATAAGCATTCCGGCATCGGCACCTGTGTCAGCGAGTTGAAATTTGTCTTTATCGAACACTCTTTCGTCGAATCCGATTACATAATAATAGAATTGGTCGCGGGTGAGGGCTGTTTCCCAAGTGAGAAATTCGCTTATATAGGGTGCCGTCGCCGACGACTTGATGGTAAATCCACGCTGGTGGTAGTTGTGAATAGTGTGTTTGGGGAAGTTCGCACTTTGCGGGCTTCCGCCCGTCCAATCATTGGTCTGCGCTACCTGTTCCATATAGGCGTTGAAAATGTCGAGCGTATCGTTTCTGACAGGATCTTTTCGGCGGACATCTATCATTGTCGAAGGCAGATAATACCACGAAGCGCCTGTATTGATAGGGATCCAGAGTTGTTTTCCTGCGTCGTAGTAGTAATACCCAGGTTTATTTACTTTTGCAGTTTTTGTTCCTGCGGTCGGGGTATATTCGGCAGGCAGATTAGTAACAAACACTATTGCGCCGTTTTGCTGATCGCTGTAAGCAGTTTTTGCAGTTAATTGCGTCGCATTAACACGCGGAGGCAGCAAGCCATCGGGCTTGGTTGCATCAGTGGAATCGCCCACTATATCAAGTGTGGCGGAGGGGTTGTCGAGCGAACCGACAGTAACTTGTGCATTGACGGCAAAGGTTACATACAGCGCAAAGGCTGTCAAAAGGAAAATCTTTTTCATCGTTGTTTCTGTTTTTAAAATTAAAATTTTTGAGTCAATTAAAAATACTTTCTTCAACAACAGCAATATACATTCATTACAAAACATCAGTCTAATGATTATCAATTCTGTTGCAGAGATCAGATAAACTTTTCAGTTATCAACAAACAAATTTTTAATGAATTTATTTAGAAATTGTGATAATATTTTTAAAACATCCAAATTATATAAAATGTTTATCGCCGTTATTATTTGTTATATGTAATATTGCTCGTGCAATTTTGACTGTTAAACAGATTTAATAGTGCATACTTTGTGGTTAAATATTTTTAAAAACACGCTAAAACAGGTGAATTGCACGTTTATTCACATAAACTATTTCAGAAAACAACAATCTATTAAAATGTAACGAAAATTTTATGTATTTATGAAAACTTGGAAATTATTTATCAGTTTTTTGTTAGTCAGCGCTTTTGTCGCTATCGGTACATATTCATATATGAGCCGTAAAGGTGTAAATTCTTCTGCTTTTGACGAAAAAGCCGACTTTAGTCAAAATGGATTTCAACTTGCATCTTATGCAGAAGCCGCTGAAAACACGGATTTTACATTTGCTGCCGAACAGAGTGTAAACGCTGTAGTGCATATCAAGTCTGTTGTAACGCCGAAACAGGACAGACAAGAACGACAGCAGTATATTAATCCGTTTGATTTTTTCTTCGACAATCCTTTCGGAGGAAATTCATCGCCATATCGTCAGCAACCGCGAGTGGGCTTCGGTTCGGGTGTGATTATTTCCGAAGACGGTTATATTGTTACTAACAATCACGTTATTGAAAGTGCAGACGAAATTGAAGTCAACACCAATGATGAACGTACTTTTAAAGCAAAACTGATCGGCAGAGACGAAGCAACCGACATCGCTTTGCTGAAAATAGACGGAAAAGACTTGCACATATTGCCGTTTGGTAATTCCGACAACCTTAAAGTAGGACAGTGGGTGCTTGCAGTCGGTAATCCGCTCAATCTGACTTCAACCGTTACAGCTGGCATCGTCAGCGCTATTGGCAGAGGCGATTTGGGAATGGGCAAGTCGAGAGGTGTTACGCCTTCGCAACAACGAGTCGAAGCATATATACAGACTGATGCCGCAGTCAATCCTGGAAACAGCGGCGGCGCGTTAGTCAATACTCGCGGCGAATTGATAGGCATCAATGCTGCTATTGTTACGGAAACGGGTGCATATATAGGATATTCGTTTGCTATCCCAATAAATATGGTAAAAAAAGTAATTGGCGATTTGAAAAAATATGGCGTTGTACAGCGCGCAATGCTCGGCGCAATGATAATGGACATTTCGTCAGTAAAAAAACTGTCGGAAATAAAAGAATCGGAACTTTCAGGCGCTGATTCCGAAACAGTTGCAGACATCAAAAAAGCCGCTGAAGTATATCCTAAATTGAAAGTATCGGAAGGCGCTTATGTAAAAAATTTTTCAACAAACAGTTCTGCAAAGAAAGCAGGTATTCAGGAAAGTGATGTGATTACCGCGATAAACGGTGTGAAAGTAAAAACAAAAACCGATTTAATTTCACGCATTATGTCGTCGTTTTCGCCGGGTGACAAGATTGATGTGGAAGTAAACCGCTTCGGCGAGAAAAAAATATTCAAAGTTGAACTGAAAAATAACGAAGGAACGGTTGCAACTCTCAAACACACATCGCCTGCCGAATTGCTTGGATCTTCGTTCAAAGAACTGAGCCGCGAAGCGAAAATGCGTCTCGGAGTAAACTTCGGAATAGAAGTAACCAACGTGAAAGCAGGGAAACTGAAAGATGCAGGTATCAAAAACGGATTCATAATACTGACGGCAAACGATGACAAAATTTCATCAGAAAACGACCTGATTCATATTGTTGAAACATTACTTAAAAATGCACCGGACGAACGGGGACTGTTCATCAAAGGTTTGTATCCAGGGGAACGCAGAGTACAATATATCGCTATCGACCTGGCTGAATATTAACAGGATTCTATAGAATGCTGTTTCCTTTCTGGAAAACTTTTTAATAATTTCAAAAAAATATTTCATTGGAAATCAATGAAATATTTTTTTTTGTGGAAAACTTTTAAAAAACGTTTGGTGATAAACAAAATATTATTACTAACTTTGACGCCTCAAAACAAATTATTATTTTAATATCATCATCTATTATAACTATCAGCCTTTATGGAACAAAAAAGTTTCCCATTTGAAACGGAAAAGAAAAGCTTTTCCTTCGACGAAGCATTCAAGGCTTCAATCGACTACTTCAACGGCGACGAACTTGCTGCCAAAGTTTTCGTCAACAAATACGCCCTGAAAGATGCTTTCGGCAATATCTACGAGAAAACTCCCGCCGATATGCACAGACGACTGACAAATGAAATATCGCGTATCGAAAACAAATATCCAAATCCTGTAGGCGAAGAAACACTGCATCATCTTTTCGACCATTTCCGGTATATCGTGCCGCAGGGAAGTCCTATGACAGGAATCGGCAATCAGTATCAGATAGCTTCTCTGTCAAACTGTTTCGTTATCGGACTCGACGGACAGGCAGACTCATACGGCGCAATCATACGCATTGACGAAGAACAGGTGCAACTGATGAAACGGCGCGGAGGCGTAGGACACGACCTGTCACACATACGCCCGAAAGGATCACCGGTCAAAAACTCCGCACTGACATCAACAGGACTTGTGCCGTTTATGGAACGATATTCCAATTCTACACGCGAAGTTGCACAGGATGGACGGCGAGGCGCACTGATGCTGAGCGTATCTGTCAAGCATCCCGACGCCGAATCGTTTATAGACGCTAAAATGTCGGAAGGGAAAGTCACAGGAGCTAATGTATCAGTCAAAGTCAGCGACGAATTTATGGAGGCTGCTGCCGGCAACAAGTCTTTTATTCAGCAGTATCCCGTGGACGCCCTAAAACCTGAGTACACGAAGGAAACCGACGCCAGAGCGCTATGGAACAAAATTATACACAATGCCTGGAAGTCTGCTGAACCAGGAGTACTGTTCTGGGACACCATACTGAGAGAATCAATACCGGACTGCTATGCAGATCTCGGATTCGGGACCGTTTCGACAAACCCATGCGGAGAGATACCCCTATGCCCGTACGACAGCTGCAGACTGCTCGCAATCAACCTCTATTCATACGTCAATGAACCGTTCACACCCGAAGCAAAGTTTGACTTCGATCTATTCAAGACTCACGTGAACTATGCACAGCGTATCATGGATGATATCATAGATCTGGAGATAGAGAAAATAGACACTATTATAAGAAAGATAAACAGCGACCCGGAAGACAGAGAAGTGAAGCACGCAGAAGAGATGCTGTGGCAAAAGATCCGCCGCAAGACCCTGCTCGGAAGGCGAACCGGTGTTGGCGTCACAGCCGAAGGAGACATGATTGCTGCAGTCGGACTGAGGTACGGAACGGAAGAGGCTACTGCCTTCTCCGAGAACGTACACAAGACGCTCGCGCTGGCAGCCTATCGCTCATCGGTAACAATGGCGAAAGAACGCGGGATGTTTGAAATCTTCGACGTCAGGCGCGAAGAAAACAACCCCTTCATACAGCGACTGCAAGAAGCAGACCCAGGTCTGGCAGAAGACATGCGCAAGTTCGGACGCCGAAACATAGCCTGCCTGACCATTGCACCGACAGGCACAACATCACTGATGACCCAGACCTCGTCTGGCATCGAACCCGTCTTCCTCCCAGTATACAAGCGCCGCCGCAAGGTAAACCCAAACGATATCGACGTTAAAGTCGACTTCGTGGATGAGACAGGAGACTCATGGGAAGAATACACCATCCTGCATCACAAGTTCGTAGACTGGATGGTGGCGAACAATTATCAGCCGGCAAAGATATATTCACAGGAAGAGCTCGAAGAGCTGGTTGAGAAGTCACCATACTACCGAGCAACCTCGAGCGACGTAGACTGGATGCAGAAGGTGCAGATGCAGGGCAGGGTGCAGAAATGGGTAGACCACTCAATCAGCGTAACCATCAACCTGCCGAACGAAGCAAGCGAAGAACTGGTAGACAAACTGTATACCGAAGCCTGGAAATCAGGATGCAAAGGCTGCACGGTCTATCGCGACGGCTCGCGGAACGGCGTACTGGTGTCAGACGAGAAGGCGAAGAGCGGCAAGGGAGACAGTCGCCCCGAATGTCCCCCCCAGCCGATAATCGTACCAAAAAGACCCCGCGAGCTCGAAGCCGACATAGTCAAGTTCCAAAACAACAAAGAGAAATGGATCGCATTCATCGGACTTCTTAACGGCCGCCCCTATGAGATCTTCACTGGACTGAACGACGAAGAAGAAGGCATATTCATCCCGAAGAACGTATCGCGAGGCACGATAATAAAGAACACCGACGAGCACGGAGTCAAGCGGTACGACTTCCAGTACCGCAACGCGAGAGGTTACAAGACAACGATCGAAGGGCTGTCCGAGAAGTTCGATCCCGAATACTGGAACTACGCCAAGCTCATCTCGGGAGTGCTGCGGTACGGCATGCCGATCGAACAGGTGCTCAAACTCATTGAAGGGCTTCAGTTGCACGACGAGAGCATCAACACATGGAAATCCGGCGTCAACCGCGCACTAAAGAAATACGTGACCGACGGCATCGAGGCTAAGGGACAGAAATGCCCGAACTGCGGTCAGGAAACACTGGTCTATCAGGAGGGATGCCTCACATGCCGCACCTGCGGCAGTTCGAAGTGCGGATAACCGGCAATCATATTAATTTAAGCGTATCACCCGCCCGGGCGAGCAGGAGTCTGGCGCCCACAAGGGACGCCCCTGCATGTCCGTACGTCTTTTCATCAGGGGCGCTTTCCCGCTTGCGCGGGCGCTCGGTGCGTCCTGTTACCCTGCAGGCGGGCGACGTCGAGGTGCAACGACGGGCGACGTTCAGGCACGACGACGGGAACGTGCGTAGGGGCGCCCCTTGTGGGTGCCCGACAGGTGTACGGGCGTACGTGGGTCGGCGGCGACGAAGAGCGGAGGGGAACAGGACGCACCAAGCGCCCGCGACAGCGGAAAAGCGCCCCTGATGAAAAGGTGTACGAACAGCGGAAGGATGCCCGAGAGGACGAGGGTCGCTCGTTCGGGCGTACGAGAGACTGGCATACGGGCGATGAAGAGACACCAATACGGGCGATGAAGAGATGCCAATACGGGCGATGAAGAGATGCCAATACGGGCGTATGCGAGGCAGCAATACATTAATAATATTATATCCATATAAACAGTAATTTAAATTGAGAGAAGAACATGGCAGCATTTGTGATAGAAGGAGGCAGGAGACTGAGTGGCGAGATTACGCCGCAGGGCGCCAAGAATGAGGCGCTGCAGGTGATATGTGCGACGTTGCTGACGAAGGAAACGGTGGTGATAAGGAACGTGCCGGAAATAAGCGACGTCAAGAATCTTATTGAGCTGATACGGAGGCTCGGGGTGAAGGTAGAGAGGCTGACGGACGGTGAATATTCGTTTCAAGCCTCGGAACTGGATCTCGACTACATGGAGACGGAGGATTATGTGATCAGAATGCGGATGCTGAGAGGGTCGGTGATGCTGATCGGCCCGCTCGTGGCAAGGACAGGACGCGCTACGGCGCCAAAGCCGGGGGGAGACCGGATTGGCAGGCGACGGCTGGATACTCATTTCACGGGGATCGGCAAACTGGGCGCTGAGTTTAATTATAATGCTTCGCGGCAGGTGTATGAGGTGAGGGCGAGGGAGTTGAAGGGGGCTTACATGCTGCTGGATGAAGCCTCGGTGACGGGTACGGCGAACGTTCTGATGGCGGCTGTTTTGGCGAAGGGCAAGACGACGGTTTATAACGCGGCATGCGAACCCTACGTCCAGCAGCTCGCAAGGATGCTTAATGCAATGGGGGCGAGGATAGAAGGTATTGCTTCCAATCTGCTGCAAATCCGGGGCGTAGACTGTCTGAAGGGCTGCTCGCATACTGTGTTACCGGATATGATCGAGGTCGGAAGTTTCATTGGCATGGCTGCCATGACGCGTTCAGAAGTGACGATTAAACGGGTGTCATTCGATGACCTCGGTATTATTCCCGACGCCTTCCGGAGGCTCGGCATTGCGGTTGAGCGTCGGGGGGACGATATTGTCGTGCCAGGGCAGGATTCATATACGATTGAGACTTTCATGGACGGGTCGATAATGACGGTTGCCGATGCCCCGTGGCCTGGTCTGACGCCTGATTTGCTGAGCGTCTTTCTGGTTGTTGCAACCCAGGCGAAGGGTAGCGTGCTAATCCATCAAAAGATGTTTGAGAGCCGGCTCTTCTTTGTTGACAAACTGATTGACATGGGAGCGCAGATAATATTGTGCGATCCTCACCGCGCGACCGTTATCGGGTCTGACCGCCGGTACAGTCTTCGTGCCGCGACAATGACTTCTCCCGACATCCGCGCGGGCATCGCGATGCTGATTGCAGCCATGTCAGCGGAAGGCGTGAGTTATATTCACAACATCGACCAGATTGACAGGGGCTACGAGAGCATAGACTCGAGGTTGAATGTCATTGGCGCTAATATTTCAAGGGAATGATCGGTCGGGATGAAATAACAAGGGCGGGCGAGTTTCGGAAGCCTCACGGTGTGCGCGGGGAGATCGGGTTCACGTTTACGGAAGGTTTGTTTGACGGCGCCGGCGGCTCCGGACGCCGGTTTGTGTTCTGTGAGATTGACGGGCTTTTCGTTCCGTTCTGCATTGACGACTGCCGGCTAACGTCCTGTTCGTCCGGCATTATGAGTGTCATCGGTCTTGATTCTGTTGAAAAGGTAAGGTTGCTGGCGAACAGATGGTTTTATGTTCCCGATGAGTATCTGAAAGTTAGAGGCGACAGTGTTTCCAGGGGCTGGCGTCGCTTCTTGCACTACGTTCTTGTTGATGATTCAGCGGGCGTGGTTGGAACTGTTTCGGGGATTGATTCTTCGACGCTCAATACTTTGTTTGTCGTATCTTCGGGAGCCAGCGAGTTTCTTGTTCCCGCCGCCGAAGAGTTCATAGTTTCGATTGATGAATCGCGAAAGGTGCTGACTGTTAATCTGCCTTCGGGGCTGCTTGATCTTTCTTCCTGATGATTCGACAGAGGTAGCTTGAATCGATTAAGATGCTGCAATAACTTCAACTTCAACTAATCCACCTTTCGGTAAGGTTTTTACAGCTACAGCCGAGCGAGCTGGATACGGCTGGTGAAAGTATTGTGCATAAACAGCGTTAAGCGCAGCAAAATCATCCATATTAATGAGAAAGACAGTGGTTTTGACGATGTTATCAAACCCAAGTCCTGCTTCTGTAAGGACTGCGCCGATATTCTTGAACGCCTGCTCTGCCTGTTCTGATACATTGTTTGCTGCAAATTCGCCTGTTTCGGGGTTAATGCCCAGCTGTCCTGATAGAAATACAAGGTTTCCTGCTTTCACAGCCTGTGAATATGGTCCTATGGCAGCGGGTGCGCTTTTGGTAGATATTGCCTGTTTCATTTGTTTAATACGAATCATTATGTACGGTTTTCACTGCTCGTCCCGACGGGTCTATCATTTTCTTGAAAGCCTCGTCCCATTCGAGGGCAGCAGGCGTACTGCATGCAACGGAAGGTACGGAAGGTACAGTTTTTGCGGCTGCTTCGGAGGGAAACAGTTCTTCGAAAATAGTGCGGTAGTGATACTCTTCTTTTGTCATCGGTGGATTGATTGGGAAACGTTCTGCGGCAACGGCAAACTGTTCGTCAGATACTTGTGAAGAGGCGATCTCGCGCAGTGTATCAATCCAGCTGTAACCAACGCCGTCGGAAAATTGCTCTTTCTGTCGCCACGCAACGCTTTCGGGCAGGAAACTCTCAAATGCTTTACGCAATATCCATTTTTCCATGCGGTTTTTCAAGCCGCTTAACTTATCGACAGGGTTAAGCCGCATCGCAACGTCCATAAACTCTTTGTCGAGGAACGGAACGCGTCCTTCTACGCCCCACGCTGCCAGCGATTTGTTAGCACGCAGACAGTCGTAAAGATGCAGTTTGTCGAGTTTGCGCACTGTTTCTTCGTGCAATGCCTTTGCGTCCGGTGCTTTATGGAAATAGAGATAACCTCCGAAAATCTCGTCTGCGCCTTCGCCCGACAGTACCATCTTTATGCCCATTGAACGTATAACTCGTGCTAAAAGATACATTGGTGTAGATGCACGTATGGTTGTTACGTCATAAGTTTCAATATGATATATAACGTCTCGAATAGCGTCAAGTCCTTCTTGAATCGTAAAATGGACTTCGTGATGGACAGTGCCAATATGTTCCGCTACTTTTTGCGCGGCTGCAAGGTCCGGCGATCCTTCCAATCCTACGGCAAACGAATGCAGGCGGGGCCACCACGCTTTTTGCGTACCGTCGCCTTCGATGCGCTGCGAAGCGTATTTTTTTGCTACTGCAGAAACTATCGAAGAATCCAAACCTCCGGAAAGCAGCACTCCATAAGGCACGTCTGTCATCAGTTGGCGGCGCACGGCTGCTTCGAGGGCATCACGCAGTTGTTCAATCACTTTCAGGTCGTCTTCGGCTGAAACATTATCTTTTACTGCATCGTATTCCATCCAGTCGCGTTTATACCAGCGTACGAAGTTAAATCCCGACGATGAGCCTTTTATTCTGTCTCCTTCGCCTCGTTCAGAATATAAATAATGTCCAGGAGGGAATGATTCTATTTCCGTACAATATCCTTCGAGGGCTTTCAATTCAGATGCTACAAAAAGCAATCCGCTTTCGTCGCTTCCTATATATAGTGGTATTATGCCGATATGGTCGCGTGCGATGAGAATACTGTCTTTTGTTTCATCGTAGAGAGCAAAAGCAAATATACCGTTCAAATCTTCAAGAAAATTTACGCCTTTTTCAAGGTAAAGCGAAAGAATTACTTCACAGTCTGATTTTGTTTTAAACTTGTATGAATCGCCTTGACGTTCACGAATATCGTAATGATTATATATTTCGCCGTTTACGGCAAGCGTTACTTTTCCATCAGGCGAGAACAGCGGCTGACGTCCAGACTGCGGGTCAACAATCGCCAAGCGTTCATGAGCAAGGATTGTTTTGTCGCTGCAATAGATTCCTGACCAGTCAGGTCCGCGATGACGTATTCTTTTCGACATAGCCAATGCCTGTTTTCGCAACCTGTTGTCAGGGTTCTCCTTAATACCAAATATTCCTACAATTCCACACATATAGAACTATAAATTAAATTACAAATTATGTTTTTTCTTTCGCTATCCCGACATCTTATCAGCATTTTTAGAAAAAACACTGCAAAGGTATAAAAAAAAATAATATACAATATAAAAATAATAATTATTGAAGTAAAATTTAATTTTCAGCCTCGTTTAATACGAAAATCATTTATATTCAAGATTTTATAAGTTTCGAGCAAAGCGTCTTCATTGTTTGTTATGACAAGCAGTTTGTCTTCAGGTTTAAGTTCGGTATTACCTTTCGGAATGAAATATTGCGAATCGCGTTTTACCATAACGGCAAGAGTATGTTCGGGCAACGGCAAGTCCATCAATCTTTTACCATGTTCAAGTATTGATTTATTGAGAGCAATTTCCGTCATAGTAGATTTAATATCTTCTGCAAATTCAATATCAAAATCCTGAAAAGCGCCTCTATCGTCGCTGTCTTTGGCCAATCCGAGCCATTTTCCTACAAGAGTAAGTCCTGTTCCCTGAACCAAAAGCGAAAGCAGTGTAATGAAAAACACAATATCAAATATCAGTCGGGAGTGTTCAAGTCCGGCAGCAAGAGGCAAAATAGCAAAAACTATCGGCACGGCGCCACGCAATCCAACCCACGAAACAAATATTTTTTCTCTCATTTTCATCTTTCGGAATGGCAGCAGAGATATTATCACAGACAGAGGACGCGCGCCTATAATCATAAACAGTCCGATGCACAGACTTATAACTGCGACAGGCAGCAAGTCTTTAGGATTGACTAACAAACCTAACGTCAGGAACATAACTATCTGACTGATCCACGCCAATCCTTCAAAAAAGCGCAACGAAGAACGTTTATGCACCAACTGTGCATTGCCAAGCACCAATCCGCCGATATAAACGGCAAGATAACCATTGCCCTTTAAAAAGTATGTCGCGGAAAAAATGAAAATTCCGAAAGTAAATAACAAAATAGGATAGAGCGAATCGTTATTGAGGTTGATTTTATTGATAATCCATACAGCCGCCTTTCCGAGACAGAAACCTGCTGCGCTACCGATTGCGAATTGCAGGCAAAAATCAAGTATCGCTTTGCTGTAACCTGCATTGCCTGTTCCTGACTCAATCAACTGAATGAGTACGACAGTCAGCATATAAGCCATAGGGTCGTTGCTGCCGCTTTCGAGTTCGAGTAGCGGACGTATATTTTTCTTCAGCCTGACACCTTTTCCTCTTAATATCGAAAAAACTGAAGCAGAATCTGTTGAAGACATAACAGACGCTAAAAGCAATGATTCTAGAAACGAAAGATGAATATTAGGAAGAAAATATGCTGCAACGTAATATATAAACGTTCCTGTGATGAAAGCCATAAGCAGTACGCCAAGAGTTGCGAGAATTATTCCCTGAGCCGCAACAGGTTTTATTTCACCGTATTTCGTATCCAATCCGCCTGAAAACAGAATTATACACAAAGCAACAGTTCCGACAGTTTGGGCGATTCCGTAATGTTCAAATTCAAAGCCTAAGCCATCAACGCCGAACACCATTCCAACACCGAGAAACAGTAACAACACAGGCACTCCAAGTCTTGTTCCCGCCTTCGTCGCAAGCAAACTCACGAGAAAAAGAACGGAAAGAAATAACAAAATAAATTCGATAGAGATTGTCATAATAGATTATTAGTGTGATTTTACAAACAGATTTCCATTTCCTCTTAAAAATTCTTCTGTATTCATTTGTTTTTTCCCTGCCATCTGAATACTTTTAAGGCGAATAAAGCCATCGCAAGTGGCGACATCAAGATATGTTTTGCCGTCGGAAATCGCCTGTGATACAGGTAATGAGTGAGATTTAAATATTTTTTCCGTTTCAAAGATTTTCATATTAACGATTTCGCCGTTTGCGGTTTGTAAATCAGTCCACGCCGCAGGATATGGCGACAATCCGCGCACAAAATTATAAATTTCCGCAGTCGATTTTGTCCAGTCAATGCGGCAGGTTTCTTTAAAAATTTTTGGCGCAGGTTTTAAAACTGTTTCTTTCGTGATAATTTCTTGTTGTTCAATCGCTATGATTTTATTTGACAATAGCGCATCAACAGTTTTTAAGACTAACTTCGAGCCGATATTCATAAGGCTGTTGTGAATTGTTTCGGCGTTGTCGGTTTCAGAAATCGGTATCCGTTCTTGAAACAGAATCTTACCTGTATCAATTTCTTTATCAAGCAGAAAAGTTGTTACGCCTGTTTGTGTTTCTCCGTTGATTATCGCCCAGTTTATCGGAGCAGCGCCGCGATACTGTGGCAGAAGCGAAGCGTGAAGATTGAAGGTACCATATCGTGACATTGCCCATACTGATTCGGGCAACATTCTGAAGGCAACAACAATCTGCAAATCGGCTTTCCATGATTTCAATTTTCCCAAAAATTCGGCGTCTTTCAGTTTTTCGGGTTGAAGCAATGGCAAATTTTGCGAAAGTGCATACTGCTTTACTGCGCTAGCCTGCAATACGCTCTGATGCTTGCCCACAGGTTTGTCCGGCGTAGTAACTACACCAACAATCTCATATCCGCCGTTTATCAATGCCCGAAGACTTTCTACTGCAAATTCAGGCGTACCCATAAAAACTATACGAGCCATAACAACTATTTAAGAATTTGCTACAAAGATAGTGAAAATCTGAGAAAAACATACTTTTTGTAGGAAAGTCATTTTACGTCTTCAAAGAAAAAGAGTAATTTTGTAACAGAGAATTAAATGTTACAATTTATAGAAATTAAAAATAAAATAACTAATGGTTTCAATCAAAACTTTACGTATATCTTTCTGTGAATTTATTGATAATAAACTCGTTGGCAATACAGCAAATAAACAATCGATTACGCTTAACTGTTCAGAACAGCAGTTGCAGGAACTCAACTGTCTGTTGCCTTTGATTCAGCGCGGTAACGTGTTCAATTTACTTAATGTAGAAGCGTTGACTGATGACACTGTTAAAGCGGAATTGATTGTTTTTGAACCTGACTACCTGATTGATATAAGTTCGCTTGCAGAATGTTTCAAGCCTTACGGAAATCACTATCTGAACTACACGCTCGCACGTTTGCAGGACCGCAAAACAAGTCCCGCAATACTGCTCGGAAACACTGCCAATTATTTTCTCGACGAACTGTTAAATGAAGAGGAAAATTTTACTGTTTCATTAAAAAAGATGTTCTCAACGTCGGCTTTCGAGTTTACCGCTTGCGATGCACTGAAAGAACAACACACCGGACATAAATTTTTTCTCAATTGCAACCGCCATTTTAACAATATCCGTTATGCTGTGCAACAGTTTTTCCCAAAAACAAATATTGAGCGCGAGAAAGCAGTGCTTGAACCGTCGTTTATCTGTAATGCGCTTGGCTTGCAGGGACGACTTGACTTGATGTTGAGCGATTTTTCGGCTTTTGTCGAACTGAAATCAGGAAAGGCTTTGGAAGATTTTCGCACAGGCGGACAGTTTATTCATTCCGCAGAAAACCATTATACACAGATGATTCTTTACCTTGCTACGCTTGAATTTAATCTGTCACTTAATCCTGACGATATACGTTCATACTTGCTATATTCCAAATATCCTGTTTTGAGCAGGGAAAGACATACGCGCAAGCAACTTGCTTTGGCTCTGCGGCTGCGCAATCAGATAGTTGCATTTGATTTTTTTCTGCAAGACGCAAACGATGTTTCAATCACAGAAGAAATACTTACGCAAATCTCGTCCATCAACCTCAATATAAAGGAGCTTGAAGGTAAGTTTTTCGATAATTATCTTGCACCTTCTATCGACAAATTTGCTTTCGCTTTCGATTGCCTCAAAGAAGCAGAAAAAACGTATTTCTTAAGGATTTATACATTTATTCAGAAAGAGTTGTGGCTGTCGAAATGCGGACAGCGCGAATATGAAGGTGCAAAACAGGCGTCGTGCCTCTGGAACGCCACGTTTGATGAAAAACTCGCTGCCGCCGAACTGCTTTACAATCTTAAAATCACTGAAAACCGCGCAGCAACTGATGAACACACTATTCGTCTTTCTATTCCGGAATATCCTGATTTATATCTGCCTAATTTTCGTCAGGGCGATGCGGTAGTGCTGTACGAGCGCAACACGGAATCGGATACCGTCAATAATCGTCAAGTCTTTCGCGGAGCAATAGAATCTCTTGAAGCCGACAGTTTGGTATTTAGATTGAGGTATAAGCAGAAAAATATACAGGTTTGGAATCCTGATTCGCTATATGCCGTAGAACACGATTATATGGATTCGACTTTCACAGGAATGTTCCGCGCTCTGTCGACGTTTTTGCATGCAAATCCGGACAGGAAAAGTTTGCTGACACTGCCGCCTGTCAATACACAGGATGGTATATGTAATATGCCTCTACCTGTGCGTCTTCTAATCGGTCCTCCAGGCACAGGCAAAACGTCAATAGCTCTGAAAAGTATGGTAGAAGATGAATTACAGAAAGACAATACAAATGTTCTGCTTATTTCTTATACTAATCGCGCTGTAGATGAGATTTGTTGCGCATTGTCGGATATTGGCGACGGCTCGCTCGAATATATCCGCATTGGCAGTGAACTTAACTGTGCATCTGCATTTCGTCCGCACCTGCTTGAAAATTGCCTGAAACAGTGCTGCAACAGACAGGAAGTTGCGAAAGCAATAAATAAATGTCGCGTGTTTGTTGGAACAGCCGCTTCGGTTTGGGGTAAACCCGAACTGTTTCATCTCAAACATTTTGATTTAGCCATCGTTGATGAGGCAACCCAACTGCTTGAACCTCATTTGATCGGTATATTTTGTATCCGTGATGCCGAAGGACACAATGCAATAGAACGTTTTACGCTTATCGGCGACTACAAACAACTGCCTGCCGTCGTATTGCAAAGCCGCGAAGAAAGCGCTGTCAATGAGATTATTCTAAATGCAGCAGGGCTGACAAATCTTGCTGATTCGCTGTTTGAACGTTTATATCGTCAATATACAAAACACGGATTGACTGCATATTACAGCATGCTTACCCGTCAGGGACGAATGCACCCCGATATTTCTGCTTTCCCTTCGGAATATTTTTACGAAGGACTTCTTGAAAGTGCAGGTTTGCCACATCAGACGGAAGAATGGACTCAATCTCGACTGCAATTCTTTGACGTCAGTCCTTCGCTGTCCGATTTTTCGAATAAGGTAAACAGCAACGAAGCGGCTAAAGTTTGTGAAATCTGCAAAGCGCTTTATCAAAACTGTCAGGAGAATGACACAGCGTTTAATCCCAAATCGACAGGTATTATTACGCCATACCGCAGTCAAATTGCACTGATCAGGCGTATGTTGCAGGAAACAGGCATTGCCGGACTTGCACAGATAAATGTCGATACGGTAGAGCGATTTCAGGGCAGTCAGCGCGACACAATCATCTATTCGATCTGCGTGAAAACCGAAAACCAGTTAAACGCTTTGCCTAACTGGGTAGAAGAAAACGGGAAACGTATTGACAGAAAACTCAACGTCGCTCTTACACGCGCTCGCAAGCAACTGTTTTTAACAGGAAACAGGCGACTGCTCTGTAATAATGAAGTCTACAGAAAATTGATGTTAGCGTGTTATAAGAAAAAGCGCGTGATTTAATCAATGAATCACGCGCAACTCTCAGTTCTTAGTTCTTGATGATTTTCACCGTTTGCCCATTTACCCGGACAATGTACACGCCTTGCGGCAAATCCCGGACTGTTATTGTTTCGCTTTCGCCTTTCGCTGTTTGCGTCAACAGCAAGCGACCGTACTGATCGAAGAAACGGAGCGTCTGTCCCGCCTGCAAGCCGGAGACGGTGATGTAATCCGATGCCGGATTGGGAGCAACGGCAATCGCCGGCTGAGCGTCCGGTTCTGCTATTGCCGAAGGCGTAATGTTCCCGATAAACGTAAGGGCGGAGATGGCGACGGTTTTAATATTATCGCCCGGCATATAGAAACTGCAAGCAGACAATTCCTCGCTGCCGCTTGACGCTGTCACCGTGTTTTCATAACGTTTATAAATCAACGTAACGTAGAAAGGATGACCATTGCCATCATAATGAATCCATGAGGAAAGACTTCCCGAAGTTTCATAATACTGCAAGCCAAGATGAAGCGTAAATTCATAAATACTGTTTGCATTGACTTCAACGATTGTGTCAAGCGTTTTGCCGTGTCCAACATCGAAATGCAGCGGAAGGCTGCCAGACTCGATGGTTGTTAAGCGGTATTTCAACTGGATTTTATCAATAACCGGATATGGTTCAAAACCGGAAACAGTTACTGTTGTAAGACCGGTTTTATCTTCGGCGTAGAAAAGCGGATGTAATTCATAATCGACAGTCAGCCGGGTTATTGCAACTGTATAAACAGATACGCCTTCCGGTGAAGTAACGGTTATCTCAGCAGTGTTTTCACCGATAATCAGTGTCTGTTGCCCGTCGCCCGAAACCGTTGCGCCATCTGCCGGCGTTGCCTGCAGCGTAATATTTTCAATGCTTCGGGGAACGGATATGGTATAATGAAATACAAAAGGATTAAATTCTATGAACAAATTCATCGCACTGACAGTCAAATTTTTCAGCAGCGACTTCTGCTGCACCTCCTCCATATCAAAATCTTTCCAGACGTCTGCTGTCCGGTAAGCAGCTTCGGTTCTCAGCGGAATGTGCAACCGGATGTTATGCGTATCTACATCGGAAAAGATATTCTCTCCAAGACTTACTTCCGAGGGCGCATCCCAAAAGACAGCTACATCCCTTAAAGCGGTACATTCGATAAAAGCCCCCCATCCAATGCCTGTTACGCTTTCGGGTATAATAACAAAGCCAAGACGGCTGCAAACGTTAAAAGTCCCTTCTCCAATACCTGTTACTCCTTCGGGAATAACAATGGAAGTCAGATTGCTGCATCTGGAAAATGCGTAATCTCCTATACCAGTTATCCCTTCGGGAATGATAATAGAAGTAAGGCGACCGCAACCGTAAAAAGCGCCGTTTCCAATACCTGTTACGCCGTCAGGAATGATATATCGTCCGGTTTTCCCTGCGGGACAGCAAAGCAAGGTTGTTTTGTCTTTATCGAACAGGTCGCCGCCGTCAGATAAAAAACGTGCATTTCCATTTTCCACCGGAATAGCAATCAGGCTGCTGCATCGAGCAAAAGCCCATTCTCCAATACTTTCCACGTTTTCGGGAATAGAAATTGAGATAAGATTCTCGCATTGATAAAAAGATTGGCGTCCAATGCGTGTTACGCTTTCGGGGATAGTAGCCGAGATAAGATTCTGGCACAGGTAAAAAGCATAATCTCCAATACTTGCGACGCCATCTTCTATTATCGCATTGGTAATAGAAGAACGATCGGGATACCAGGGGGCGCCCTGCAATTCGTAATCCTCCATCTCCCCTGCCCCGCTGATGGTCAGCGTACCATTCTCCAGCGTCCATGTCAGCGAACCTGTTGTTCCGCTCG
>JAIRYM010000003.1 GCA_031267615.1 Dysgonamonadaceae bacterium
AAAAATAATTTCAGGCGGCAAAACCGAAGTGGGAGTATCCCTGACCGACATCGAAACCGAAAATACGGTTTTTGATTATGGCAGGATAAAGAAAGGAACTAAAAACATGTCTGTTTTCAAAATAAAAAATACGGGAAACAATCCACTGATCATAAATCGCGTAACGGCGTCATGTGGCTGCACGCATGTTTCGTGGGATAAACATCCCATAGAGCCGGATAATACAGCAACAGTTACAGTCGAAATGACGCCGGAAGAAACTGGGCGCTTCAGCAAGACCTTAGATGTTTATTGCAACGCAACAACTTCGCCTGTCCGTCTTACCGTCACGGGAGAGGTTATCGAAAACAAATGACATATTTTCCATCAGCGATATGTTAGCATATCCGTCCCGTTTACGGCTGTCATCTTCCTGAAAAGACAAATATTTCATCTTGCAAAGGTGTACGCATTTATACAAACAGTTAAATTTCTATAAAATAGCACTTTATAATATGAAATTTGAAAAATATCCTGTATCTTTGTAAATCAAGAATATTATAAAGGGGGTTTATGAAAACTATACAAGTACTTATTCAGCAGACAATAGAAATTATTGAGCACGTAATCATCTGGTTGCAAAATAGATACTGTGTTGCTCATGCTCATTAAAAATTTGGAGTCGATTGGTGAGATTGTTCGCGAGTTTATCAAAAATATTGCGGACAGGCGAGTTTTTGCCTTTAAAGGTGAAATGGGTTCGGGTAAAACTACGTTTATCAAGGCTATATGCGAAGAATTAGGAGTGAAAGATGTAATTAACAGTCCTACTTTTGCTATTATAAACGAGTATTTTTCCGAAAAACTTGGCGAACCTGTTTATCATTTTGATTTTTACCGTATTGAATCACCCGCTGACGCTCTGCGTATAGGTATTGCAGATTATTTTGACAGCGGTTACCTCTGTTTTATGGAATGGGCAGAAAAAATAGAATCTCTGTTACCTGAAAATACTGTTTATATTGTAATAAAAGAAGAAGCAGACGGCGAGAGAAGCGTTGAAATCGATAAATAGTCTGTTCATTTCGTGAAAAATATTTAAATAAAACGGATTTAGGAAGAATTTTTGTTTTTCTTCCGATTTTATCGTACTTTTGCAATTTAATAATAATGACAAAAAATGAAGAAATTTCTATTTGTATGTCTGCTGGTGTTGAAGGGATTTTTGTTTATTCAGGCGCAGGAAAATATTGTTGACAGAGTTATATGGATAGTCGGCGATGATGCTATTCTGCTGTCTGACGTTGAATATATGCGCCTTCAAATGCAGGCATCCCGTCAGGAAATTCCGGGCGACCCATACTGCAAGATTCCAGAACAGATTGCTCTGCAAAAACTGTTTCTGCATCAGGCGAAAATCGACAGTATAGATGTACCTGACAGCAATGTTTTTCAGTATGCTGAACAAACACTTAATCAACACATAAAAAATGCAGGTTCGCAGGAAAAATTAGAAGAATGGCTCGGTATAACTATAAACCAATACCGCGAAGATCTGCGCGTTTCTACTAAAGAGCATTTTCTTGCTCAGCAAATGAAAAGCGAACTTGTCAAGAACGTGAAAATTACACCTTCGGAAGTAAGAACATTCTTTAAGCGTATTCCACAGGACAGTCTGCCATATATTCCTACTACTGTTGAAGTGGAAATTCTTACTGTTGAGCCGCAAGTATCGCTCGAAGAAATAGATGATATAAAGAGGCGTTTGCGAGAATATACTGAGCAAATTACAAAAGGCGAAAAACAATTTGCTTCCATAGCTCGCCTGTATTCCGAAGACAAAGGTTCGGCGCCTTACGGCGGCGAACTCGGATTCAAAGGGAAGGGACAATTGACGCCTGAATTTGCAATATCAGCATTCGACCTCAACGATCCCAAACGCATATCCCGAATAGTTGAAACGGAATATGGATACCATATCATACAGTTGATTGAAAAACGAGGCGACAGAATCAATTGCCGCCACATTCTGCTTAAACCTTATGTTTCGCCCGAAGAATTAGAAGAAGCAAAATTGAAACTTGATACTATGCGTAACAGCATTGTTAGAAACGAATTTTCATTTGAAGAGGCAGTAGGATATTATTCTCACGATAAAGATACTCGCAACAACAAAGGGCTGATGGTGAACAATCCGAGAGAT
Source organism: Dysgonamonadaceae bacterium (assembly GCA_031267615.1). Taxonomy (GTDB): domain Bacteria; phylum Bacteroidota; class Bacteroidia; order Bacteroidales; family Azobacteroidaceae; genus Azobacteroides. The sequence goes on from JAIRYM010000003.1 coordinate 2,183, forward strand.
GAGTCTATGATGTCGGAACGTGCAGGTACTTCGCGTTTTGAAATGGACGAACTTCCACCTGAAATTGCGAAAACAATTGATACGATGAAGATAAATGACGTTTCGCAACCGTTTATTCTGCTAAACGACAAAGGAAAAGAAGTCGCAGCAATAGTCAAGCTAAAATTACGTATTCCCGGACATAAAGCAAGTCTTACAGACGACTTTCATGCGCTCAAATCTATGGTTGAATACGAAAAGCAAGAACAGGTTATCAGCGAATGGATAAAGAGAAAAATTAAAGAAACATACATCCGCATCAATGATAATTGGAAAAACTGCGATTTTGAATATGATGGATGGGTGCAAAATAAATATTGAGAATGAAAATCGGCAGTCTTAAATTCAACAACTCATTTTTTCTTATCGCAGGACCTTGTGTTATAGAAAACGAAACAATGGCAATGAATATAGCCGAAAAAATTTTACCTATCACAACAGAACTGGGTATTCCATACATTTTCAAAGGCTCATATAAAAAGGCAAATCGCTCGAAAGTTGATTCGTTCACAGGTATAGGAAACAAAAAGGCGCTCGAAATTTTGCAAAAAATTCGTGAAACTTTTTTAATCCCTGCTTTGACAGATATTCACGAAACACAGGATGCAGCAATGGCAGCCGAATATGTTGATATTTTGCAAATCCCTGCTTTTCTTTGCCGACAAACCGATTTACTTGTCGCTGCCGCACTAACAGGGAAGATTGTCAATATTAAAAAGGGACAATTCCTTACACCCGCCGCAATGAAATTTGCCGTACAAAAAGTTGTGGACAGTGGCAACCAACAAGTTATGCTGACCGAACGCGGAGTGAGTTTCGGGTACAATGACTTGCTTGTAGATTTTCGAGCTATTCCCGAAATGCAACAGTTCGGTTACCCTGTCGTTATGGACGTTACACATTCGTTGCAAAAACCCAATCAGGCAAACGGAGTTACAGGCGGAACGCCGCAAATGATTAATACGATTGCCTGCGCTGCCGTCGCTGCCGGTGCAGATGGGTTGTTTATAGAAACGCATCCCGAGCCTGCAAAAGCGTTGTCTGACGGCGATACACAATTGAAACTCGACAACTTGCGCCCTTTGCTCGAAAGACTTGTGCGTATCCGCGAGGCTATTATCTAGTCTGTAAATAAATAGCGTATGAAAAACAAAACGCAGTTAATTAGATATTTGCTGGCAGATTTTGTAGCAGCACATCTCGCATGGTTTATGTTCAACGTTTTACGCTATTACTTGATTGCTCAATATCAGGGCTTCACTGACATCTGGCTGTATTTGCGGTTTATCCACGTAGTGAAAGGGCAGATTATAATTCCTTTCGGGTGGATATTGTTACATTATTATTCAGGTTACTACAATACTTTGTTGAACAAATCGCGACTGTCTGAATTTTTTACAACTTTCCTGACTTGCCTGATCGGTTCCGTTAGCATATTTTTTATTATCTTGCTTGGCAATCCTTATAAATCAATACAGATTTATTATGAACAGATTATCTATCTTTTCCTGTTTTCATTTGGATTCACTTACCTGTTTCGTTTTCTTATAACTAACCATGCTGCAAGAAAAATCAGGCTGCGTCAATGGACCATTTCGGCGCTGATTCTCGGTACAGGCACAAAAGCGCGACAAACTCGCCAAATGCTTGAATGTCCGTCTGATTCGATGGCTTACACTATTCAGGGCTTTATCGAAATAAATGATGATGAAAAAAATGACAGCATATTCAATTCCGATGTATTAGGATATATTAGCAATCTCGGCGAAATAATTAACCGGCAAAAAACAGAAGAATTGATTGTAGCCATAGATTCAAATAATGACGATGATCTGTTGCACTTGCTTTATTCGCTCTATCAATACAAACTTCCGATAAAATTGCCGCTTTCGCAGCCACAACTTCTGACAGGACACATCAAAATTGGCGCCATAGCAGGCGTTCCGCTTATCGACATCAATGGAAATAATTATCCCGAAGGCGAGCGCAATATCAAACTGACGCTCGACAAGATTGTTTCTCTGTTTGTTCTTGTCGTTCTTTCTCCTGTTTATGTTTATCTTGCCTTTCGTGTAAGTCGAGATTCCAAAGGTCCTGTTTTTATTCGTCAAGAACGCATAGGATATATGGGAAAACCGTTTAATATCATTAAATTCAGAACAATGTGCGAAGATGCCGAAAAAAAGGGACCATTACTTTCTTCTGAAATAGATGATCGAGTTACGCCTTTCGGACGGTTGATGCGAAAATATCGCCTCGATGAATTGCCGCAGTTTTGGAACGTTTTAAAAGGCGATATGTCGCTTGTAGGTCCCCGTCCCGAACGCAAATTTTATATTGAACAAATAGTAAAAAAAGCGCCATATTTTTATCTCCTGCATAATGTTCGTCCCGGCATAAGTTCGCTTGGAATGGTCAAATTCGGCTATGCTCGCAGTATAGAAGAAATGATAGAAAGAATGCAGTATGACATACTCTATTATGAAAATATGTCGTTGATGATGGATATAAAAATACTGATTTATTCCATAAAAACTGTTTATACAGGAAAAGGAATATAAATACAACATTAATTTATTAAACACATACAATACTATGTTAAAGAAACTGCAAGAAACCGTATCTATGTTGAAAACACAGATTCCCGATGATACCGAAACCGGTATTATTCTCGGTACGGGACTTGGTGATCTGGTAAAATCCATAACTGTTCAAAAGAAAATTTCATACGGCGATATTCCGCATTTTCCTGTTTCAACTGTCGAAGGGCATCAGGGAAACCTGATTGTTGGTACTCTCGGAGGCAGACAGATTATTGCGATGCAGGGACGCTTTCATTTCTACGAAGGTTATTCGATGAAAGATGTAACTTATCCGGTTCGCGCGATGCAGCTGCTTGGCATAAAGTATCTTTTTGTTTCTAACGCGGCAGGCGGAATGAATGGCTCTTTCGACATCGGAGACATAATGTTGATTGAAGACCATATAAATCTGTTCCCCGAACATCCTCTTCGCGGAAAGAATTTTTCCGAACTTGGCGTGCGTTTCCCTGATATGAGCGAAGCTTACGACAGCAATATGCGGAAAGCAGCTGTCGAAATTGCCCGTAAGAACAACATTAAACTGCAGCACGGAATTTATGTCGGCACACAGGGACCAACATTTGAAACACCTGCCGAATACAACTTTTTCCGTATCATTGGCGGCGATGCTGTCGGGATGTCCACCGTTCCGGAAGTGATTGTAGCCCGACACGGCGGTATGCGAGTTCTGGCATTTTCAATTATCACTGACCTTGGAATACCCGGAAAAATCATCGAAGTTACTCACGAGGATGTTCAGAAGGCTGCGCAGGCAGCGCAGCCAAAACTTGCTTTCCTGATTGAAGAAGTGATAAAAGGGCTTGCATGAAGAAGGGCAGGGGAGTGATTCAAATCAAATTTTCCTTACTGATACCGAAAGGTTCTGCGCAATGTTCGCCGCCGCGAGGCTCAACGTGAATAAAAATATCGTAAACATTTTCCACCATCTTCCTGATACTGTCTTCCGCTTTCTGTGCAATGAGGTGTGCTTCCGTAAGAGAAAGCGAACCGTCAACTTCAATATCAAGCACGATGTGATAACGGTTTCCGATATGTCTTGAACGAATACGGTGAGGATGATAAGCGCCCGGAATCTGTTCTACTGCAGCAATGATTTTGTTGTAAACCGTTGTATCGTCAATACCGTCCAGCAGCACGATATTCGCATCGCGAAAAATGCCAACAGCAGAATATATTATGTAAAGACTTATCAGCAGAGCGACAATCGAATCAAGCAGCGGTATTTTAAGAATAAATGTAAAGAACAGTCCCAACAGCACTCCGATTGAAATAATTACGTCGTTACGCATATTTACGGCATTTGCCTGCAACATCTGCGACTGTACCCGTTTCCCCTGACGGAACTGATAAAGCGCCAGCAGCAGTTTGCCGGCAATAGAAATCAATGTCACCCAGATTGCAATACCGGCAGGCATTGATGCCTCTTCGCCGCTGAATATTTTTTTTACTGCAATAATCAGCATCTGCCAGCCCATAAAGAAAATCACAAAGGCGAGTAGGGTAGAGGCGATATTTTCAGCTTTTTCGCGTCCGAAAGCATATTTCTGATTTGGCGGACGGTTTATTATCGACGTCGTAACAAGGATAACGAGAGATGTGAAAACATCTGAAGCCGAATCCAGACCGTCGCTCAAAACGGCAAGACTGCCGGACACAAGTCCTGCAACTATTTTCAACACAGAGAGGACAGCGTTTCCCAGCACGCTTGTCCACGATGTCTGAAGCATTATTTTCTCGCGATTATCCTGCATAAGTAAGTCAAAGAATAAACATTTCTGAAGGCACGATGCGTTTCAGGACAGTCAGGTTGACGTCTTTTCCGGTACGGATCCCGTATTTTCCCATCGCCACTTCTACCGTCTTTAAGGCAAGGTCGGGATGATTATTTTCCTGACTTAAATGGCAGAGCCATATATTTTTCAGATGCAAATCGAAGTTGGCTGCCAGAAAACCGGCGGTTTCGATATTGGACAGATGCCCGCGTCCCGCCGAAATACGTTCTTTGAGAAAGTCGGGATAATTTCCTTTCATCAGCATTTCACGGTCATAATTAGCTTCGATAACTAAGTGATTTGCAAGACGGATATACTCGCCAATCTTGGTTGTAATCTCTCCCACATCGGTTGCCAGCACCCACTTGTGATGTTTGTAATCAACAAGATACCCGACACAGTCGCTCGAATCGTGAGGCACATCGAACGCCGTAATCTTAAATTCTTTTATATAAACCGCTATTTCCTTTTCTATAATTCTTCTGGAATCACCGAGTTTTTCGGACAGGAATCTGCTGTTTTCAATACCGTCGTGAACCGGTTTTGTGGCATATACCGGAATTCCGTATTTTTCGCCCAGTCCGGCGACCGCCCTTATATGATCCGCGTGGTCGTGCGTAATAAAAACCGCCATAATCTTTTCCATCCCGATTCCGTTTTCTTTCAGGTTTTTTTTGATGGAACGCATACTTATTCCGGCATCAAACAGGACTCCAAATTCCTCTGTTCCCAGAAAATAACAGTTACCGTTACTGCCGCTCGACAAGCTTAAAAATTTCAGATCCATCAGAGATATGTGCTTCTTTAGTTTAATATTCTTTTTTTAAAACGGCTGCAAAGGTACGAAAATAATTGAAAATTGAAAATTATTTTTTTGCATTGATATTTCCGTCGGCCACTGTGGGAGAAAAAAAACAGCTTGATATTCTCTTCCCCCACCGTGGGGGAAACGAAACTCATATAAAATAAAGATCTTTTTAAAAAAAGGAGAGCGATATCACGCCGTTCTCCGTGCATACAGTTAAGGTTCTGCAAATATACGGAATTATTTTCTGACTGTGATCAGGGAATCGAGCAGCAGCGAAAGTTTTTCTGCTCCACGGTCCGATAAATGGTCTGCATCATAAAAATCGACGGCGATGAATGATGTGTCGGAATACAGGTTAATGTATCGGCAGTGACTGTGCTGCTGTGAAATTTCTTCTATCGTTTTTACATTCGAATCAATCTGCTCGCGGTTTAGAAGCTGACGGTATGTTTTCCATGCCGGAGGCGTAAAAAACAGGATGTCGGCGCCGCGCCGGCGGCACAGGCTGATGATAGAATCTGTAATTTCCCGATTGTATTCAAGTATTTCTTCGCTTTCTCGGGAATGAATGTTTTTCACGGTATGCCGTGCTGCGGCCGCCAGCGCGGATTCTTGTAAATCCTGTGCGCGGTCGGAACTGTAACCGGTTCCCCAGCCCAGGCTTGATGAAATTATTTTTCCTCCGTCTTTCAGCCGGGTTATTACTCTTTTTATGTTGGTTTTCAGCGAAAGGCTGGATATTTCAAACCGGTATTTCAGCGGAATCTTTTTATTTATTCCGGAATAAATGCGGTAGTTTTTTTGTCGCCAGGATTCTTTTCCGGTTTCCGCGGTTACGTAGAAAGAGAGACTGGAAACGGGGATGATAACTGTCTTCAGGTTAACGAGCCGTGATTCGTATTTCTTCAAGATTTCGTAATCGTATTCCAGGGTTTGCGATACGTTTGATACGTTGAACGAGTTACTCGAAAGGAAAATCGGATTTACGCCGTAAAGTGCATGGGAATTTCCGACTATCAGAGTCTGTATCTCGCCTGCGTGGGCGTCCATGTATTCTTTTTTGAATGTATAGTCGTTGGGGATCCTGCGAATGAATATTTCCAGCGCGGCGGCAACCAGCAGGATTGGTAACATGTATAATAATATTCTGCGAATAAATGTTTTCATAATTCTAAAACTGAAAATAAATAAACTGCTGTTCACCTCCTCCAAACGAGAATATCATTACGGTTAATGCGTAATAAAGTCCCCATCTCAGATAAGTTTTTTGTGTAAACATTTTTTCTGTTGCATAATTGTTTTCCCTGCCCGTCCATTCGATAATCAGGAGTAAAAGACAGAATACAGCCGGTTTTCCGGCTAAGACATCTCCTGAAGAAAAGGGAGAAGATGAAAACATTTCTGCAATATAATTCCAGGCAGCGCCGATATTTTCAGCCCTGAACATTATTGCCCCGAAAGATACGAGCAAGAAAGTCAGCATCATTCTGCCCAGAGCCTTCATGGTTGGCAAACCCCGTCGTGAGGTTTCTATCCGTGTTTTCTTAAACATTTTACCGGACAGAATGAGCGGGATAAACAGTAATCCGTGAAAAAGCCCCCAGAGCACAAAAGTCCAGTTCGCTCCGTGCCACAGTCCGCAAATTATGAAGTTGGTAACAATCGCCATTATCATTCCCCATTTACCCCAGTCCCGCCACTTTACATTCAGCGGTATAAACACATAATCAGTCAGCCAGGAGGTAAGAGAAATGTGCCACCGTCGCCAGAAATCAGCGATATTTTGAGCAAAGAACGGGTAATTGAAATTTTTAGTAACCCGTAATCCCAACAGTTTGGATACCCCGATCGCCATATCCGAATATCCGGAAAAGTCGGCATACATCTGAATCATAAAAAACATTGCGCCCGACAGCAGTATGCTTCCGCTCTGGTCCTGATAAGATTCAAAAACCGTATTAACATATCCTGCCAGATTATCTGCGATGACTGTTTTCTTAAATACCCCCCACAGGATCTGTCGGCAGCCGTCAACCGTCAATCTGTAATCAAATACTCTTGGTGTTTTCAGTTGCGGAATCATCATATCGGGGCGGTCAATCGGTCCGGAGAGGATACATGGGAAGAAAGCGACGTATGTAGAAAGCGCGATTAAATCGCGTGTCGGTTCGTATCTTCCCCGATTGATATCAATCACATAACTTAACAAGCGAAAAGTATAAAAACTAATACCAATCGGTACTATGATATGAAATGTATGCCAATTCGTTTGCAAACCAATACTCTCAAACAGAGATTGAAATGATGTAAT